>CAYRYC010000069.1:0-2139 GCA_964428445.1 uncultured Methanosarcinales archaeon | reverse complement strand
GTTCTAAGATAAGGAAAAATATCTGCAGATTCTACATCTAAAACATCTCCAGCATTAAACTGAAGGATTCCAGTCCATGCAATCATGGCAGCATTATCAACATTGAATTCATTTGGAAGAATAAAACATTTCGCTCCGCGATCTTCACACATCTTAATCGCCATTTCTTGTAAACATTTATTGCAAGCAACTCCACCACCAAGAAGTAATTCAGTTTTACCAGTGTGAGCAAGAGCTCTCTCGGAAACCTCTATGAGCATTGCAAAAGCAGTCTCTTGTAAACTAAAACTTAAATCTTCAATAGAATAATTTCCACTATCAAATAATTGTTTTAAACGAGTTTGCATACCACTAAAAGAAACATCCATTCCTTTAACAGCATAGGAAAGTTCAATATAATTATTAGATTTTTTTGCTAGTTCTTCAACTTTTGGACCGCCTGGAAAACCAAGACCAACATGACGAGCAAAACCATCAATAAAATTTCCAACACCATTATCTAAAGTTTCACCAAAGATACGATACTTTTTTCCTTCATATGCAATTATTTGAGTGTTAGCACCAGAAGCATACAAAAGAACAGGATCAGAACTTTCTGTTTTTAATCTTCCAATTTCTAAATGAGCAATACAATGATTAACACCAACTAAAGGAATATCATGTAAAAGAGCAAGAGATTTTGCAACAGCCAAACCAGCTCTCAAACTATGACCTAAACCAGGACTCTGAGAAAATGCAATCAAAGTAACTTCTTTGATAGAAACACCGGCTTCTTTCAAAGCATTAGCTACAACTTCATCGCAAATATCAGTATGATGATCGGCAAGCTCCGCAGGAATCAAACCGCCTTCTTTTGTAGTAAACAATTTTCGGACATTACTAAGTACATCCCCATCTTTAGAGACAACACTAGCGCCGAAAGTGTGGGCAGTTGATTCAATACCTAAGCATAACATGGAAAGAAAGAACAAGGAAGTGTTTAAAAAACTAAGGTTCATGCCAAGCAGTATTACAACTTTTAGTAAAATGCACAATCTCACTAGCAAAGCTATTGAAAATATCAATTAAAGCAGCATTAACCACAGATAAACTATTTTTTTGGTCATCTGAATTTGAAAAATCAAGAGAATTAATATAGTTAGTTGCTTCATCAACCGAAATATATCTTATATATGCGCGTTCAACATTCAATTTAAATTGATTCATGTCAATTTTTTGTTGATAGAAATTATTATTTTTCTCGAATTGAGATAAAAATTTAACCGGATCAGATTCAATAGAGTTTAAAATATTCTCCTTAATAAATTTACCAGAGTAAGCTTGATCGAAAATAGAGAAAGTAAAATAATTAATAACACAACCATTATTTAAAATATTAAAGGAATCGAAATTCTCCTCATTGAAAAATGTTAAATTAGCAGTATCCAAGGAAAAATTATCTCCTTTAGGAGAAGGTTCGTATTGTTCGAATAGTTTTAAGTTCATTTTCATAGCTCTCACCGTATTACTACTTATCGAGAGTGAACTGAACATTATAAATATATTGTTTTTGAATTATAAATAGAGATTTTTCCGACTAAGAGCGAACTATTTGTCAACGGAACGCATGCAGAGGAACAGACAAACCTTCAACTCTTCAAGTTGAGAACTCAATTTCTTAAAAACATCTTCAGGAATGTAATTTAAATCCAAACACAGCATCAAAATTACTTCTACTTCTTGACAAGAACCATAACTATATCGAATATGTTTGAGAAAAACTTTATTCGAACGATTCGAAGCTCCTTCAACAATGTTCAGAACTGAGCTCGTCGCTGCACGTTGCATTTGCGAATAAACATTTCGCAATTCAATTTCTGGCAGTAGAGGCAGAACACCATAAATTTCCAGTAGAAACTGGTAAGATAAATGGAAAATTTTCAATTTTCTAAAATCACTACCCATAAAACAAAATAAACACTCATTGGCTTTATAGTCTACGACGAGAAATACGGAAAGTCTGCGAACTAATTAAATTTGTAAAAAAAAGAAGGTAAAAGGGAATGACGAATCATCCCCTAATTTTTTATTTCTTCAAATAAATGAAGAAAATAATGAAACCCAAGCAAAAGAACAGACAAATAGAGACACACTGACAAA
>CAYRYC010000068.1:0-2265 GCA_964428445.1 uncultured Methanosarcinales archaeon | reverse complement strand
ATTTGATCTATAAATTTATTTATGACTGCTTTTTTTTCGCTTCCTTCGAAACCTGCTGTTTCAACAATTGATTCTATGTGCGGTATTAGAATTGATTCTTTCATTCCTTCTTCTTTGAATTCATCACGATCGAAAATATTTGATATTAATTTATATTTTGTTAAAGGGTCTTTCAGTTTCTTCTCTATTTCTTCTGAACTATATTTTTCTTCGTAAAGGGATTTATAGATTTCAATTTCTGTTTTGACAAGAAATGTTCCTAGGTTTAATCGAGCTATTTCTTTGTATGTTTTAATTGGGTCGTGTGAGTTTCTTATTATATCATCAGGATCTTGTCCTTTTGGAAGAACTGCTGCACATGGTGTGATGCCTATGTTTAGAAGTTGGAAAAAATCTCTTTGAGAACTTTTATATCCTGCAACATCGCCATCTTTCATTACTAGAATTGATTCTAAATCCATTCTCTTAAGAAGTCTAGCTTGTTCTTTTGTGAATGCTGTTCCTCCGCTTCCGACTGCAGGAATTTCATTTTGATCTAGCATCATTACATCGAAGTGTCCTTCAACTAAGGATAGTTCTCTAAGATCTTTCATTTGTTTTAATTTGTGATGTAATTTTTTTGCATGGTTTAATCCGAATAGAATTTTTTTCTTCTTGAATTTAGTTTGATGTTTTGTATATATTCCGTTTGTGTTGTTAAAATGAGTTTCTTCTGATGAATTGATGAATTTAATTATTCTTTTATCTGTACCAGGAATTATTGGTTTTTTTTCTTTTGCGAATGGATCTGATCCGTCATTATTTAGATATCTTGATGCAAACCCTTCTATTCTATTCATATGATTTTGAATTGGTATTAGGATTCCTTGAAATATGGATGCGTATTTTGTTCTTGGAGTGTATCTATCTTTGTCAAATATGTTTGAGAAAATTCCTTGTTTCATGAATGAATCCAAATTTTCTCCTTTTGATTTTAGATATTTTACAAATTCGTTTATATCTGATGGTACGAATCCTAGTTTGAATTTTGTGATTGTGTTTTCTGTTAGTTTTCGTTTATGGATTAAATAATCCATGGCTTTATCGTGATTTAATAGTTCTTTCATGAAATAATTTTGAGTTATTTGATAAATTCGTCCTGATTCTTCATATTCTAATTGTGCTTTTTCATGTTCTTTTTTATCGTATGCAGAATCAAATTCTAATGTTATATTATATTTTTTAGCTAGAGTTTCTAATGTTTCGAAATAAGTGAGTTGTTCATGTTCCATTAGAAAATTAACTGTTCCTCCTGCTTTTCCACAACCGAAACATTTGTAAATATTTTTAGAAGGGCTTACTGTAAAAGAAGGTGTTTTTTCGTCATGAAATGGACAGAGTCCTATGTAGTTAACTCCTCTTTTCTTTAGAGTTACATAATCGCTGATAATTTCGATAATATCAGCTCTATCATGAATTTTATCTACTATGTCTCTTTTAATACCCAAATTTGACCCCTCACTACTACTTCAAAATGGTTAACTATTTATATTGATTTTCGTTTTGGCTTTTTGTACTGTGTTTAGGTGGTAAAATGAACGAAAATCTTAATGCCTTACTAACTTTGCCTAATGATAATTATAGATACAGTGATATTTGTAATCTTTTCTTCTATTTTCCCCTTAAAAACTATGGTTCTTTTTTGCTTCAAAAAGAATTAAAAGAAGATCGTCAAAAAGAACGAATTATAAATTCTAATTCTGAAATTAAATATAAACGAGGAGGAACTTTATTCTGGGTTGGGATAGAAGAAATTGTAATTGTTAATTCTGTTTATCAACATTTGAGCGGTGACGGGGATGTTGAATTAAATAATCGTTTTCCTTATATTCTTGCTGATTGGTTGTTGAGAACAGTTGGTCAAGGAATGTCTAATGAATTTCAGACGCCTGAGGGGATTTTACCATATCATGATTATTTGATGAAAAATTTTAATCCATCTTCAAAACAATTACAAAATCAATACAAAGACTTTGGGTTTTAATTAATTATGTCTCTTGTTTTTTGCGATTATGCTTTCTCCTTTTCTCGCAGTACTCTTATAGAGATTTTCAAATCTTTTTAGAATTATGTTTTGTTCATTTTTATTTCTTTTTGTGAATTTTTTTTGTTTAACTGTATAATGTTTGTAGTTTCTATTTTTAATGAGTTTTAGTTGTTTTTGTCTATCGTAGTCTTCTTTATCAAATTCTACATAAGTTAATTCTACTTTCTTATTATTGTTTT
>CAYRYC010000067.1:0-2296 GCA_964428445.1 uncultured Methanosarcinales archaeon | reverse complement strand
TCTGCCAGGGGGGACTCTTTATTGTTTCTTTTAGTGGGTATATTCTTCTTTGAGATGTAGTATTTAAGGTTAGATTTATAACATTCTTCTTAATTCTGTTTATTATAAGTGTAAAAATGAATTTAAATTATAAACCATCCTATATTAAATTAAATAACCCTATTAGAAACCTTGAGTATTTTAAAGATTTTAAAGGAATAGAAGATATTATCGGCCAAAAACTTCCTTTTCCTATATTTACAAATAAGTATTTTGTTGATCAAATGGATCCATCTGATGAGCTCGATCCTTTGCGACAACTTGTTCTTCCAAATTCTCGAGAACTTGAAGAATATAAAGAACAAAGCGGTTCTTTAGATACGAGTGCCGAGCAAACTAATTGGAAGGCACCGGGTTTACAACATAAATATGGTCCAACAGCACTTGCTTTAGTTAGTAATGTTTGTGCAAGTCTTTGTCGAGAATGTTTTAGAAAGAGATTATTTATAGAAGGAAAATCATCATCTGAAGAAACAACGTTTCCTAACGAGGAAGCATTTACTTATTTAGCAAATAACAAAGAAATTAATAGCATTTTACTTACTGGCGGAGATTCGCTTATGCTTGATGATGATTCAATTGGAAATATTTTAGAATTATTATCTGATAAGAGTTTAGATCATATTACTACTGTTCGTTTTGGAACAAAAATACATAGTTTTTATCCTGAACGAATAACTCCTAATCTTGCTTTAGTTTTACAAAATTTTGAAAATTATTCTGGGAAAAAAGTTCATGTGTCTACTCACTTTGAGCATAAGAAAGAACTTACTTCTTCATCCATTGCTTCAATAGAATTACTTCGTGATCATGGAATTAACCAGTATAATCAAACTGTTTTGCTTGCAGGAATTAATGATGAGGCTGAAGATCTTTTTGAATTGTTTGATTCTTTATCTGGTCATGGAGTTCGTCCTTATTATTTATTTCAATGTCGACCAGTTATGGGGAGTTTACAACAGCAAGTTTCTTTAAAGGAAGGGATTGCAATTGTTAATAAGTTTAATAAGCAATTAACTGGTGTACATAAACCTCGATATGCGATGTCTACACCTATTGGGAAATTGGAAATTTTGGGTGTGAATCCATCTAATCAAGATGAAGTTATTCTACGTCAACATTCAGCTAAGGATGTAGCTGATACAGGTAGAATTATATTGTATGATGTCGTTAAAAACAATCCTTTTTGGTATGAACCATTATGCTGATTTTTCTTTCTTTTTTTGTAACTGTGTAAATTGTTATTAATGGGTTATTTTTATAAACTCAGTTCCATTTAGGTCTTTTATGGATAGAAGAGATTTTTTGAAAATAGGCGGTTTAGGTATAATTGGATTATGCATTCCAAGTTATGTTTTTTCAATGCTAAAGTCAGAAGAAATAAGCCCTTTTCTAGAACTTCCTAAATTATTACGGCTGCTTGCAATTACAAACAAATATTCTATGACTAATGATAATGATCAAGAAGCTCGTTTTGTTTTTCAAAAAGATGAAAACACATTTTATGGCGTGACTGCAATGTTAAATCCTCTGGATGAACAAAAAGGAGGATCGTTTTACAATAAATATAGGATGATAACAACAGACAGTTCAAAAACAACAATGGGTAAGCAGAATATTATTGATAACGTTAAAGAAATAAAAGAAAACATACAAAAAGGAATTTATTCGGAAGGAAGAAGTTATGTAGTTGGAGCTTGGGCCAATTTTAGTTCTTTAGCATTAGGACTGGGAAAACAATACGAAGGTGTTGAAGCATTAACTATAAGAGATTATCAAGGAGATGGAATTTCAAAAGGTGTTTATGGCGGTGTAGCTTCTGATTTAGTTCAATTTCGACCTATGGGAAACGAAGATCAAACAATGAATACTGCTTTTAAAAATTTAGATGTATCTGCTTATGCTAAATATGTTTCAATTGCAACAGAAATAGCAAACTCTGCAATTGTTGAAGTAAAAAAACATCTTTAGTTACTATTGCTAGTTCTTTCTTTTAAGAAATTCTTATAAACTCAGCCGTATTTTACCCTTTGTTTCTTATTTTTTATATTAACAGGGTAAATTTACCCTTTAAATCAACATATGCAATTTTAAAGGGTAAGATTTATAAATAAACGCCTCTTTACTAACTACATGGTTTATATCTATAAGAAAACAATCGGAGGAAAAGAATATTATTATCTTCGAGCCTCTTTAACAAAAAATGGCAAACAAGTTACTAAAGATCTTGCCTACTTAGGTTCAGATCCTTCTAAAA
>CAYRYC010000066.1:0-2934 GCA_964428445.1 uncultured Methanosarcinales archaeon | reverse complement strand
TGTATGGTTTGTTATCAACATAAATTGTCGGACTTCCACTTGCTCCTGCTTCTTGAGATAAAGCTGCGGATGCTGTTAGAAGATCAATACCTTCTTGTCCTTCGAAACATGTTCGCACTGCTTCAACATCGTAATCGAGATCGCTTGCGCATGTTTCCCAATTGTCAGGAATTAATTGTGCTTGTGCGTTCATACAAAGAACGAAGTCAAGATATTTTGTTGAATCAACTGATTCTGCACAAAGTTGTACGATGTTTCCATCAACTTCTGGTTGTCCGTGTAGACTTTGGAATGTTCCGTCGCCTGCAGGTGTAACTATGTGTGCAACCGTAAGATCAAAATTTTCTTCACCTATGTCTTGGATTGCTTCAAAGATTGTATTCTCTGCTTGCACTCCGTATGGACACTGACTCATTATATAGAGTTCAACTTCTAAAGGTTCATCTACTTGATCAACAAGATCTGCTGTTCGATTTCTTCCTTCAGGAATAATATTTGTGAATCCATTTGTAAATACTGCCAGAACAAGAAGTACTCCAAGAATAAGTACTGTTCCTTGCCATACAAAAAGATTTGAATTATCTTTTTTAGCTGGCTTATGAGCTGAATGCGGTTTTGCTTTATGAGTGTCATGGCTAGCATGACTAGTTTTCATTTTTTTTCTATGTGATTTTACCAATATATGTCCCCTCACAACAATTTGTGTAGTTTTTACAGACAAATATATGTTTTATAAAGATTGTGGATTTGTGGCGAAGCTTTATATAAAAAATCACTCTTAATTATTATTAATGGCTCGAAAACAGTTCTCAAAATCAGATATTAAACAATTTCTAGAAGAATTTCCTCCTGCGGAATTAGTTATGGATAAGAAATCTCATGTTGCAGTTGATGATGGTATTATGTTTGTTGGAAAAGATCCTTGTTTTATTCAAAAAGATAATCAATGGTTTCCAACATTGAAACTTCTTTTGAAACATATAGAACTTCTGCCTAAACTTGTTGTAGATATGGGTGCGGTAAAGTTTGTTGTTAATGGTGCAGATATTATGCGACCAGGAGTAACAACCTGTGATGAATTCGAGAAAGATTCTTTTGTTGTTATTGTGGATGAAACCCATGGTAAACCTTTAGGTGTTGGCCTATCTTTATTTTCATCGGAAGATCTTTTGGCGCAGAGTGGCGGTAAGGTTGTTGCTTCGCTACACTATGTTGGCGACGAATACTGGAATAAATAACTTTAAAACATAATCTTCATTTGTCTCTTTTATGGATGATGAACAAATTGATTCTTTAACAAACGAATGCTATGATTGGGTGCATAAAAACGGTGCTGATCCTGCTCCTTTATTTACTAAGGAATCATTAATGTATCAAAAAGCAAACGGAATTCATCATTCTATTTTTCCTCATCATCCTCGTTTTCCTAGACCTGAATTAAAAGATGGCGATCTGGCTTATTTTCATAACGATCCTAAGGTTTATACTGGTGGATTTTTCAGATCATTCCCTGAACATAATTTATTGTATATTCTATCGACTGATTTCATCGCACCTTCTAATCCTACGGTTCGCGATTTAACTTTAGATTCTTCTTTTGAAAAACTTATACGTTCAAAAGATGCCTATTGGTGTCATTCTTCTCTTATTTTTGAAATAAAAAAAGAAGGAGATCTATATGTTCCTAAATATAATGGGACTTTTGCAGTAAGAGATTATATGATTAACAATGTCTCCGAATTAGAAAGTCTTAATTTATAGTTTTTCTAAACTACGAACAGTAAATTCTATGATGCCTTCTTTCATTTTAGGAATTATATAACAAATAACTTCTTCTCCTGCTTCAAATCCTTCTTGTTTGTGTGCAGAAAACTTTTCGCCATCTATTTCTAGAAATAATAATCCTGCTCGAATTTTAGTTATTTTACCTTTGACCAAGAATTCTTTCTTCAACTCACCGTTGAACATAAAATAGTCTCCCGTATCCGTATGTGCGATGTGAAGTCCTCTGATTTCGTCGAGTGTTGTTGTTTCCATGCTTTCTTGAGTATTCATTTTTTTATAAATTTAACCGTTTTTCAACCATATAATCGGTGGTGTGTAAAAAATGAACTGGTGTAAAAAGGATGAATCTTGTGTAAAAACAAGCGGAAAGGATGAAATTCGGGCTTTGGAGAGCTTGAGCAATAAAAAGGAAGATTTAAAAAAGAGTTATTTTAATAGATTATTTATGGGAAATGCATCGTTAGCTGTGATTATGGTTTCAGTTTTATTTATTTTAATTATAGCAGGATCTTTTTTGACTGTTTCTGTCCAAGAAATAAAATTCAATATTGAAGATGAACAAATTACTCATGTCGATTTGAATAATGTCGAAATATCTCAATTAACATATTTTTTAAGACTTCAGGAGAAAGGAGATTATACAGTATATATTTACGATCTTGAAAATGAGAAATTAAAAAAATTTAGTAATTTAGGTTTTGGAGAACACATAGTATATTTAAAGAATAATAAAGAGTGTATTTCTATACAATTAGTAACTAATAAATTAGAAACAAAATTGGATTTAATTGAAAATGCGTGCGTGGATTGAAGATGGATAAAAATATTAATATTCTTGCAGGACACATATTAACTCTTTCAGCAATTATGTTTTCTGTTTCAATAGGTTTTATCACAATTGCTTTTTCTGATACAATATCGCAAA
Source organism: uncultured Methanosarcinales archaeon (assembly GCA_964428445.1). GTDB lineage: Archaea > Nanobdellota > Nanobdellia > Woesearchaeales > SKGA01 > SKGA01. The sequence goes on along the minus strand of CAYRYC010000066.1, from coordinate 224 downwards.
TGAATTTAATGGGTAAAATATTAATTGCAATATTCATATTAGCTCAACTATTGTTTTTTTATAACGCCATAGTAAAATCTTTGCAAGCCATAGAAAATCAAAATAAGGAATTATATGAAAAATCAAAAGGAAGTTTATTTTCAGGAACTATTTTAATCATTGGCGTATATTTTTTAATTATTGTTATGAGAAGTATCAATTGATTTTTACATGAACTATTTAAG
>CAYRYC010000065.1:0-3093 GCA_964428445.1 uncultured Methanosarcinales archaeon | reverse complement strand
ATTGAGATGTGAAATTGATTGTGTGATCTTGTCCTCCGCTTATGATTTTCGCGAGAGAGCTGTATTGAGAAGGGTTAATTTCTTGATTGCTGTTAGGACCTAGATCTATATTGAATTCATATGCCCACGTAAAATCTGTGCTCATTACTGTATTTGCACTATCTTCAGCAACCCATAATTTTGCTGTTTGATCTGTTAAGTATGTGCTTGCATTTGATTGTATGTCGAATTGTCCTTCTGCCATTGTCTGTCCGCTAGCGACGTAGGATAGAAGGCCCAGAGCAGTCATAATAAGCAGTTTAGATGGTTTTCTAACTAGTTTTCGTCCGAAATTCTTGATTTTATCTTCTAATTTGCTCATTAGCTTTTCACCAGATATATATTGCTACGGTGTTTCGACTATATAAATCTTTCGTTTGTAGTAACTAGGAAGTGGTGAAAACCTTAAGAAATCTTAAGGTTCTTAAGAATTTGATTTAAATACCACTCAATAATAGCAACATTAGAGCGAAAATCGCTCAAAAAAGGTGATATAAATGAATTTTGATATATTTAAAAAACAAAACTATGCATTTTTTTATAGCAGAAAATCTTTGGACAAAGATACATCTTTAAAAGATCGTACAGATATTTTTTTTAATGATGTTCGGTTTAATAAGCTTTATTGCAAAAATGATAAAACTAAAGCCGTTAAATATTTGATGAAGAGAACTATGATTCTTGATAATGGTTCTTCAGGAGTTTCTATGGCTCCTTTTTCTTTAATGAATGCATTTTTATTAACTGGAGAAAAATCAAATTTGAAGAATTTTTATGTTCTTAGAAATTATTTTTAATTTTTTCATTTTTTCCGTTTTTTCTTCGGATTAATTTTATTATCTTAAGAACCTTAAGACTCATCTTTATGTATTTCTTTCCCCATAATATTACTAGTTTGTTTGAAAACAAATGAAAAGGTGATAAAATGTCTAAAAAAAATACTTATAGTTTGCTGTTTAGCGATAAACTTGTTGAAGGCGGAATTTCTTTGGAAAATAATATTTCTACCTTATTTGAAAATGCTGATTGTAAAAAGTTGTTTTTAAAGAAATCTGTTTCTTCGATTAATAATTATTGTAAAGATAATGTTCTTTTTTTATCTGACAATGAGTCTACAAAACACAAATCAGAAGCGGAGAACCTATTATTTAACTATTCTCGTACTGGAGACTCTTCTTTTTTAAATAAGTTTTATATTTTGAAATAATTTTTTATTTTTATTTTTAAATTATAATTTCAATTTATCAAACAGAGGATTTTCTCTATCCAGGAATACGTGAGCAGAATTACTAATAACTGTTATAGAACCTATTTCTAAATCCATTTCTTTTGCAATGGATTCTTGAACTTTGAACAATTGGTAGATGTTTGCTGGCCAACCCATTAGTATGTCATTACTTCTTAGGTTTGCTGTTAGTAATAATTTGCCTTTTTTTATTCTGAATTGAAAATACATTAATGCGGGAGTATTTTTATTTGTTAAGTCTGAATCAATTATTGGATTATAGATTGAGACGACTGCTCGTCGTGATAGAGAGTTATTTTTTAGTGCTGGAATTATGAATTCTCTCATTTGATCTTTTACTCCTCCAAATTTGAACATTCTTCCTCCGTATGTGTGTTCGTATGCGGAAGTTCGTATTTCTTTGAACATTACGCTTGTTAGTTCTTCTTTGGAAGGATAAATCCAGTCTTGGAAGTTTGTGATTATATCTATTGGTTGATTGATTGTTTCTGAAGTTGGTTCTTCAAGTATAAGTTGTAGATTCATAATTTCTTTGCATGTTCGACCGTCTCTGTCTAGATACTCTTCTCCTTCAGACATAATTAGTCTTAGTGCTTTCATCCAAAGATCTTTTGTGTTTGTGCTTTTTACTTCCATGTTTTTTCTCTAAAAAAATGTATCGAGTGTCACCTCACCCTGTCGTTTTTTGAAATCATATGCGAAAAGAGGTATTTTGTATAATTCTAGGAGGATAAAGAATTCATCAACAACATTTTTAGATGTGCCGTTTTCAGCTCTGAAGAAACGAACTCTGTCGGAACTCATTATGTCAAGAAGTGATTGTCTGTCTTCTATGTGTTTCTTTACTTCTGGTGAAAGTATGTCATTCTTTGATACTATTGTTACTTTATGATATCTTCTTTTTGATAATGTTTCAGCAAATTTTCTGAAAGCACTTGAAAGTGAGAGATTTACTGAGATTGGTAATCCGCAAGCTCTAAAAACTGTTTCTTGAGTTTTAGCAATTGTTTCTAATTCTGTTGCTGCTCCTTGTAGATGTACTGTTAATGAGTCAAAATAATCTGCTTTCATGTCGTAGTTCCATAAACGAATGTAGCTTGTTGCGTATGCAAAGAATTGATGTTGAAATGGTTTATTTAATTCATTTATTTTACTAAATAGTATATCTGATTTTTTTCTTAATGCTGCCGTTCCCAGGATTAGTGTTTTTGCAATTTTTGGAAATAATTCTTTGAGAATTTCGAATGGTTTTTCTTCTTCAAACACTTTTCGTAAATCTATTGCAATACTCGCGTCTGCAAAACATAAACCTATTGTTCTTTTTATATCTAGTTCTTGGTAAGCTTTCCAATCACTTCGTTTTATTGTGTATGTTCCGCCTTTACCTATGAGTATTGGTGTTTCGTGAATTGTTTTATTTTGAATATGAAGTCTGACTTTATGTTCGTTACAAAGTCTAGTTATTTCTTTGAAAAGTTTTGTTTGATCTTTTAAACTTTCATTTGTTATTGAGAATACGCAAGAAATATTTTCTGGAGCCAGAGTTGTTATTGATTCAACAAATGATTGTATTTTACTTACATTGGTTTGTTTTGTTGTATCTATGTGTAAACATATTCTTTTATCATAATCTTTACTATCTAAATCTATTTTTTTTAGAAAACGAAGAACGTCGTCTATTGTTGCGTGTTCTATTACTTCTTGAAAATCATATATTCCTAATACGTCATTATAGTTAGGATGTAGTTCACTTATTCTTTGATATAGTTCGTTTGTGTTTGTAATTGGTCTTAGAAGAATGGCGTTTA
>CAYRYC010000064.1:0-3179 GCA_964428445.1 uncultured Methanosarcinales archaeon | reverse complement strand
TATTAATATATTTTTGAGTTTCAATTAGAAATTCTTCTGCAGAATTATAATAAGGAAATTTATTTTTATTTTTAAATTGAGATAAAACTTCATCAGTTATAATATCATCAAGAGTTGTGTTAGGCCTAATATTACTGTGAAATTCACAATGACCTTGTTGTGCATGTCCAACAATTGCACGAGGAGTTAAATTTCCTGTTAGTGTTCTTGGAATTAATTCAAAACCCACAGGATTTGTCAAATCAGTAATTATTTGATCAGGAGTTGCTACCTTTTCATCCCAAAATAAAGAATTTCTAAATCTTTTTTCAGCAGGATATTCTATTTCCAAATATTTAGAAAATAACTCTAAAGGCAAATCATTAAGAGAATCTAAACTTACTTTTTTAGGATTTACTAGTTTGGTGTTCTTTGCAACAAATGCAAGCCTCTCAATAGGAGTTCTTTCCAAATAATCTTTTCTAATTGCAACATAAAGTTCAAGATCCTTTTGAGAAACAAAGTTTTTCTTTGAAGGATGCAATAAATTTCGTAAATAGTCAACTTTAGTTAAAGATTCCATCCCTAAAAGTTCTTCGGCATTAAAAGCATCATATTCATCAGTTATAGGAATACCTTTCTTAAGAATGTCAAATTTCTGTTTTTCAGAAAAAACCCCTGTTTCTTTAATCTGTACCACTGTAACTATTCTAAAGTGGATATTAACTTATAAATCTGAGCCTGAAATCCAATAAAGCTTTTTAAAGCAAAGACTCTTTCAGAACAAAATGCAAATAACAAAAAAAGCATGGGAAGAGAGAATAAACTCTCTTCGAGCACAAGAAGAAGAACTAATAATCTCTAGAGGAGAAATAATTAGAATTCTCGCTGCAAAAATCGAACAAACAGTCCTTTCCCAAGCAGAGAAAGCACTAAAACAAGGAAAAATTGGCGTTTTATTCTCAGGCGGTGTTGATTCAACACTCATAACACATATACTTAAAAAAAATAATATTGATTTTCATTCAGTAACAATAGGATTCCAAGATAATGAGGAACAAAAACTTCCAGAAGACATAGAGGAAGCTCGAGAAGCCTCATCAACATTACAAATAAACAATGTTGAAAAAATACTTTCTTTCAAAGAAATTAAAGAAGTTTTCAAAGAAACAATCGAAATTTTAGGAAAAGATTTAGCAAACGTAGTTAATGTAGGAGTTGGTAGTGTAGAATTTTCAGGAATTCAAGAACTAAAAAAAATAGATTCTGAAATTACTCAAATATTCTGCGGTCTAGGTAGCGAAGAAATTTTTGCAGGATATCACAGACATAAACAGGCAGATAACAAACATGAAGAATGTTGGAATGGCTTGAAAGGAATGTACGAAAGAGATCTTCTAAGAGACTTTGCAATCTCTAAAAAACTAAAAATTGAATTCTGGACACCTTTTCTAGATGAAGAATTAATCTCTCTATCAATGAACATCCCTATTAAATACAAACTAAATGATGAAGAAAATAAGATTGTATTACGAGAAGCAGCAATTATTCTAGGACTGCCTCAAAAGTTCTCATTCCGTCCAAAACGAGCAGCACAGTACGGCTCTCGAACAGATAAAGCCCTTGAAAAACTAGCAAAACAAAACGGTTATAAGTACAAAAAGGATTATATCACATATATCCTCAACTCCAAATAAAATAGTGTCTTCTTGTAGCAAGGTTTTTTCTTGCGACTAACGAGCGAAGACGAATTAGAGGATCGCAAGAAAAATAAAACTTCGCAGTGAAACTCGAACGATGAACAAAGTTCATACTACGTGACACGAAAGAAAAAAAACAATGGCAATTAACGAAACTATCAACATAACAAGCCAATCATTGCTTGCTCAGAATCCTCTTATTACTAATATAGTTTTAGCTATGATTATTTTCTTCGTCGGATTAATTGTTGGAAGAGTTGCTAGTAAACTAATCGAACGTATCTTCAAAGATTTCGGTGTTGATAGCACAGTAAAACGAACTACAGGATTAAAAGTTTCATTTCAAAAATTCCTTAGTAAACTAGTCGCATATGGATGTTATATTCTCTTTTTCATAATTGCATTAAACCAAGTTGGTATCACACATCTTTTACTAAATATAGTTGTAATTATTTTAACAATTATTGTATTATCAACAATAATCCTTAGTTTGAAAGACAGCATACCTAATATGATCGCATATAGAACCATAAAAAAACGTAAAGCAATCAATATAGGAGATGAAGTAACTTTCAAAAACGTTGAAGGAAGAGTTATAGAAATTAATGCATCAGAAACAATTATTAAAACAAAGAAAAAAGATCTTCTTCATATTCCTAATTTATTATTTGTTAAAGAACCTTTTGTTCAGAAGAAAATTCAAAGTCATAAGAAGAATAGAAGATTAGATTCATTTACTAAAAAAGAAGATTAAAAAGAAAATAAAAAAATTATTTATCTTATTTCTGTAAATCAAAATAATTATTTACAGCTTGAAAATATACTTCTTGCATCTTTTGAGGTAATGCAACAAGAACAGCAGGTTTTAGTGAACTAATTTCGTGTTTTAATTGTTCCTCTGTTGAAGTATGCTTATGAAAAATTCCTTCTGTTAAATGAAGAGATTTTTTAGAAATTGAATCAGGCATTATTTTCCCTTTTTCATTATACATATTAGAATCTAAATTAAGTAATTTGTTTGAATACGCATCTTGTACATCTTCAAATTCTTGTTTCTTATTTATGGAATCTTTTTGAACAATATCTGATCTATAAGATTTTTCCCCTTCGTTCTTTTTATAATCAAAAAAAGGACGATTAAGATGATTAATATCTAAACAAATATTACAAGTATCTTTAGGCTTTTCAATCAAAATAGACTCTTTTGAATCAGTTTTTTTATCAGAACTAAGCGAAAAAGAAACCCTAGCTCCAGGTGTAGTAAACACATCAATTTGATGAATTGCATTTCTACAACTTAAGGAATCATAATTGTTTTCTTTCAAAATTAAATCAATTTTAGCAGTTTCATTCAAATCATACAAAGCCATAATAGCATTTCCAACAGATTGTCTTTTAGAAACATCATTGTCTACAAAGTCTTTAGAAATATTTGATAAGTCATCAGATGAATAACCAACATAATTGTCAACAATATTCTTTAAATTTTGTTTGTCAGTA
>CAYRYC010000063.1:0-3203 GCA_964428445.1 uncultured Methanosarcinales archaeon | reverse complement strand
TCTCAAAGAAGAATATACCCACTAAAAGAAACAATAAAGAGTCCCCCCTGGCAGACTTGAACCACCGACCTCACCGTTTATGCTGATCGTTTATCATTCGTAGCACCATAATTTAGGCGCGTAACGTCAAACGACTTCTACAGCGGTGCGCTCTACCAGCTGAGCTAAGGGGGGAAGAGCAATACTGCTTTGGACTGTTGTTTTCTTTATAAATATTTCCTAGAAACAAGCTAGAATTAGAAGAAAATTAAGAAAAATAAAATAAAAAAAGTTTACTGAGCCAATCCGCCGATTTCGGCTTTACCTGACACAGTTGTTCGTTGTTTTCCCTTTGAATTCTCAAACTTAGCTCTTACAGGAGGAAGTCCTAAAGGCCCCATGATTTTTAGCTTAGCTTTGATTGTATAGGTAACAATTCTTTCTTCAAATGATTCTAATGTATCGAAGTCCCATTTGATAATTGTTCCTTTCTTATCGGTTCTAACAACGTCGCTTGGTTCAAGAACGCCAAGTCCAGATCCCACTTTAACATGTGCGATTGGAGGAGCTCTATCAAGAACACGTAGATTGTAGAATGCTTTTCCAGTTCGGTTTCTAATATAGATTCGAACTTTCATTTCACTTACGCCTTCAGTGTCTCGTCCAGTAACGATTGTTTGTTTTTTTAGAACGATTGGAGTTCGAAGCATAAAGTATGCGATGAATCCAAGAATTACTAAAAGAACAATAAGAGGGATTGCTCTATAATTTTGAATAACTGTAACAGTTCCAGTTTCTTCTGGTTCTAAAGTTACGTCCCAGGTTGTTGCGCCTGTTCTTTCTACAGAACTTACTTCAATGTGAACATTTGTAAAAACTCTTTCATACCAAGGGATGTCGAGGTCTAAGGACACCGTCTTTTCAACGTTTGCAACGTTTTGTAATGAAGAAACTTTTACATATCTAAATAGGAAAGATGAAGAAACAGGTGTGGATCTATCAATAAAAGAATACGCACCAATGTCATAGTATCTATCTACTTCATTGATTCTTTCTTCATTGTAATCTAAAGTTACAGAAAGGTCTCGAGCTCCAGGTCCAGTAAGAGGGTCAATTTCGAACCTATACTCAAAAGTTTTTTCTTCAAGACCACCAAGGTCTACTTCAAATACATCTTCAAATTCTTCACCGTCAATAGAAAGAACCATTCCTTCTAGATCAAGAATATTTCTATTTCGTAAATTAATTTGAACAGATACTGGTTCTCTAGGATCAACTTCTGAACCCATTGTTGCAGTTAAAGCAACCGATGGTTTGTAGCCTCCGTCATGAACACTTTTGATATAAATTGTTGTCTGCTCATTGAATGTATCTGTCGGTGTTTGTACAGTAACTGGAACAACATAGAATCCAGGACCTTTGTAATTTGTTGGTCGCGGACGAATTTTTAATTCCACAGTTAATGTATCACCTGGATCAACACGAACGCTTGACGCAGTTTCAGTGACCCATTCAACAGGATTTATACTCCAAGAGAAAACTTGCGCTACTCCTTGAGTATTTGTAAGTGTAATTTCGTACTCCGCAATTTCATCAAAATATACATGATTAGATGATGTAGATGTCGGAGCAATCTCGACAGAAGATGCAGTTGCAAAGCTTAAAACTAGCAAGAACATCATAGCTAATATAATTATTTTAGTATAAGACCTCATGGGATTACCCTCCGGTAGAGATTAATTAAATCAGTATATAAAGCTTTCGTCTGAGAGAAAGTCTAAAACTGCCGTTCTTTATAAGAAGAGCCTATTTCAGGATGCTTATCTGATTTTGTTTCTCGACTCTGATTATATTCTGAGATAAACTTTCAAGTTTATGTTCGTGAGATACTAGAATCAATTGAGATAATTCTAACTGATCAAAAACATCTCTAAGTCTATCAATTTGCTCCGTTGAGAATCCATCCGTAGGCTCATCTAGTATGAGAATATCTTTTGTATGCAAAGAACCGAAGTAAGTATTAAGAACTTTATTCAAAGCAAGACGATATGCCAATGCAAGAGCGGTCTTTTCTCCTCCTGAAAGATTCGCAACTGAAGTGTCAAAACCATTCTGTTCAATTAGAGGAGTAAAATCTTCGTTAAGTCTAACAGTAAACGCATCATCCTCAATAAGCATCGCAAACCATTGCATGAAATAATCATTAAACTCATGATAAACTTTGAGAAGTACACGTTTCTCTATTGTTTTCACAAGAGGAAGAAATAATTCTGAGAGCCAATCTTTAACACCGGACAATTCATCAATTCGTTTTGCAATTTCTGTCTTCTTGACAAGAGCTTCTCTTATTACCAAAGACATTTTTTTAGAAACATCAAGTTTAGTAGATAATTCTGTGAACTCTCGATCTTTCAATCTTTCGGATTGTTTAGCATCGGCAAGTTTTTTCATCAAATTAAAATCAATAATAGGTCTATCTCTATCTAATACTTGTTTGTGGCTAAGAAGTTCAATTTGAATTTTTCCAAGAGAAGACAATTCTGTCTCTTTCTTCTTCTCTAGTTGTTCAAGATCTTGTTTTGATTTTACAAATTGTACTTTCTGTTGTTTGAAAAGAAGATAATCTCTTTCTTCTTTGTCTATAATAAGTTTCTTTGCATCGAGTTCTTTTTCTTTCTCGGAAAGTTTAAGACCTAGCTCTTCTAATTCAATCTTTTTCTTTCCAATGGTATCAATAATTAATTGTTGTTCTTTTTGCATATGGTCTTTGTGATCGGAACCGACATCCTGTTTGCAAGTCGGACAGTTTTCTAAAGAAGAAATAGTATTCACAAGTTGAAGAGATCGTTTTTGATCAGATTCCAATGCTCCTTTTCGTTGATTAATTATGGATCTGTTCTGTTTTATCTTATCAAATGCTAATGCTAGTTTCTCTTTCTTACTTATATCTAATACTAATTCCTTCTCAGAAAAGTTTTTGAGAAATTCATTCTTCTCAATTATTTGCTTTTCAATTAATGCGACAAGTTCTTCCTTATTCTTAACAGATTGTTCAAGAAGTTTTAATTTATTCTCTTCTTGCTGATATGCTTTTACAATCATATCCACTTTCATTTGCTCTCTTTCCAAAAGTTCTCTACTTTGTTTTGCAATTTCCAATCCTCTCTGTGCTTTTGGAAGGAGCATTTCAAGTCTTTCTAGCTCGATCTTTTGTGCAGAGAATT
>CAYRYC010000062.1:0-3295 GCA_964428445.1 uncultured Methanosarcinales archaeon | reverse complement strand
TAGAAAAATATTTTTTTTCTAAAAAAGTCGTGATTGAATTTAGATGAGGATCTTTTTTATGTTCTGAATTAATAACTAAATCTTTTGAAAGTCCAAAAATAAGTGGTCGTTGAGAAATTTTTGCAGAAGATTGAATTAACTCAAAATCTGAAACTTTTAAATTTAAAGAATACCTTCCTCCAAAAACAATTCTTGAAAGATTAAAATGGTTAGTTTGTTCGCTAAAAGGATGTGTTTTTTTTTTCATATTTCTTACTTCTTAGCTTTAATAACTTTTAGATCTTCCCATGCTACATCAAAGAACTGTTTTAATGCTCCTGCAAAGAAAGGTGTGTTAACCCATACGCCAACATCATATGTTGGATGGATTTGATCGTCGTTAAATAATAAGAATGTTAATTCAGTATCGTCTGCAATAGCAAATCGTGCTTTTACGTGTTCTAAATTTCTTAGTTCTGTAAAAGGCGAAAGAAGTTCCACAACATCTTCAGCTCCTGTAAGAGGTGCTGCAACTCGAATTTCTACTCCTCTTTCATGTGCTTTTTTGAAAGCTCGAGCAAGATATTCTGCTTTTCTAGTTAAACCTTCTTTGGTTGTAACTAAAGTAAATGATTTTTCTGCTTCTTTAAGCATTAATAGAATTTGATCGTAAACTCGATTCCGTCCTCGGAAACTAGCAGTAAGATCTGTTGGTTCAACAAGTTCTACTCCTTTATTATGTAATGAGGAAAGTTCTGTTAATACATCAGATTCTCTAAGAGTGTCAAGATTTTTAGATACTTCATCTGCATCTTTTTTTACTTTTTGTTTTACACGTTCTAAAACTTCATTAGGAGGTACTGCAATATATTTAATTGGTTTCCCAATTTTCATAATTATAAATCCTTTTTTCTCAAGTGATTCTAGAACATCATAACTTCGAGAACGAGGTACATTTGAAATGTCTGAAAGTTCACCTGCGCTTGAAACGCCACGTGAGAGAAGAGCAATCCATATTTTTGCTTCATAACTGTTTAATCCGAATACTTTGAGTTTTTCTATGAAATCTTTTTGCATAATCATTTAATTAAACCCCCTAGGTTTGTGTGTGTGAAGTGTGTTAATAATAGTTAATTCAATCAAATTTATCTTTGTTGAATATTTTTCTGTAAAAAGTAAGAATAAATAGACATTTATAAAGATTTCTGTTTTGTAATCATTACGCAGTGAAAACAATCGTCCTTTTTATTTATTAAGCACAAAAGTCTTACCCTTACACCTTGGTTTCCTGTGGAACTAACTAAAAAAATAAAGAAAGGTGTTTGATTTTGAAATAATAAAATAATAAAAAAATAAATAAATTTTAATAAAATATATAATAATAGAAGGTAATGAGAAAATATTGTATTGTATTAAAACTATATGTTGTAGACTTGTTTTCTTCTTTTTCTCTTATTTTTTTGTAAATTTTTCAAAAAATTAAAATTATATATAATAATATATTTCTATATTGAAATAATATAATATAATATATAATATATAATAATAATTAATAATAATATAAATAAGAAGTAATATAAAATATATAAAAAAGAGAAGGAGGATTTTCTTTATAAATAATTGAATAATGAAGAGAGAAGAGCCCTCTGATGCGAAAAAAGAAGGTTCCATATGAAATAAGGGTGTGTCTTATATGTTTTGAAACATACATAATTACAACACATTTGTTCTAAAAGAAATAAATTTATAAAACCTTCATTGCATATGCAAATACATATATATTAAATCATATTTTATCAAAATTATAATTTGTGAAGGGGAAATAAATGGTAAAAAAAGGATTAAATAATTTTTTTGAGAAATTTCTTAAGCAAGATTCATTATTTGCAAACAAGAAAGCAATGCAAACTTCTTATGTTCCACAAGAAATATATCATAGAGATGAACAAATAAATCAGATTGCAGAAATTCTAGCACCTGTATTAAAATTAGAAAAACCATCTAATTTGTTTATTTATGGAAAAACAGGAACAGGTAAAACATTATCAGTAAGATATACAACAGATAATATTATAGAAGTTGCAAAAGAAAACAACGTAAATGTCAAAGTTTTGTATATTAATTGCAAGCTTAAACGAGTAGCGGATACAGAGTATCGTTTAATTGCAGAAATCGCAAGAGAAGGTTTTGGGAAAGATATTCCTGCAACAGGACTTCCTACGGACGAAATTTATAAAATTTTCTTTACTGCTTTAGATCAGGAAGAACAAATTCTTGTTTTAATTTTAGATGAGATAGATCAACTTATCAAAAAAACAGGAGATGAAATAATATACAATCTTACACGTATTAATTCAGAATTAAAGAATGCACAAATTTCTCTTATAGGAATAAGTAATGATTTGATGTTTGCTAATCATATAGATCCACGTGTAAAAAGTTCATTAAGTGAAGAAGAATTAATTTTCCCACCATATAATGCACTTCAAATTCAAGATATTTTGAAGAAAAGAGCAGAAGTGGCATTTAAACCAGGAATTCTAGATGCAGGAGTCATCCCTAAATGCGCAGCATATGCTGCAAGAGAGCATGGAGATGCAAGAAGAGCAATAGATTTACTTCGCGTGGCAGGAGAATTGGCAGAAAGAACAAAATCACCAAAAGTAGAAATTAAACAAATTGATGAAGCAGAAGAAAAAATTGAAAGAGATAGAATTGTAGATATTGTAAAAACACAACCAAAACAATTCCAAGCAACAATGCTTTCTATTTTTGTATTATTAAAAGCAAATAAAGAAGGCAAAAAGAAAGGAATATACACAGGAGATGTTTATGATGTTTACAAAGACATTTGTCCAAAAGTAAGTTTAAGACCAATTACTCAAAGAAGATTATCAGATATTATTGCTGAATTAGACATGCTTGGTTTAATCAATGCTAAAGTTATATCTAAAGGTCGTTTTGGACGAACAAGAGAAATTCAAATTTCTATGCCTACACATCTTTTAGGAAAAGTACAACAATTGCTCGCAAAAGAGCTGGATATCGATGAAAAGGTCTTTTTATAATGAGCACATCATCTATTATTAATTATCTTGTTGAGCAAGGAGAATTTGTTAATGAAGAAGTAGAACATAAACTCAAAAAAATTCTCAAAGAAGAAGGAAATAAAAAAGAAGCACTTACTAAATTTCTTAAATCAGAATTTCCAGATTCAAAACCAGATCCTTTATTGAATAAACTTTTCCCTAAAAAAGAAGAAATAGATCCAGATATTCCTAAAACACCTTCAAGAATTTCAATAATAAATTCCTAT
>CAYRYC010000061.1:0-3377 GCA_964428445.1 uncultured Methanosarcinales archaeon | reverse complement strand
GAAAAAAAGGAAGGAGTCCACCAAAAGTTAGTAGACTCCTATATAGCCCCACCCGACGCTGACGGGATGAGATTGTCTGGAGGGCTCCTTGTAGTTGAATTTTGATGTTTGAGTTGTTTTTGATTATAATCGCAAGATTTATATATTACTTATTGTAATAATATTATTACAAATATGAATAATATAAATATTTTAGTATTTTTGCTAAAAAATAAGGAAGAAGAATTCACCATAAGCCAAATAGCTAAAGCGTTAGACATAAACTATAGGATAGCTCACGAACAAACAAAATTGTTAGAAAAAGAAGGACTGATACGAACAAAAAGAGCGGGAAAAGCATTATTGTGTTCTTTAACGGGAGAATTTAATGAAAAAATCTATCTAGCAGAATATCAAAGACGAGAAGAATTTTTAAAAAATAAAGATTTCAAAACAATACACAAAAGATTTAGCGAAGCAAAACAAAACTACATACTGTTGTTATTCGGATCACACAGCAAAAACCAAGCAACAAAACAATCAGACATAGACTTGCTAGCAATTACTGAAAATGAAAAAGAATTAAAAGAAATAAATGAACAAATACCAAAAAATATACACCTAACAACTGTCAACTACAAAACATTCATAGAAATGATCAAAACAAGAGAAATAAATGTAGGAAACGAAACAATAAAAAATAACATAATATTATTAGGAATAGAAGAATATTACAGGTTAATAAAAAATGCTTAGCAAAAAAAGAATAGAAGAAGCAGAAAAAAACATCAAAATATACTTAGATGATGGTTTGTTAAAAAAAATAACTCAAGCACAAACAAAAGATAATATAGCACAAAAAATATTTATGAAAAACGCAAAAGACAGCCTAAAAGCAGCAAAACTACTGCTAGAAAACGAAATACCTCTATGGGCAATAGTAGTTTCATACTATTCAATGTTTTACATGGCAAACGCAGTACTAATAAATCTTGGTTATAAAACAGGAGATAAAATAGTACATAAAGTAACCGCAGACACATTAATAGCAATAGTAAAAAATAAACTAACAAAGCAAATAATAGAAAACTACGAAGAAGTAGCAGAAGAGGCGCTAAACATAGCAGAAATAAAATCAACAGAAATAATAGAAACATTTGACTACGAAAGAAGAAAAAGAAGCCACATACAATACCAAACAACAATAACAGACATCACGACAAAAGCAAAAACATCTTTGCAAAGAGCACAAGAATTCCTATTCGAAATGGAAGGGCTACTATAAATCCGATGCACATTGACTATTAAATTTTTAAATATATTAAAAAATATTGGATAAAAAATTTTCTTAATTTATTCTAAATTACAGAAGTTTAACCCATTTTTCATAAATAAGTTAAATTCTTTTCTTGTAAATGCTAGGTTTGGTTGATGAGCAAGTAATTGTTGGAATTTAAGTCTACAAATAACTATTTTTTCAACGTTACATTTCTTTTTACAAACTGTTTTTTGATAAAGTTCTACGTGATAAGTTATGTTTTTCTTGTTTTGTTTAGCCTTGATTACAGATCTTACAAAATCGATGTCATTATAAGAGATTGAAGATTTATTTATTTGTTGACGAATAGTTTTTAATGAATCGTTTAGTGAAGAAAAGTGTTTTAGAATTATTTTTATTTTCCACGAAGGTAATAGTTCTTTTAGTTTTATTTGATGATGTTCAAGTAAATTTAATAGATGTTTGTGGATGGTGCTTTCTTTTAATTCTCGTTTTATTGCAATTTCTTTTACAGATAAGCCTTTTTCGAATAATTGTTTAGTTTTCTGAGAAGAAAACTCTAACTTACTCGTGTAGATTTCTTGTTGAAGATTTTCATGTTTTTTAATGTTAACAATATCTTCGTTTTTGTTTGTTGTTAGGAATAAGTGATTAAATTTTTTTGTTGTTAGTTTTCTTAATTTGTAAGTATTTGCGTTTTTTGCGTAAGCAATCCATCCTTGAAATTGTTCAACAACACCATCCCTGTCTATTTGTTTCTTTTTGTATCTTTCACCTTGGTTTAATAGTTTATTCTTGAATCTTCTCAGATTTTTCTTGTGTAGTAACTGGTGGTTTTCGAAGATTCTGAAACCTAAAAAAGAAATTCCTTTTTTCAAATTTATTATTCTTGATTTTTGAGGGTGAAGCTTAAGTTTAAGTTCGAATTGTAAAAAATTATTTATCACTATTTGATGTTTGTTTAGAATTGCAGGATTATTATGCAGAATAACAAAATCATCAACATAACGAATATAATATTTTGCTTTTAGTTCGTGTTTTACGAATTGATCAAGTTCATTGAGATATACATTAGCGAAGAATTGGCTAGTAAGGTTACCTAAGGGCATTCCTTGGCCTTTGATTGAGGTTTTGTGGTTGTTCAGAATTAAACGAATTAAATTGATAATGTTTTTATCATAAATATATTTTTGTAAAGTAGTTATAAGAATTTCATGATTGACACTGTCAAAATATCTTTTTATATCTGCCTTGAAAACAAAGCAATTTCTTGTGTTATTTCTTGAAACTTTTTGTTTAAACTTATTAAATCGTTTTACAGCATTAAGAGTCCCTTTACTAATTCTGTTTGCATAAGAGTCAAAGATAAAATGTTTATCAATCAGAGGCTCAATGACGTTGATTATTGCATGATGTATAACTCTATCGCGAAAAGAAGATTTGCTAATTTTTCTAGTTTTAGGGTCGCGAATAATAAATGTCTCTAAAGATGCAGGTCTGTAAACATACATAAGTAATTCCGAACGTAATTGTAGAAGATTTTCTTTGAGATTATTCTCAAAATCTATCACATAATGTTTTAGCGTTTTTCTTTTTCTTGCTTTAAGAAAAGCTAATTCTAAATTTTCGTAACTACAAAGAGTTTCCCATAAAGAAGGTTGGCCTGGAGCTGTCTGAGATATTCGCAAGAGCTGAGCATTGTTATTTAGATTGTTGTTGCTGTTAGCATTGGAGTTGTTGTTGTCGTTGTTGACGTACAAAGCCCGCAATTTTAGCCCTCTTACTTCTTTCATTAAGTCACCACCACTTCGTCACCGTTGTAGTTGAATTTTATAACGCTAAAAAAGCATTCGTTTTTCGCGTCCCAGAAATAAATTATTTCCGAGGATAACATTAATTGCTATCTTAGCAAAAGGACATGTAGCAACAGACAGCTATGAAACCAGCCACTAAAAATAATTTTAATGACTGAGGCCTGAGAAAGAAAAGCAAGAAGTAATCATATATAAATATTAACAAAAAGAAAAATGTAAAAAAATTTGGCGCACCTGCGACTAACGTCGCACGTTGAATCGATTAATGCGTCTCCGACGCTAATCTACCCGCAAGAGCCGAGCAT
>CAYRYC010000060.1:0-3521 GCA_964428445.1 uncultured Methanosarcinales archaeon | reverse complement strand
GAAACGAGTATTCTTCCAAAGAAGGAAAAAAAGAGTTTCTATAATAAATATTACAAACAACTCTTAATTATTCCTTTTGCTATGTTACTCATAGCATTAGTCCTTATTGGAATGCAAGTCGCACAAACTGGAGAATTTCTTCACAAAGGAATTAGTCTTCAGGGTGGAACTGCAATTACAATAACAAAGGACATGACTAATTTAGATGCAATCGACAAGAAAGTTCTTGAAGAATTTTTATTGGATCAGCATCCTACGCATGAATTTGTCATAAGGTCGCAGAAACAACTCGCGGATTTAGTCGCGATTGAAATTGAAACTGATATTATTGATGAAGATGAATTAGAACTTTTCAAAGAATCCATGATTTCTTTTGATTCCGAATTAACTCTTGATGAACTTAGCCAAAACATTCGATCAAGCGGATCAAAACTTGGAGCAAATTTCTTCGGTCAAATTATCAAAGCTTTAATTATAGCATTTGTACTTATGGGGATTGTTGTTTTCATTCAGTTCCGAGTTCCAGTACCAAGTCTTGCGGTTATTCTGGCAGCTTTCTCTGACATTGTAGTTACATTGGCTGTTGTTAATATATTAGGAATTAAGATTTCAACTGCAGGTATTGCGGCATTCTTGATGCTTATTGGTTACAGTGTAGACACTGACATTCTTCTTTCCACTAGAGTATTGAAGAATAAAGAAGGAACGGTTTACCAAAGAGTCATTAAAGCAATGAAAACTGGTATGACTATGAACATAACAACTCTTGCGGCAGTAAGTGTTGCATTAATATTTTCTCAATCACAAATAATTTCTCAAATTATGACTATCTTAGTTATTGGATTAATTGTGGATATGGTTAATACATGGATACAAAACGCAGGTATTCTTCGATGGTATGCTGAAAAAAAGGAAGCAAAAGAAGGAGGTGCTAAAAAATGAATAAACTAAAACAAATCTTAGGAAATTGGCGAGTTATTCTTCTTTTAGCAGCAGTCTTAATTGCAGTAGTTGCAATTTCTCCTCAGTTTAGTACTGAAGGTGTAACTGTTAGAACAGTTCTTAAGGATAGTGCTGCGGCAAATTCAATTCCTAATCCTATGTTAAGTCCTGAACCTAATTCATTACCTACATCTCGAGAAGTTATTAAATCTATTAATAATAGGCCAATCTTAGATACTGATGATTATTATGAATTTATAGATGGTTTAGAAATTAACAGGTCTTTACTTATTAAAACAGATCAAGGAACATACAGGTTAAAAACTGTTGCTGAATATGAGATTACTGTTCTTAATGAAACAGAAACTATTACTTATGTTGATCAAGTATTTGATAATGAAACAAACACAACAAGCAATGTAACTAAAACAAAAGTTGTGAATAAAACCATTGAAACATTTGTTGGAATGGAAGACATTGGTCTGAAAGTTTACGAAGCTCCTTCTAATAATATTCAGAAAGGTCTTGACCTTGCTGGTGGAACTAGAGTTATTCTATCTCCTGAAGAAGAAGTTAGTTCTGAAGATATGGGTTTCATTTTAGAAAATATTCGACAAAGATTAAATGTTTATGGTCTAAGTGATATAACAGTTAGACAAGTAAAAGACTTTACTGGAGAAACATATGTTCTTGTAGAAATTGCGGGAGCAAGTCAAGATGAAGTTATTGATCTCCTTGCTAAACAAGGTAAGTTCGAAGCTAAAGTTGGAGACATTGTTGTTTTCCGTGGCGGACAAGATATTGTTTATGTTGATCGAACCGCAACAGGTTCTGGTCTTGATCCTCAAAGAGGTTGCCAAGAATCAGGCGATGGAGAATGGTTCTGTGGATTTAGATTTGCAATTTCTCTTTCACCAGAAGCTGCTGATAAACAAGCAGAAGCTACAGGCGATCTTGAGGTACTTTTCTCAGGTATTAGTGACGGCGGTTACCTATCAGAAAATCTTACATTATATTTAGATGATGAACTTGTGGACGAACTTCGTATCGGAGAAAGTCTAAAAGGAAATTCAGTAACTGATATTAGTATTTCGGGAAGTGGTTATGGTGCAAGCCGAGATGCTGCAACAAAAGACGCTCTTGACAATATGAAACAATTACAAACAGTTATGCAAACTGGAAGTCTTCCAGTTAAACTAGAAATTATTGAATCACAAGCAATCAGTCCAGTTCTTGGAGAAGAATTCATTAAGAATGTTCTTCTTGTCGGATTATTAGCATTAGCAGCAGTTGTTGTTGTTGTAACTATCCGTTATAAAAAAGCAGCAATTGCAGTACCTGTTATTATCACAATGGTTTCAGAAGTTATTTTAATTCTGGGATTCGCTGTGCTTGCAAAATGGCAGTTAGATTTAGCAGCTATTGCAGGGATTTTAATCGCAGTAGGTACTGGTGTTGATGATCAGATAGTTATTATTGATGAAACGCTACAGGGTGGTAAACGAGTACGCAGTGCTTGGAAATCCAGACTGAAGAAAGCATTCTTCATCATCATGACTGCATACTTCACAACAGTCGTTGCAATGATTCCTCTACTTGGTTCAGGTGCAGGTCTCCTTAAAGGATTCGCATTAACAACCATCGCAGGAGTAACTCTTGGAGTCTTTATCACTCGTCCAGCATTCGCGAAAATATTCGAAGTGCTCGTATCGAGAAAAGAGAAAGACGACGAAGACGATTAATTTGCCATTAGAGGCATAGGCGAGCCCTGCTACATGCGCTTCGCTTAGTGGCAAATGTTGTGTCTGTGTTTTTTACTTTTTATACTTTTTATATTTATTTTTTGAGGGCGTGGTCTAGTGGCTATGACGTCCGCTTGACTTAGAAAAGTGATTTTTTGAATCATTTTCTTTCAAAATGCGGACGATCCCCGGTTCGAATCCGGGCGCCCTCATCAACTTTCAAATGAACTACTACGATAATATTTCAGAAGGCTATGACACTTTACACAAAGAAGAACAAATTAAGAAACTTTCTTTGATTGCAGATCAAGATATTATCGAAGCAAGTGATTCTCTTTTGGATGTTGGTTGCGGTACTGGTTTTTCTTTGGATTACTTCGATCTTAAAGAAGCAACAGGCATTGATCCTTCCCAAGGTTTAATTTCTCAATACAAAGGAGATGAAAAAATAATGCTTGGTTCTGCGGAAGAACTTCCTTTCGAAGATAATTCTTTTGATGTGGTTATTAGCGTTACTGCTATCCATAACTTTGATGATATAAAAAAAGGATTGGAAGAAATAAAAAGAGTTGGTAATGATCGTTTTGTTTTGACTTTTTTGAAGAATTCTCCAAAGAAGGATGAAATAAAAGAACTTATTTCCTATAAATTCCAGCCATTTTACATATTGGAACTGGAAGAAGAGAAGGATATTGTTTTTGTGATTCGTCGTTCTTGATATTTATCATATGTTCGCAATATACTATGTTGTTGAGATTATGTACTGAAATTGTATTTTTGAGTTCTATTTTTTGTTTGACTAATTTTATATTTTCTATGCTGTGATCTCTATATTTT
>CAYRYC010000059.1:0-4158 GCA_964428445.1 uncultured Methanosarcinales archaeon | reverse complement strand
ATAGAAGCGAGAACACTAGTAAAAACAATTAGAAATAAGATTCCAAATAATGCTTTTCTCATAACCCTGCTCACCCTGTCATAACACCAACAATAATACTATAGTGTCAAGATTAGGCATTTATAAACATTACCCTTAGAAAATTATTTCTTCTTCACTACAAACATAGCGTGATCCATCTCAAGAGGACTTAATTCCTTGTAATCGACGATTGAGTATGCAGGATTATTCTCAAGTTCATCTCTAACAACTCTAAATATGTCTTTAGGATTCTTTGTTACATCAACACTTCGTGCTTTTAGAGCTAATAGTCCAAAACCATCTTTTTTCAAGAACATGTCGCAGTTTTTCAAAAATATTTCAGTTTGATTTCTTTGAGAAATATCCATGAAGATAACATCAATGTCTTTTGGAACAAATTCTGAATATTCTTGAGGTTTGTTAGCGTCTGCCATAATTGGAGCCATGTTTGTTTTGTCTTCACATAGGAAAACAAGATCTCTCATTACTCGAGGAGCAAAATCTAATGCATAGATTTCTCCATCGCAAACCATGTCTGCTAAGAAACTTATTGTATAACCGTGGCTTGCGCCAAGATATAGAACTTTTGAATCCTGTTTGAATCCAATTTGAGAAATTCCTAAAATAATTGCTGCGAAGAGTTTACTTCTTTCAGGATTTGCTTCTCTGAAAACTTTTTCTCCTCTTCGGAAAGTTAATTCTTCGAAATAGGATTTTCCATCTGCGCTTTCAATAAGAATTTTTGTTGTTTTTCCTTTTTTGTCAGAAAACACTCTTGGGAATTTTTGAATTTGATTAATACCTTGTTCGAAACTTGGCATTTGTGATTCGCTAGGAGTTCTATCTCTTCGAGTAGCACCATCACGCTTGAAATCTTTTCGTGGAGAACTATCTCGTTTGCTTGTGCCACTTCTGGTAAAACTTCCTTCTCTTCGAGGAGCACCTTCTCGCTTAAAACCGCCTGTTCGCTTATCGCTAAATTTAGAGCCGCCTTCACGTCGAGGACCTGATGGTCGTCTACTTGAACCGCCTCTTGAAGGTTTACCTCTTGAAGATCCGCCTTCTTTTTGATAGGAAGAAAAATCTCCTTTAGGTTCAGAACTTCTTGAACTTGAATTTGATCTAGAAAAATTTCTTCGAGGCTTATCGCTTGATCTTTTAGTAAATGTTCTTTCGCTCATTGGAATCTAGCCTCCAAACTTTTTCTGTATTCATCGGCTTTGAATTCTCCACCGAAATAATCTAGTCTAGCACATAGAGCTAATTTATCAGCCAACATTCTTGCAGCTTTACCTTTATCTTCTCTTTTTGCTTTTTGAACAACAGGATGATTAAAGATATGTCCATGCTTTGGACTCTTTGCTCCAGATCTTAAATGTCTGAATAATGCTTTTTCTGCTCCTAACAATTGGATGGTTGATGCGGGTAGTAATGCTAATTTTTTTGCAGAACCTGCTCCAGCTAATAATCGAGCCGCAATTGTTGTTCCTGCTAGTGCAGTCATATTTGGCAGAAGCTTTTTTAGTCGAGCTTCTAAATAATGTAAGAGTGATTGTTTGAATTGATAGATTTCTGTGACTTGTCTTGCTAAAGATTGCACAGCAATATAATCTGCTTCATCGAGAGCAGCTCCCATTTCTTGACCTTTGACAAATTCATCAACTAATTCTACTCGAGTCTTCCCAGCAACCATTTGACAGTATGCTTCATGGTCATCGATTGCTCGATCTACTTCAGGAACACTATAAGAATACCAATCTCTTAATCTTTTACTTAGAGAATTTAGTTGAGTAGTAAGATCATCAACAGTATTAAGAGCTTGAATAATAAGAATATCATGGTTTACAGCCGCAGCTATACGGACTTTAGTCATTTGAATAAGATTTATTCTTTGCTCTTGAAAATCTGTCATGAACTCTTGAGAAAGATGCTTCATTTATAAATGTTTCAAGGAAAATCTTTATAAAGACCTCTTCAGTCCTTCATAGAACTTGTATATAATAATCATAAGAGGATGTCCTTAAAGCAAAGCTTTGCGGGACCTTTTATAAAAAATAAAAGGAAATCAAAATGGAAGGAGAAATCAAACACGTTGCTACAAGCTCCCTGAAAAAAGGCAGTTATATCATCTTAGATGGAATTGCATCAACAGTTACTGATATTAGTATTTCACGACCAGGAAAACACGGTCACGCAAAAGCTAACATTATGGCAGTTGGAATGCTTGATGGAAGAAAACGTAATATGGTTGTAACCGACCACGAAGTTGAAGCACCTGTTATTGGTAAGAAAAATGCTCAAGTCCTATCCGTTAGCGGAGACATGGCAAATGTTATGGACGCAGAGACATATGAAACATTCGATTTGAAAGTTCCTGAAGATCTTAAAGATCAAATTGTCGAAGGAGTTACAGTAGTATACTGGACTATTATGACAGATAAGGTTATTAAACAGGTGAAATCTGACTAGATTTCAACTGGTTTAAGAAATTCGAAAGAATTTGTTAAAACAAGTAAAAAGCGATTAAAGATAAAATAAAATGGCAAAATTCCCAGAAGCAAACACTCGACTTTTCAAGAACATGTTCGTATGCAAAGATTGTAAAACAAAATTCAGAGCACAACAAATGAAAGTTCTTCAAGGCAAAATCTCTTGTCGAAAATGTAAAAGTCGATCACTAAGAGTCGTTAAGTCGAAATAAATAATTTTTTAATTATTATTCTCTTTCTTTATGTATTATATAATAACACAATAGAATTCATTCTTCTTCATTATATAAAATATTCATTAGTTCTACAAATGTTGCTGCACTCCAAGCTTGAGCTAGACAACCTTTCGCTTCCTGAACTGAAGCACTAGAAATCTCACTTGCTGCGCCCATATAACCATCTTGTAAAATATCATTAACACTAGCAAGTTGAATTTTCTTGATTATTGGTTTATATTTTATAAAATCAATATCTTCTAAAACAATCGCCGCAATATTATTTACAAAATACCAAGAATCTCCTCGATGATAACTTCTATCATCTTGACCCGTATGATTCGCTTGATATAATTTATGATCAGGAGGTAAAGTTGCTAATCCTCCCCAAGGCATTAACAATTCTTCAATATATTTATCAACAATTGTTTTCTTTTCAGATCTCTTGAATAATTTTGGAGAAATATATAATGCAAGAAAAATATTTGGCCGATAAGCATAATCCGGTTCTCCTTTTTTATTATATCCATCAACAACTAATCCTGCAAAATCATCTCTAATAAATTTAGATCTTATTTTAAGGAATCTATAGAAAGTGGATCAGGTAATTATTTTGCTTTGGGAATAACATCCCAAAAAAGAGGTTTTTATTCAGGTACGGCAGTTAAGGATCATCAGGGTAACACTATTGGAGTGGCAGTTATTAAGAGGAATATTGAAGAGGTGGGAGAGAATTTAACAAAGCATACAAAATTCTTTTTTGTTGATAAGAATGGAATAGTTTTTATAGCAAGTAATCCTGAGTTTCTTTATAAGAGTTTGTGGAAATTAGACAAGAAAAAGCAGGAAGAAATAATAGAAACAAAGCAGTTTGGCATAAAGCCTTTTGAGTCAATATTTGATGATAGATTTAAAGGTAAATATATTATTAAGTTTCAGGGCAGTAAGTTTTTTGTATCAAGAGAACATATTGGTTTAAAGGGATGGTCTGTGGTCCTTTTGACCGGTATGGACAGAGTTTTTATATATAGATTGGTAGGCATTGCAGTAACTTTCTTTTTAGTTATTTTAATTTTAGGATTTTCGTTAGCATTTAGACTAAAAGATAAATCAACAGGATTAATTCAAGAGGCAAAAGATTATGCTGAGCTTATTTTCAAAGTTATTCCGAGTGCTATCTTTACAGTCGATAAAGATAAAAAAGTTACTTCATGGAATAAAAAAGCTGAAGAGATTACAGGGTATTCATATGAGGATATTATTGGTAAGAATTGCATTATATTCGCAGATCATCCATGTGGAGATAAATGTAGCTTGTTTAGCAAGGAAATAGATAAGCCTATTACAGGGGGAGAATGTCGTATTAAGACAAAAGATGGACAGTTTAGATCTATTTCTAAGAATGTAGATTATTTGAAAGATCAAGTGGGAAA
>CAYRYC010000058.1:0-4192 GCA_964428445.1 uncultured Methanosarcinales archaeon | reverse complement strand
AATTGAAGAGATAGAAAAATATTACGAAAGAAATAAATCTTCTCTCGATGATTTAATACAAGAAACAACTCAATTAGGATTATGATTTGTCTTTATAATCCTTAATCGCTCTTTTTAATGCGAGAATACCCATGACAGAGCAATGAGTCTTTATAGAAGGAAGATCTTTAAGTTTTTCAATAAGTTTCGTCGGATTTAGTTCCGCAGCTTCATCAATATTCATACCTTTAACAATTTCGCAAAGCATATCTGTTGATGCTATTGCTGCAACGCAACCATATGTAAGAAATTTTATATCAACAATAATATCATCTTTAACTTTGATATAAATATTCATTACATCTCCGCATTTAAAATTACCTTCTTCTCCAAAACCATCGCAGTCTTTCATCTCACCAACATTTTTTGGATTTGTGAAATGAGCCATTGTTACTTTTGAATATCTAAGTGGCATTTTATGTTTACTCCTTTTTTTTCAATGCTATGCAGTTAACAAGAGTCATCTGCTTTGCAGAATGAAACAAATCACATTGCGATTCCTATCTGCGATAGTCGCAATGTTTTATTTCTCTGCAAAATAGCATTTATGTTTACTCCTTTGATCCTATTGAAAGTTTTTTTAGTAATTTTCCAAACGGAGAAATTCTTCTCAATTTTTTTACAATATTAGGAATTAATTTTATTACTCTGTCAATCTCTTCTTCAGTTGTATCTCGACTTAATGTAATTCGAAGACTACCATTTGCTTCTTCATCTGTAAGTCCGATTGCTTTTAACACATAGCTTGGATCAAGAGATGCTGAAGAACATGCAGAACCCGTTGAGGATGCAACAAAGTTTTGATCTAGAAGACCGCCAATTGCTTCTCCTTCTATTCCTTTGAATGAAATATTAACATTATTACATAATCGAGAATCTCCTTTCGGACCATTAAGAATTGTTCCTTCAATGCGTTTACTGACGTTCTCGCCCTTACGTTCACTGTGTTCGTAAGTTTCAAGAACACTATCAATTAATTTATTCTGAATTTTTTTCATGTAAGCAATATGTTTATCTTTTGAACTCTGACGTACAGCTTCTGCGAAACCAACAATTCCAGGAACATTTTCAGTTCCTGCACGCATAGCATTTTCTTGACTTCCTCCATGAAAGAGATTATCAATTTTAGTTCCTTTACGAACATACAATGCACCAACTCCTTTCGGACCGTGAATTTTGTGAGAATTTAATGAAACTAAATCAAGATTTTGTTTGTTCACATCGATATCAACCTTAGTGTAGGATTGACATGCGTCTGAATGGAATAAAATTTTATTTTCTTTACAGATTGCACCGAGTTCTTCTAGATTTTGAATAGTTCCTATTTCATTGTTAGCATGCATGATCGAAACAAGAATTGTTTCTGGAGTAATTGCTTTTTTTAAATCTTCAGAATTAACAAAACCTTCTTTGTCAACGTCAAGATATGTTGTTATGAAGCCTTGATTTTCTAACCATTTGCAAACATTAAGAATTGCTTTATGTTCTGTTTTCACAGTAATAATGTGATTTCCTCTTTCTTTGTTAGCCCAGGCTACACCTTTGACTGCGTGATTGTTTGCTTCAGTTCCACCACATGTGAAAATAATTTCATCGGATTTAGCTCCAATTGATTTCGCAATAGATGATCTTGCATCATTTACTGCATCTTGAGCTGAAAAACCAAACTCATGATTTGAAGAAGGATTACCAAATACATTGTCGAAAAAAGGAAGCATTGCTTCTATTGCTTTTTTGTCGACCTTTGTTGTCGCGCCATTATCGAGATAGATTGTTTTTGCCATTTTTTCCTCATTTAATTTTTACAGTATAATCAAAAGTTTTATCTGATTTGCAATGTGTGCAATCAGTGCAGTGTGTTTTGACATGTTTGTCAATAATTTGTAAAATAGGATTAATTACTTCTTTGTTAAGAGAATAAATTCTTTTTTTCCCATCCTGTCGTACGAAGACAACATTGCAAGAAACTAAATTCTTAAGATGATGAGAAACATTACTTTGCTCTTCTCCTATTTGTTCTGCAAGATCATTCACACTTAATTCTGATTTCTTCAGAGCCATTACTATTGCGAATCGCGTTTTGTTCGCGAGATTGCTAAAGAATATATGATATGTATTACAGTTCATTCTTAAAATTTCTCCGTAATTTTTGCATGTTCAATTCTTGAACATATGAATTTGTATTCATATGTCCTTTTTAAAGCTTATGGTAAATATTATAAAATCAAAAGCATTTTGCTCTCTTATGAAAAACAAATTTATTATCACAGCTCCAATAGAATACGAACAACCCAGAGATGAATGCTACGACAGAAAAGAATACCCTCAACAATATCTTAAAACAATGATCGAAGGGAAAATTCCTGGCGCAGAAGTTATTATTTCTAATTTTACAGAAGTTACTAAGCATATTAATACATTCACAGCAAAAGCAGATGAAGATTTACAAAAAATGATGAATGCATCCAAAGATGCACGAAACAGATGGGTAGAAATGGGTTTTCGTAATGAACCAACAAGATATAAAACCGAGTACGAAAAAGAAATATGGAAGGAAAAAAAAGATGATCTCCGTGAAGAAATGAGAAAAAAACACGGCAACTCCACAGGAATAAGAGTAACCAGCGAATGTTTTACCTATCCGGAAGGTTATCAAACCTTGGGAACATTCACAGAACCTGAAATTAAAACAGACATTACTGGCCTTATTGTCCCTATAGGCCATGCAGACCATGGAGAATTATTTCAAATCATGTTCGGCATCGAAGGATTATTTGGAAAACAAATAAAAATAATAAGTGATAAATATAAAAAAGAAAAGGAAAAAAGCAATCCTATGAGTTATGAGTATGAAAGAAAAGACTACCATAAAAAAGTAGAATCATTTTTCTATAGCAGATACAGAATTCCTGTTTTCGAATCATATAAATTTTCTCCCAGCGATAGATTCGATAATGCACCCGTAGGCCATAACTTAACTTGGAAAGGCGAAGATTTTATGACTGAAAAAGAATCAGTTTTCACAAGAGAACCATACATTAAATTTGCATTCAATAAATGGCTTGATGACTATTTTATTTATATTGAAAAGAAAAATCAATAAGGTCGTTTACGCTTTGGACGCCAGATAACTTTTTTCAGAGGTCGAGGTTCAGGCTTTTTCTTAAAACCCTTAACAAAGTGATCAACCTTCTTTGAAATACTCTGTCTATAGTGAGTTGTATAGAATGCAATAAGTGTTGAAATAGCGTAAATAATCAAACCAACACCTGCTATGAGATAAAATACGCTAAATAAAATTGAAACAGCTGAGGTTGGATAGAGATTAGTATATCCTCGACTCGTTAAAGAAATCGTTGCAAAGTATAATGCATCTAACCAAGGCCAACCTTCGGCGAACTTATAGACAATCGTTCCTAAAAATAAAAGAATTCCAATTCCTAAGAATAAATCTCTTAGAGTTCTTATTAATTCTCGACGCTGTTCTTTAGGAGTCTTATATCTCATATACAATATAATAAGAAAACGCATTTATAAACTTTATTGGTTTTTGTTGAATTCAGTATTAATAAAATAATCAACCTTCTGCTTAAAACCAGGCACAGACCAAAATCCTTCTAAGAATAATTTATCAAAAGTTTTTTCATTATCTTTGTAATTAATACCTTTTTGTTTAAGATCACGAATAACTTCAGAAACAGGATCAGAAACATAAGGCAATACATTAATATGTTCAGTTGGCACGCCATCTTTATTGAAAATTTCTATATTTGCATAATTATTTGCAATTTCCGAAGAGAAAGCAAAATCACCAAGCATGTCAAGTTTCTTTTCAGAAGAATAATCATCTGCAAATGAACTTTTTAACATTAACGCATAAGACATTAGACGTCTAGGATAAAGATCCATAATTCTAAAATTAGAATGGCCTTTTGCGAAATTATCAGAATCTGATTCTGCGGGAAAGAAACTTTCTTGCAAAGTTTCATCTGAAGAAATTTTTTCAAACATAACAATGGAATAAAAATGAGCAATGGATTCTTTCAAAGACATACTATACATATCTCCTTTTGAAAGAGGATCAACTCTTAAAAAATCAGGAAGATCTGAAGATTTTTTAGACATTTCTTCCATAAGTCCATGACCATACTCA
>CAYRYC010000057.1:0-4400 GCA_964428445.1 uncultured Methanosarcinales archaeon | reverse complement strand
TATTTGGGAGTTACGACAAGTAATTCTTTTTTTAGTAGTATATTTGACTGTGTATGTGATAATTCAACAAAACGATCAACATCTTGAGCAAATCTATGAAATGTTTCTTCAAGATTGACTGTTCCTCCTTGAACTATGATCATATTACTATGACTATTAGAAGCTTCATACACATTACCCATGAGTTTAGAAATGGCTTTTCAATATATTAATTTTTCTGTACAAAACATCACTTTTATAAATGATTTATGATTTCTCAAGACAACACTGCTAATCAACTGAATTCTTCGAATTCTATCGATTGCACATGCGACAATTCAATAATTGTGCATGAACCGCTACGTATCACACGGTTTGAAAGCTTTCAGCTCTTCATTTCGTGGCAGCAAAGCTTAATTGATGCGGAAGAAAATGTTATATTGCGTTTAGGCGCTCTCTATGCTCATTCTTCTGTATTCTAAGCCATTATTTAATGCGGAGTTTTCCGAACGCTATCGGATTAACGAAATTCGCCTTGCATGAATCAGGCGATTTCTGATTACACTCCAAGGCATTAATGATGATACAACTACATTTGTAGGAGGTTATATTTAAAATGGATAAAAAAACAGTATTAAACGCACTCAAAACCCTTCGAGAAGCTAATAGCCCTCGAAAGTTCAAACAATCAGTAGATTTTATTGTGAATTTGAAAGATCTTAATCTAAAAAACCCTACTGACCAAGTAGAATTTTTCTTAACCGTACCAGAACAAGTACGACCAAAGAAAGTTTGTGCAATTGTTGGTGGAGAACTTGAAGCAGAAGCTAACAAAGTTTGTGACTTCACAATTACTCAGATGGACTTAGATAAATACAAGAATGATAAGGTAGCTATGAAAAAACTCGCAGCTGAATATGATTTCTTTATTGCTCAAGCAAATCTGATGGGTAAAATCGCAGGAGTTTTTGGTCGAGTATTTGGTCCACGTGGAAAAATGCCAAACCCAAAAGCAGGATGTGTTGTACCTCCAAAAGGTTCATTACAAGCACTTTATGATAGACTTCAAAGAACAATTAAAATTAGTGCTAAGAAATTTCCTGTTATTCAATTAAATGCAGGTAAAGAAGATATGACCGATGAGCAAATTGCTACAAACGTTGCATATTTTTACGATCAAATCGTGCATCATCTTCCTAAGGAACAACATAATGTTCGAGGAGCATTAATCAAATTTACAATGGGGAAACCTGTTAAACTTTAATAATAAAGGTAGAATAATATGGCTCATGTTTCAGAAAAAAAGAAAGACCTTGTCGCAGAATTTGCGCAGCTTATAGATAAGTATGATTATATTGGCGCTGTTGATATGGAAAATCTTCCAGCAAAACAGTTAAACAATATGAGAACTCAACTTAGAGGTTCAGTACTTATTAGAATGAGTAAACGAAGACTGCTTACGGTAGCACTTGAAGAATCAAAAAAAGAGAAAATTGCAGATTTAGTTCCTTATCTTAAGGGAATGCCTGCATTACTTTTCACAAATGAAAGTCCTTTCAAACTCTTTAAAACTCTAAAGAAGAATAAATCTTTTACAGCAATTAAAGGAGGACAAATTGCACCAAACGAAATTGTTGTTCCAGCAGGACCTACAAGTTTTGCTCCAGGACCTATTATTGGGGAACTTGGATCAGTAGGAATCAAAGCAGGAATCGATGCTGGTAAAGTTGCAATTAAAGCAGATACAGTTGTAGCAAAAGAAGGAGACGTTGTAAGTACAGAACTTGCGGCTATTCTAACACGGCTTGGAATCGAACCAATGGAAATTGGACTTGAACTTACTGCAATTTATGA
The DNA here is from genome assembly GCA_964428445.1 of uncultured Methanosarcinales archaeon. GTDB lineage: Archaea > Nanobdellota > Nanobdellia > Woesearchaeales > SKGA01 > SKGA01. Next base: position 2,567 of record CAYRYC010000057.1, on the reverse strand, counting down.
AAATGGAGACATTCTAACAAAAGCAGTACTTGATATTGATGAAGAAGTATACATTAATGATATTGGAACAGCGGCTAGCTGGGCATTCAACCTTGCAGTTGAAGCAGCATACCCTTGCGCTGATACCATTGAAACTCTTCTTATGAAAGCTTCCATGGAAAGTAAAAACCTAGCAATCAATGAGGACATCCTTACTGATTTAACCGTTGGCGATACTTTAGTGAAAGCTCAAAACCAAATGCTTGCAGTTGCAGGTCTTCTTTCAGACGACGCTCTTAGCGACGAACTAAAAGGAGCAGCGGCAAGCGCACAGGCAAATGACAACGACATGCTCAGTAGCGAAGCTACTGGCACACAGAAACCAGAGGTTTCTAGTGAAAAGGAAGAGCCAAAGGCAGATGCAGCAGCAGGACTTGGCGCTCTCTTTGGATAGTTGCGAGTAATTTATTTACGACGCAACACTTGAGAAATGTTGATACATTTGTCAAGTATTAGATCAAACTAATAAATTAAAAATTAAATCAAGGTATCCTTAAAGCAAAGCTTTACGGGACCTTTTTTTAAAAATAAAAAAAGGTAAAAAAAATGGAATACATTTATGCAGCAATGCTTTTGAATAAAGCAGGACAAAAAGTTGAAGACGCAGCAGTTAAAAAAGTTTTAGAAGCAGCTGGTGTCACAGTAGATGACGGTCGAGTAAAAGCTCTAGTAGCAGCTCTTGACGGTGTTAATATCGAAGAAGCAATCTCAAAAGCAGCAGTAGCAGTAGCTCCGGCAGCAGCTCCAGCAGCAGGCGCAGCTCCGGCAGCAGAAGAGAAAAAAGAAGAAAAGAAAGAAGAAAAGAAAAAAGATGATGGTGCAGCAGCAGCTGGATTAGGCGCTCTTTTCGGCTAAACTTTCTTTTTTATTTTATATTTTTTTATTTAATATAACAAACAGGTTAACATAATGGATGAAGGACAAATCAACGAAAAAGTACAACAACTTAAGAATCTAAGACAAGAAATTGCAGTGATTAAGAAAGAGCTTAACAAGCTTAACAGAGAAAAAGAATCTTGGTTTAATAAAAGATCAAAAACTAATAAGCAAATTAGTGCTCTTATTGGTAATGTTAAAGAATCAAAAGATGTTAGAAATGAGATTACTAGTCAAGTAAAAGATTTCAAAATAGAAAGAGATAAACTCAACACTGAAATTAAAGAACAACTTGAACTACTCAAAGATCTTAAGAAAAACGCTGGCGATCAAGCTAACAAATTTGATAAGAAAGCAAATCCTTCATTAATAAAAAAACAAATTGAAAAATTAGATTATACTCTTGAAACTCAACCTATGAGCTTTGATAAAGAACAAAAAATGCAGAAAGAAATCAAAGGTCTAAAAAAAGAACTCAAGGAAATACAGTCAGTGACTGGAGATTGGGAGAAAATATCTACTCTTTCTAAAGATATTAACAAACTACGTAAAAAATCAAATGCAGCTCATAAGAAATTGCAAACTCACGCAGCTGATTCTCAAGAAAAGCATGAATCTCTTTTAGAAAGATCAAAAGAAATTGACGATCTGAAAAAAGAAGAGCAAGCATCCTTTGAAAAGTTCAAAGAATACAAAGAATTCTTTAAAGTTGAAAATGATAAACTAAAAGAACTTCTCAAACAAGCAGAAGAACTTAAAGCTGAACTTGAAGAACAAAATGTGGCAGTCGAAGAAGATAAGAAAAAGGCTGAAGCAGAAAACTTCAAAGAAAAAGCTAAGATAGTTCAAGAGAAGATGAAAACTGGTGGTAAATTAACCACAGAAGATCTTTTACTTATGCAAAAAGTCATGAAAAAGTGAACTAGTTCACTTTTGAAATGACTAGAAAACGCGAAGTCTTGTTCGTAGTTATGAAAAAATAGGCCTAGCCTATTTTTTTTATTAAATTACTTCTTCAACTTTTTTACCTGATTTTTCTTCGAACTCAATTCCTTTTTCTTTTAAGGCAGATACCATATTTCCCCCAATCTTTCCTGCAAATACTAAATTAACTTTTTTATCAGCTAACATATAAGCCACAGAAAAACCAGCTCCACCAGCACCTTTTGCAAATGGGTTTTTGATTGTTTCTATCAGTTTTTTATCTTCAAAAATAAGATAATAAGGAGCTCTTCCACCTTTTTCACTTATTTCGCTATCTTGTGTTTTTCCTTCTGATGCTACAGCAATTTTCATTTTTTAACCTCTATTAATTTATTTATTAACATGCCTTGAACAACAGACATAAAAATCATAACCAATGATAAAACTAAAATATATTGCCAAGAAAAATATAAAATCATTAAAGGCAGTAAAGGAACTTTGATTGCTCGATTATATAAAAAACAAGCAATAAGTCCGTAACTTAAACCTTTACTTTTTAAATCTGCTAAAAGTGGATACCACATATAAATTGGTCCTGTAGATAACATACCTCCAATAACAATAAAAAACCATTTTTTAATTCCTTTTTCTCCAAGATGTTTCATTATAAATTTAGGAGTTATGAAATAATTAGTTAAACTCATTAAAACAAAAACAAGAATGAATAT
>CAYRYC010000056.1:1992-4541 GCA_964428445.1 uncultured Methanosarcinales archaeon | reverse complement strand
ATAATTTTTCTAGTAATTTTAATCCTTCTTTATCAAATTTAGAAAAAGCAAACCACTTCTTCCCAAGGTCTTTCAAAGAAGCTCCAAAATGATAAACATTAACATTATCTATAATCAAAAAGCGATCATGACTCTTATCAAATTTTTTCAAAAATATGTTCCTGTGTTGTTCAGAAAACTTTTTTACATCCAATTCTAGTTGTTTACTTATATTCTTCGAATATATAATAATTTCAACATTTTCATTCTTTTTAGAAAATAAGGTTAAAACAGTTTCATCAATATAATTATCAATCAAAATAATTGATTTATTAGCTTTTTTTATTAAATCGCAAACAAATTTGTACGCATCAAAAACTTCCCCATCAAAAAATATTCCTTTAGATGCTTGAATATCTTTAGATTCAATTGCTTTGAAAATAGTATCAAATTTTTCATCATATTCTAAATGTTTTATTTCCAAAGCACCCAATCTTTGAAATAATCCTGAATTAGAAGCTATAAACTTACGCATAGCGACAAATGCTCTTATAATTTGTATACTAACATTAATTGCTTTTTCACTTCTCAAAACTCCTGCTAGGGCCGTAATTCCATGTTCTGTGAATGCGTAGGGTAGAGAGCCTCCAAGATGTTTTTTCGAAGGTGTCGCATTTTGCGACACCATAAATGATGTTTCTTTTTCACTAAGTTGAAACATAAAATCTTCAGGAAAACGTTTTATATTTCTTTTTACTTGTTCTCTTAAACGTCTTGCTTTAACTTCATACAATTCAGCTAAATCCCTATCAAAAATAACTTGTTTTCCACGAATAGTAAATATTTTATCCTTAATATCCATAATAAATATATAATTCAAAGCTTAATATAATCATCTTAGAAAAATACACAATATTTCCTTAAAAATAAAGAAAAAATAAAATTAGTAAACTCTAACATTTGATTCTTCATAAAGTTGAAACGTCGCTATTTCCGTTGTCAAACAACAACTACGATCGAAAGTATTAGTAGGAATATATTGAAAGAAACAACCATCATGATATTGGTTCCAAATAGTATCATTTTGTGGATTAAATAAACTATCACAACCATTTAACAAGTTTCCCGCAAAACCAATATCACAACTTAATTCTTCAGGTTCGCAATAAAAATTTCCAGAATATTCAAATCCTTGAGGACACCATGGATCTCCTGTAAATATATCTGTTGAAGGAAAATCTAAACCATCATTTCTACACTGCATTAAATCTCCAGTCACATCATCTCGAACAAACACTTCTTCGCCGAAGTCATCCACAGCTCTCAAACATCCTTTGTTAATCTCCGCGTTTGGATCTCCGCCTACGCAAGGATAATCTGCACAAGCTAGTTCTGTGTTGCAATAAGTCTCTAAAGTTTCATAACTAACAGGAAGAACACTTGGCAAGATAGGGTCTAATGCAGCGTAAGCAGTAATGCTTCCTATAATAACTAGTTCATTTCCAAAGGGAACAAAATTTCCGTCGTTCGTACAACCAAAGTCTTTAATACAATCTAACTCAGTATAACCACCTTCAGACTTATCAACATCTACAGAAATAATATTTTCAACAATTTTTTCTCCAGTAATATAACAGTCAACATAACAATCAGTTCCAAAATATGTTGTGAATTCCTCACAAGTATAATCACAAACCTCTTCACAAGGATCAAAAGAATTTCCATCTTTCTCGCAGAAAGCATAACAATCTTCTTTCTCACAAACATCAACAATTCGCTCTTCGCATCTACCAGCAGGATCGCATCCTACAATAGGACCAGGAGAAGAACCTATTTCTCCACCAGGATCTTCTTCAGTAACACTAGCAGTAATTGGATTAACAGGATTAGAAGAAGGAGAAGGAGGAATTTCACTCCATGTTGGATAAGATTCACTTTCCTCCGTTGTTGTATAAGATGTTACTAAAACAGGATTTGAAAAAGAATCATAACTTATCTCAACAATCTCAGAATTACAAATTTCAATTTCCTGACAAATACTAAAATCTCCTGCGCAAGCTTCGATAACACAATAATCATCTGATAAAGTATTATCACACAAAGTTATTTCACTTTGAGACAAAGGCATACTTTTTTCTTTTACAAAACAACCAATAACACCATCACATAAAGGTTTTGCAGGAGGATGATTAATATCAGTCAACTCACAACAATAACCATCACCTGAAGATTGCAAGTGCGCATCCCAAATAACTCTTGAAGCAGCAACTGGTGCGTTCACCCAAACCGGAGCGCCTCGCATTTTATCAGGACAATCTTCTCGCTTCACGCAAGTGTTTCCGTTCAATGCGACATAAGTATTATCAGGACAACAAATTCCATCAACTAAAGTTGAACCATCACAACTTGTTGTTATAATTGTTTCATCAATTTCATCGCCACAACACTCGCTGTGAGTATTGACATTATTTTCTCCGAAAGGAGAATCAAGCGATGCAACATAAGTAGTTCCACTAACATTCACAATATAAGAACCATTAATTCCAGCTACAGCCCAAGTTCCACCACAA
>CAYRYC010000056.1:0-1892 GCA_964428445.1 uncultured Methanosarcinales archaeon | reverse complement strand
ACAACATAAATATCCTAAAGTAGGATTGTTATCATTACAATCAATACATGTTCCTGCGACACCCGGTGCTGCAGTTCCAGCTGCGCCAACATATGGGCAACTAGTAGAATTAATAATATCAGTCCATCCACTTCCTACTAATTGTTCTGAACAAGTTCCATCATCTATACAAATACTCGTTGGACCAACAACATCATAGTACCAATCATTATCTGCATCGAGATAACAATCCACATATCCGCCTAGACAAACCGGCGCACAAAAGCTTGCACAATCAGGATCAGCACAATCAATCAAACCATCAGAATCATCATCAATACTATTTGAACATGCTACTGCAGAACTTTCAAAACCACAAGGAAGATCCCCGCCAACACAATCTTGATCAATTCCATCTCCGCACATTGCAAGAGTTTCTACAGCTCCAGGATATGCTCCTGGTTCGCCATCATCGCAATCAGTATTATCAGTAATATAACCAGGATCGCAGTTTCCATAAACAATTTGTGAAACAGCAGGATTTCCAAAACCATCTCCATCAAGATGTTGATAACAAGTTAATTGTAAAGAAAGTGCATATTTATCAGGAGTAGCATGCTTATCCTCACTTACAATATACATGTAAAGACCATTAATAGAATCAACTACAGCGTCAGTTTTTGCTATAGATTGAGAAGGTATTCCTGTACTATAATGAAAACCTTCTGATTGTGTTTCAATAATAAATGCTTGTACGTATAAAGACTGTTGTGGATTATCATAAAGAGCATAAATATTTTCTTCTCCTGCAATAAGTAGAGATTCTCCAGTCCAAACTCCTGTATCAGTAAAATCTTTAGTTACAGGATCATATTGATATATGAATATACCCGTACTAGAAAGTTCAGTAGCTACAAAATAAATCTTATCATCGCTTCCTAAAACAACACTATAAATATCTCCCTGAGTGCCAAAAGACATTGTACTAAATCCACCACCTATGTCATTTCCAGAAGAATCATATTTAGCAATGCCTATTGAAGCACCACCTTCAACTACTAAAACGTCATTATTAGAATCAACAAATACTCCTAAAGGATTTCCATAGTAAGACTTTGCCCAACCACCAATTAAAAAGTTATTAAAAAAATCAAAACTATCACATTCATAACCAGAACAATAAGCCGATTGAAAAGCACTACTAAAACAATCATTACCATCTGCTGCTTCGTATGTAGCTCCAAAAGATGCTAACATATCTCTTGCATAAAAACCTAAAGCACCATAACAATTAAAATCCGCAGGTTCAGAAACAAAATTACTTGTAAAACGATTCAAATGAGATCCTTGTAAAAAATAACCTTGAGTTTGATCATCATCGATTAATGAAAAAGTATACAAGTGATCTGTATTATCAACAGCTAAACTATAAACATCCGAACCAGAATAAAGATGATGAGGATTAGGATCAACTATAGAAGTTCCACCATAAGAATCAGTAAATGAATGAGGATCATAGGAAAACAATGTTGCAGGAGGTACAGAAATATCTGTGGAAAATTTTGTCAAATGCCAATAATCTCCTTCAACAAAAGTATTACCTGTTAAAAAAACTCCTGCACTAACATAAAATTCATCTCTATCACTATTTGCCTTAATTCTAACATTACTAAAATCATCATTTTGACACAAATAATGTTCTGTTTGAAGAATGTTAAATGAAGAATCATACTTTGTTAAATTCAAACAATGAGGAACAACTTCATTATTAATAGAAACGACATATACATTTCCTGCAGCATCAAAATCAACATGAGCATATGTATCTCCTACAAATGGAGTACTAGCAGCATAGGAAATAGAAGCGAGAACACTAGTAAAAACAATTAGAAATAAGATTCCAAATAATGCTT
>CAYRYC010000055.1:0-4571 GCA_964428445.1 uncultured Methanosarcinales archaeon | reverse complement strand
AAATACGGCAAACACATTCTTAAAGAAGAACATAGCATATTCACAATAATGCATCATTTCCCTCTTAAGATTCTTTCTAAAGAAAAAAAAGAGACAAAAACATTGAAAGAAGAAGAAATAGTAATAATAGATAAGAATGAAGAAGAAATTTTGAAAGAACTTTCAAAAAATTCTAGATCTACAACAACAGAATTAGCTAAAAAACTCAATATACCTCAAAGAACTATAGCATACAAAATAAAAGAACTAGAGAAAAAAAATATAATTCTAGGATTCAGAGCAATAATAGACACCCATCAACTTCAACTAGATAACTATTACTTAGAAATATTCACCCATAATAATAAACAAGTAAATCAAATAAAAACATTTGCAGAACAACATGAAAATTGCACATATGCATCAGAGATATTTCAAGGAGCAGACATAGAATTAGAAACTGAATTTGAAAATAAACACGAATTAAGACTATTCATAGAAAAATTAAAAGAACTATTCCCTGAAATTAAAAAAATAACAACACAATCAACAACAGAATATTTCAAAATAAGCTATTTTCCTGAATAAAAAATAAAATAAAAATTCTATACGCCTAAAAATGCTCGCACCATTGGCGTGAATATTAGGAATAAAATTAATATCAACAATAGCCATCCGATTCTAGCCCAGTACATTTTACCTTTCTTTTCACCGTGGATTCGTCGTAATGATAATCTAATCATTTGACCACCATCAACAGGTCCTAGAGGTAAGAGATTGAAAGCTCCTAAACCAACACTTAGCATTATAATCCAGAAAATAAATTGAGTGAATCCATTTGTAACTTGATAGACCCAATAAGGAATTCCTAGTTTAACTTCGAACTCAGTTTTAGCTCCAAGTATTCCTAAATAACCTTTAGTCTCATCCATAGGATGTTCAGTTGTAATTATAGTTCGAGTCGAGTTCGGTCCTGACAACAAGAGTTCATCGCCGGGCGATACACATGTTAACGATTTCGTTAAATCAGCACTTGTCAATATATCGTTTCCATTTATTGAAGTAAATATTTCTCCAGGCAAAACACCTGCCATTGCTGCAGGATAATCTTCTTGCACATCACCAACACTAAAGCCTGTTGGAGTAACCATCATTCCTGTTAAAGGATTCAACACAAGCATCAATAACAATATTCCAAGTCCTGCCGTTAAGAAATTCGCACCAGGTCCTGCTGCGAATACAGAATATTTTACAACGTCAGATTTCTTTTCTAATTTTTTCTCATCAGGTTCAACAAATGCTCCTGCCAATGGTCCAAAGAAAACAATACCTGTGTTCTTGATTGGAACTTTGTGAGCTTTCGCAATAAGTCCATGACCTCCTTCGTGAATCATCACAACTATGAATAAAGGAATTAAAACCCACAGAGGAATAAATATTGCTGCTCCTGGAACATGAACTCCTGGTAATACCACAGAGAATGATGCAGGTGCTGCTGGCACGAAGAATAATTGATAAATACTATAGAATACATATCCAAAAATGAAAATCATTCCCATGAATCCCACTCCAATGAATGAATATCCAAATAGCTTAAGACGCTCTGGGTGTTTGTCTGCAACTTTTTGCATCCATTTAATTCCAAATTTAGTACGTCGTAACGCAATAACTCTACCTTGCCAGTCAAATTTCTTTCTGAAAATAATGAGAGAAATGATGACGAGAGCGTAAAAAATGATCGTTGCCCAGTGTTGTGCGAAATATTCTGCGAATGCCATGTCCATGCATTAGGAATTCTTATTTAAAAAGCTTTGCGAAGCAAAGCTTGCGAACGATAGTAAGCTAAGCTTAAGAAGCAAAGCTTGCTCCTTTTTAGAGCAAAATACATAAAGAACAAGCCATTTTCACTATTATGAAAGACTCAATCAAATATTCAATAAAAGATATTCTCGATACATTCTACAAAATAGAAGAATTCGACTTAGAAAAAGCAAAAGAAAAAATAAATAATACTAATAATCGTCCTGAAGTTGAAATAGAAAGCACATCTTACTCATTCAAACTAAGCAACATAGAATCAAAGAAAGCATCTGTTCATATAATTACAGGCAATGAGGAAATTCAAGAAATAAAATATCCACATTCAATATATAAGAAAATTGCAGATACTATTTGTATGAATTATGACAAATTTCCTATTAACCACAGTAATGGTTATTTCTTAATAAGTACTATTAAAGATAATAAAAATTACCAAACATTAGACGATGTTTTAAAAGGAACTCAAAATCTTCTTGAAGCTCAGAAAGGAATGAAAGCAGTTATTAATTACGAAGTAGAGGGAAAGGCTAAACTTGCTATAACATTAGCAAATATTTAAAGAGTTTTTCCAAGGTAAGGTCCGTCATCAGCGTATCCTAGAATTCTATAGTATTCTTTCACACCAATACCACTAATAACAATCATTTTATCATAGCCGTTTTCTTTAGCAATTTCTTCAGCCTTTGCCATGAGTTTTTTTCCAAAACCTTTATGCTGTGATGATCCTTCATCATGATCTCCAAGGCCAATAGCTGCCCCATAGACATGGAGTTCTCTAATGATTGCTGTTGTCGAAGTAATTTCATCTCTTAATTGTTTTCCTGGAAATCTTAATCGGCAGAATCCTGCGATTGTATCATTAGCAATATCTTCCATGGAAATAAAGAATTCTTTTCCACCACTTGATTCATATTCTTGAACAACAAGAACAATAGAAGGCTTGTCTGTTTTTTTACTTCGTCCTGTTTCTCTTGCTCGAATATCTCGACTTTCAGTTCCTTTCGTTTTCATCAAGTTATCAACGTATTGTCGAAGATTGGTTTTATCAACACCACCAAGAATTTTATACGACGGTATGTCGCGTTGAACTCGCATAACCCGACAGTATGGTTCTACTTCAGGTAAAAAATCTGCAATTACTTCTGCAGCTTCGCTTGTTGAGATTGGTTTGAAACTACCATCTTCAAAATCTTTTTGTAAAAGAGTTCCAGGCATAACCATAAGAGGATAAAGTTTTAACATGTCAGGACAATAATCAGTATCTGTGAATAATGCGTTGAGACCATCAATGTCTCTCTTTAGATCTACACCAGGTAAACCAAGCATCATGTGGAAATTTAATTTGAAACCAATATCTTTTAATTCTTGAATTGATTTTTTATTATCAACAACAGTATGTCCTCGCTTTACTGAAGCAAGCGCATCATCATAGACACTTTGCACGCCAAGTTCAATCCTGGTTGCACCCTGTTCAAGCATAACATTACCATGTTCTAAAAATCCCCAATCAGGTCTTGTTTCAATTGTCATTCCAATACATCGCACAACTGCTGTTTCATTTCGTTTCTGTTCGGTCTTAAGATCCGAGTTTCCTTTCAATTCCAACATTTTCTTCTGAAGTCTAGGAGTTCTTCCTTCTTCAAAAATATCTCCAGGTAATTCAAAAAATTCTTTAAAACTATCAATGTCAAATTCGCCTTCTTTGAAAAATAATTCTGAAAAATCATTCATTGCTTTGAAAGAATCCATGATAAAATCATCTTGATATTCTTTTTCTCGCGCAGGAAATGTTCCTCCCATAATAATAAGATCAACCTTGTCAGCAACATGACCTGTAACCATATATTGTTCCAGTCGATTAAAAACCTGTAAATAAGCATCATAGCCTGCTCTTTCCCCTCGCATTGTCGCTGGTTCAGAACCAGTATAACTTTGGGGCTTATCTCCCCAAGGACTATCAATTCCTCCGGGACACATAGTGCATTTTCCGTGAGGACAGGGATGAGGACTTGTCATAATCGCCACAGGCGTGACTCCAGAAAGAGACCTGTTAGGTTTCGTTTGTAAATTTCTTCTGAACTTCTTTGCAGTCTCAGGGTCTGCACGTAATAATAATTCGATGTCTGTTGGAATCTTAACAACGCTAGCATGGGTTCTACATAATTCTATCTTGAGATTAGCGATAGCTCGTTTATCCATATCAGGATTTTCTGATAATTTTTCAAAAAACTCTTTTACGTATAATTCCATGAAAAATGGAATGTATAAAGGCTATTTAAAACATAAGTTTTTTATAATATCTAGAAAGACACTAATAACATGGATTCTTTTGATAAGCTACAGCATGCCGACGACGTTCTTGTGAAAATAAGCGGAATCATCTTTAATTTTGATAATGTGACCCCTTCAAACATCGATGAGGAGTGGGATAAATTCAAAGAATCAGAATGCAATTATTCTCCTCAACTGAAATACAACGAATTCAATCCAAAGCAATATATTAAAGAATTAAAAGAAATTGATATTCCTAAAGATACTCCAATAGGAGAATTATTTGACGATTGTCGAAATAAAATGCTCAAATACGCAACCATGCTATTGGATGTAGGAACAGATCATTTCAATACAACAAACTATTTCGGTAAAATTACAAATGACCTTCTTATGAATGCTCATCAAATTATTGATATGAAACTTCCAAAAATTAAACCATCAAATAAAACAATCCCTTCTAAAGAACTTGCAGAAATAATGCAAAAAGAATTTGATAA
>CAYRYC010000054.1:0-4635 GCA_964428445.1 uncultured Methanosarcinales archaeon | reverse complement strand
ATAACAACAAAATGACCTTTCTTAGTTAAGTATTTAGTAATATAAATTACTCCTTCTTCAACACCACCAATTACGCCATCAAATTTCCTAAAATCCATAACAATTTTCATTTTTAAAAAATCTCTAATAAACTTTTTATATCACTTATCGCGACACCAACTGATTCATCAGCTGCGCCGTAGTACACATAAATTTTCCCATCTTTTTCAACAATTCCATTTGAAAAAACAACGTTTTTGAAGAAACCATTAGTTTCAAAAGCTTCAGTAGGTACAAGAAGGGGACGTTCAGCTCGTTTTATAATTTTGGAAGGATCTTTAAGATCTAAAAGAAGACAAAACAAGGAATAAGAATTCTCGCTTCTCCCATGATAAATAACAAGCCATCCTTCAGAAGTTTTAATTGGCGGTGCTCCTCCGCCTATTTTTACTGATTCCCACTCATTATCTCTAGGTCTCAAAAGACATTTATGTTTTCCCCAATGAATAAGATCTGGAGATTCAGCATACCAAATTGATGCCTTACCAAATCCAGAATTATTCGGTCTGTGAAGTGCAATGTATTTCCCATTTATTTTTTCAGGAAAAATAGAAACATCTTTATTTTCAGGACAAAAAATTATCCCTTTTCTTTCAACGGTCTTAAAATCTTCAGTAAGAGCTAAGGATGTTACCCATGAGTCTTCACTCACAGCAGTATAATTTATGTAATATTTTCCCTCAATAAAACTCACTCTTGCATCTTCACAACCATATTTTTCGCTTTCTTCAACAGGATAAATGAAAGGTTTATCTTCAACGGTAAAATGAATACCATCCTTACTTCTAGCAATTCTAATATGATTTATACTTGTAAGATAATCTTTTCCCTTGTAAACAACCCCTCGCGTATCTTTCAAAGAAAGATCTGGATCTTTCAAATCAAATTCTAAAATCGAAGGATAAGCTTCATTATTTTTAAATTCACAAACTGGAACCCGCACAAAACCTTCTTTAGATTCGCATCCTTCAGACACTCTAAGTAATAAAATTATTTCATCACCAAATACAATAGCTCCAGGATTAAACGCTCCGAGAACTTTGTATCCTTCTAGCGAAGGTTTTACATCAGCAGGACTTATAATAGGATTTTTTTCGAATTTTTTTATTATATCAATCATATTTATTAATTCAACAAGGAATGTTATAAACTTTTGGGTGAAATCACCACAAATACACAATCACAGGAAGCAATAAACAACCCAAAAGCATATTCTTCTGAGCTCCAAATCTACTGGCGACAATTCCCAATCCAGTCGCAGTCAAGAGAATCAAAATTCCTTTCAACCAAGAAAAAGAAACAACCATAACAAATAAAAAAACAAGAACTCCAATAACAACTTTCTTGTAAGGCATTTTTTGCAAAATATTCGCAGTTCTTTTCGACAACCATAAACCAAGAAGAGTTGCAATTCCTCCAACGATTAATAAAACGGGAATGAACAAAAGTAAATGATGAATAGTTATTTCTCCAAGAAGATCTTTAACACCAACTATCGCGCCATTTCTTGCTTTTCCTAAAAGAGTTACAGTAACTAAAGAAAATGCGAAGTTCACAGTATTAATTCCTCCAACTAATAACAAATAATCAATCGCGGTTTTCTTACGCATTGTCGAACTAGCAACAATCGCAGCTTGACTTGAACCAAATCCAGGAAGAAAAGAAGCAAGAATTCCAACGAGCGTTGCTCGACTTACAGTCCTCTCTATAACTTTCGATGTTATTGGAATTATTTTATCAAACTGTTGTTTGATTCTTTCACTTGTTCCTGCTAAACTGATAAGCAAAGTACTAGTTCCAAATAAACCAGACAACATCGGCAAAAGAATTTGCCGTTGATCGGGAATATTAAAACACAATAAACCGAATAAACCAGCAAGGAGAAAAAAAGAACTGTTGAGAATTATCTTTTTTGAAAGAACTAGAAGAAGTAAAATAACTCCAAGAAGAATCTTTCCAATATAAGGTTGAATAAATGACTGAACTGAGACCAATAATTTAATTCCAAAAGGCATGAAGAGAATGCAAAGAATAAGTGCAGCAAGAGAACCAATTAAAGTATAAGTAATTGCAAGATGACCTTTTCCTTCTAAAAACATTTGATGACCTGGAAGAACAGCAACAACCTGATCAGGATCAGGAGCCCCAAGGTAAATACTAGGAATTGAATCTAAGAAAGAATGTGTAAGAGCTAGAGAGATTATGAAGATTGCAACTAGCAACGGAGAAATGCCGCTGAGGACACCAACACTGGAAACTGCAATGACGGTGATTAAGTTGACGTGGAGACCAGGAATGAGGCCCGTTATAACTCCTGCTCCAATTCCTAAAACTATTGCAATAACAATTAAGAATAACATAAACTAAGAATAATAAAAAAACAATTTATAATCTGGTGAAAGAAATCCGGAAATCTAACGCTTTTTTTTGAACGAAGAACTTCTTTTCATATTAAATGTTTTTGCCACAATCTCTGCAGAAATATTACCATCTTTAAGATACATGCTATTAACTGATTTGTTTTGTTCAAGATTAAAAATAGCTTCACCAAACATCCAAGCAGTTCTAATAACAGAAGTTATTTCTTTAAGAGGATACAACAAATTATCTTCAATATAAGGATGAGTATTAAACAAAACCAATTCTTTTAATTCAGCAGACATAAGTTTTTGCATTGCAGTTTCATAATTAGATCCTGCAAGAACGGGATGAACTAAAATTGCAGAAACGCTTGCAGGAATTCCATAATGAGCATCACCATTTACTCCTTCTTTACGAAGAGTTTTCGCTACTGTACTAATAGTTCCGGCAGTATCAACAAGGTCATCCCAAATAATAATATCTTTGTTGTTTAAAGTAGTAAAGTTATCAGAACAAGGTTTTACTTTATTAATAATAATTTCTACTTGATCAGGATTATTTGCAAATTTTCTTGTTTTATCTAAATATAATACGCTAATGTTAGTTAAACCATAAGCATGTTTAAGAGTATTAACAAATTCATCAGTTCTCGCTCTAGCACCTTTATCAGGACTAACAATAACAATTTGTTCTCCATTATTAGTTCTTGAAAGTGTTGATTCTATAGCAATATAATGAGCTGCATGAGGAGATGCAGAAATAGAATGTAAAACATTATTATGACCATACACTTCTCTATAAAAATTCTCAACTTCTTTACTGTGAAGTTCCATAGTAATTATTTTTTTAATACCATCAATATGAAAATGTTTTGCTTGTAAAAGAGCTGGCCGTCCACGACCTTTATTTCTTTTTCTTTCATCACTACCTTCAGGATAATCAAAATAAGCTTTATCACCACGACTAAAATAAGAATTTGTGAGAACTAAATTTACTTCTTTAGCTCCATTGTCATAAGCAGCCATAGCAGTAGCACCAATTCTAAATGATAATTCTCCAGGAGGAACATTTTCTTTCTGTTCATAACAAGGAATACCAAATATGTAAACACTCTTTCCTTCCAGAGGCGCTTTAGCTAAATCTTCGTGAAATAAAACTTTTCTAAATTTAGGATCAACTTCTCCTGCGGAAAAAGAACCTGCACTAAATACCTCACTAACAAAATACTTAGGTGTTTTTCCTACAAGCTTATACAAATGAGAAATAGCTTTTTGAGTAAACTCCTGACTAATTCTATCCTTAGTCGCACACACAATAACAATATTCTCCCAATCAATCATTTTTGTCAAACCTTAAGTGATAAATTAAAAGAATCAACCTTTTTAAGCCTTTCTTGTGTGCAGAAGATAGTTTCAATAAAATAAGAATGATAAAAAAATAATTTATGATCTGGTGAAGAAAATCCGGAAATATTACGATCAGTTATTTTTCAAATAATCAAATGTAAGTTCTACGGCCTTAACTATTTGATCTACTTTTAGAAGTGATTTATTAGAATCAGGAATGTGATAAAAACCATAGGCAACATCTTCAGGCATAATTCTCATCAAAGAATAAATTAAATTATTACAAAGAAATTCTCCAGCATCTTTAGAAATGGCTGTAGGAATATCGTTTTCGTTCAAAAGATCACAAAGTTCTTCCACTGGAAAACTGACGTTCCTATAATCTTGACCGTATTTGTAAATTTTTTCTTCATACTTTTTAACACGAGCATCATCTTTTCCGCTCACGATATTTCTTCCTCTTTGTTCAATACTTATTTGATCGCCGATTTTATAGCCAAAACCTAAACTCAGAATAATTGACGGTTTGTGATATTCAATAACATCATTAACCTTTTTAAGACTTTTTTCAAATTTCACAGGTAAGAGTACTGAACGTAGTTCAATGCCGTCCAAAGATTTATTTTGAAATTCTTTGATGACATGTTTTGTAGGACTGTCATAGCTCTTACAATCATCAAAACCCGTCAGCAATACTCGTGTCATAAAAGAGTAAAATGGAATTACAGTTATAAAGATTATCATAGAAGACACAAACTTTAAAAGATAGTTCGAATAACTTCTGTATCTGATGGAAACACCAATTAAAACAGTAATGTTCATCGATATAGTGGATTATACAAGTGTAACAAATCTTCTCAATAAAAATACTTTCAGTAGATATCATGAT
>CAYRYC010000053.1:0-4787 GCA_964428445.1 uncultured Methanosarcinales archaeon | reverse complement strand
TATTTTTGTTTTGTTTTGCCAAGTCTCTAGCTGTTTTAAAGAATATATTTGGAATAGACATTTTCAATCATTTTTTTAATTCGGTCACAAGTATCTTTTGATGTAGTTCGACTATAGGTAGTTCTATACGTATTAAATTCATCATCTAATTCACTGTATAATTCAGGAAAATCCTTCTCCAACATTCTAAATCGTTCTTTATGATCTTTAGGAGCGAGACCTATTTTCTTAAGAAGAATAAAATCATGAATTGCAAAAAGTGCTTTAAAGTATAAAATTGTTGAACTAGTATAATCATTCAAAGCATAGACTGCTTCTGCAGATTGTTTAAATGTGTTAATTTGTTCTTTAGACACCATGTTAGTAAGAATAACTATTAAGAGTTATTTAAACCTTTCGGTTAGTTAGACTAACCTGTTAGCAAGAATAACATTAAAGACTTAATAAAACATAAATGTTAGTTCAGCTAACAAATATTAACTAAATAAAAACAGCTATTTAAACTTTACGCGCAACAATATAGATGCTCGTGCTTGCTTCCTGAACAAATTCTTCGCCTTCTTGACTTCCATACAAGCCCAGAACTTCAAATCCTTTCTCTTCAAGCGCAGACATTAGGAAATCAACACCATACAACTGCATGTCCCAAGAATCGGTTTTCTCATCGCTGCTTCCATCCATGAAAATAATTTCATTTCTATGTTCAACGTGAATAAATTCATCTTTCTGATGAACTGTGTTCTCAGTGTATCGAAAGACTTTCGTTCCATCAGCAGCAGTATATTCTTCGTCGTGTTTTTCAGTTCCTTCGAACTGCGAGAAAAAATTATAATTAAAAATATCAAAAATATATATTCCTTCATCAGAAAGATTTTTCTTAACATTTTCAAGAACAACATCTTTGAATTCTTCTTGAGTCACATGACCTATGGAATTATACATAGAAATAACGCAATCGAATTCTCCTTCCTGAGAAGTTCTCATATCTCCTTCTTTGAAATCAATATCTAGATGCAATCGCTTCGCTTTTATTTTAGCAACATCAAGTAAACCTTTACTATGATCAATACCAGTAACAGAGAAACCTTTTTTCTTTAGAAACAATGCTTGAATTCCAGTTCCACAACTAATGTCGAGAACTGACTTTACATTCAACTTCTTTAGAATTCTAAATAGAAACATATTTTGATCTCTATTCTTAGAAGAATTAGGAAGTTCTAACAAATCATAGTATTCGGCAATCTGATCGAAGTTGTATTGTTTGAGCATGGAAGAAAAGAAATAATAAGAGAATAAAAATCTGTCGGTAAAAAAGCTCATTTAATTATCTCGTTTAATTCTTGAAAATTATTAATAAAAATTCTAGTTCTCTCGTCAAACTCCTTGTAATACTGTGTTAGCTCTTCTCCTATTTTTATTGATCTTTTAGCAATAAGAGTATTTCCTCGTTTTACTATGTTCCCATCATCAGAATGGTTGCAAAATCGCACGTCATCAAATGCCAAATGCCATTTGTTTTCAACAAAATAACCATAATGTTCAATAGTTGTACGTTCATTGGCTGTCAATTTAGAATATTCTTCTGGAGTTAATACCAAATCCAATTCTTTGTTAATAGAATATATTAATCTCCCTTTTTCTACATTTTCTTCTGAGAAAAGACCAATTCCATGAATTGTGCTTGGTTTTAATTTGTATTTTATATGAAACATTTAGATCTCCTGTTTTGAATGCCAAAAAACTATTTTTTTCTCTATAAAAGAAATTACTTGGAAAAAGACTATTCCTGCTATGGCAGATAAAATTATTGCTGCAAATGTTTGTACTGTGTTTAAATGATACGAGGAGACAACTATCAAATAACCTATTCCTTTTGTTGCTCCTAAAAATTCTGCAACTATTGCGCCTTCTATTGCTAGACTTGTCGAAATTTTTAATCCTTGAAAAACGTAAGGCAAAGAATGAGGTATTCTTAGTTTCAAAAATATTAATTTTTTTGTTGCTCCCAGTGATTTGAATAAATCCAGAGCATTTCTATCAACTGAGTGTAAACCTTTTATAGAATTTACTAATATAGGAAAGAAACATAGTGTTGTTGCTGCAATAATTTTAGATATATGTCCTGTTCCAAACCACAAGATAAGTATTGGTGCCAGCGCCAACAAAGGAGTAACTTTTAATGCCACTGCAAATGGATAGAGTGATTTTTCCATATCTTTATTATAAACAAAAATTATTGCTATAATAAATCCAATAGCCAATGCAAGCATAAATCCTGCTACTGCTTCCATTAGTGTAAAGGATAAGTGATACAATAATTTAGAAATATTGTTTACAATAAACAAAGCTATTTTAATAGGACTTGGAAGAATATAAACAGGTAAATTTAACAAATGAATTAATCCCTCCCACAAAGAAAAAACCCCTAATATTATTAGTCCACGAATAAGAATTTTTTTCACTACAACTCAACTCTTAATGTCTTCACTAAATTAATGTATTCTGAAGAATGTTTAATCTCTATTTTTCTTGGATGCGGTAAAGAAACCTCAATTATGGATTTTATTCTCGCAGGTTTTTGTGAAAGAACAATTATTTTATCTGCAAAAAAAACTGCATCTGTAATTGAATGAGTAACTAATAAGATTGCATCAGGAGAAATATCCTTATTTGACCATAACTCTAATAATTCTTCACTTAACAATTCCCTTGTAGGCTCATCTAAGGAACTAAAAGGTTCATCTAATAATAAAATTGAAGGTTTTGTAATAAGTGCTCTGGCCAGATTTACTCGTTGTTTCATTCCTCCACTTAATTCATTAGGAAAGGCGTTTTCAAATCCTTCAAAACCTACCTTGTTTAAATACTTTCTTGACAACAAATCTCTATGTATGTTGTTTGTTAATTCTAGTGGAAGTGCTACATTTTCTAAAACTGTTCTCCAAGGAAGAAGTATTGAATCTTGAAAAACAAAACTTCTGTCTTTATTGATTTCATCTTTGTTAAAAAAAGAAATCGATCCTTGCGATGGAGCAAGGATTCCAGATAATATTTTTAAGAGAGTAGTCTTCCCACAACCACTTGGACCAACTATTGCAACAATTTCTCCCTTGTTCACTGAAAAGGATATTTGAGAGAGCACTTTCAAATTATCATAATCATGGGAAAGTTTATCTACTTTAACTGCTACAACCATCATCAACACCAGGTTTATAGAGCAACATAGCATCTAAATCAATAGATTTTTCCATAACACCTTGTTCCAATAGTATATCTTGCATATCTTCCCATACTGATTTTTGCATACAACCAATAGCTAAATTATCAGGTTTTACTAACTCTTCACTAGCAAGAATCTTTTTGTATTCAAAATCATATTCTAATTCGTCTGAATAATGAACAGTTACATTTGCAATTTCAGAAGGATTTACAAAAGTATAATCCCAACCCTCTAGTGTTGCAATTACAAATTTATCAACAAGTTCTGGCTGTTCTTTTAACAATTTTTCGGATGTGAATAATGTCATAGAGTAAAAATTAATCCCGTAATCACTTGGCCAAATTAAATTTACATCGTAGCCTTTTTCTTGAACTACGATTGGTTCATAAATAATAAAGCCCGGAAATACATCTACTTGTCCTGTTAAGATAGGTGTTACATCATATTTTACAGGAACTTGTTCAACTTTAGATTCATCAACACCTGCTTTTTTCATGAGCGTTTCAAAAAGTGCTTCCGTATCTGGCCAAGATCCTACTTTTTTACCTTCAAAATCTTTTGGCTCCGTAATATTTGAACTAGCTAATGAAAACCAAACCAAAGGACTTTTCCTATAGATTGTTACTAAAGGAACTACAGGAATTCCTTGTTCTCGTGCAAGTAATATTTGATCCGCTTCTGCTAAACCAAACTGTTCACTTCCACTTATTACTAAAGGTATTGGTGCTAATCCCGTTCCTCCTTGTTCAAAGTTTACTTCTAAATTTTCTTCTGCATAAAATCCTTTATCCTTTGCTGCATAAAATCCTGCAAATTGAGCATGGTGAAACCATTCTAGACGTAAATCTATTTTTTGTATTTGTTCTGTTTCAATAACAGTTTTTGTAGTACTACAACTAACAATACTTATTGAAATTAACAATATTATTGTAAGTAAAATGTATGATGTTTTCGATATTTTCATTATTTGCGACCTCTTTAATTGTTTTCCAACACCGAACCACACAAAAAAAAGATAATCCTCAACAAAGCTAGGCAGGGATCAAACCTGCACCTCCAGATCAAAAATCCGGAAATCTGCCAATTAATCTACTAGCTAGTCAAAAATAATAAATATAGAGCAATACATAAAGCTTTTGGTCAAAAAATCATGTTTTTAGCAAAAAGTTTATATATTATTGCTAAATATATATAAATATGAAACTTGATTCCAAGGATAAACAAATACTTTCAATTCTAGATTGGGATGCAAGAATGCCAATTACAAAAATTGCAAAACAAATAAAACTCAATAAAGACGTTGTCAGATATAGAATTAAAAATTTAGAAAAAGAAAAAGTCATCAAAGGATACTACACACTCATCAATACAACAAAACTAGGATTTCTTTCTGTAAGAACATATTTTGATCTAACAGATTATAATCAAAAGATAATTAAAGAAATGAACAAAGATTTAGATAAAATATTCAACGCAGGATATATATTTTCAATTGAAGGAAAATATCAATTCCGAATTATGTCTTCGGAAAAATCAATGTATCAATTCCACAACAAACTTAAAAAAT
>CAYRYC010000052.1:0-4944 GCA_964428445.1 uncultured Methanosarcinales archaeon | reverse complement strand
TTATCTTACCAAAAAAAAGCCGATTGAAAGAAGTTCAGAATATATTCAAGGGTTGTTCGAATATTAAATTTGTTCCTTTAGACACGGAGACTCATGGTATATCTAAAAAAAATGCTCGTTTGGATTCTACAATAATACAAGATATTGCTGAGAAAGAAAAAGCAGATTTAATCCATTTTCCTTACAATTGGAGTTTTCCCTCTAAAAAGAAAGTTCCCTCTGTACTTACTATACATGATGTTATTCCGTTCACGTTTAGAGAAGCTATGGGTTTTTTTACTAACAAATTTTTTTATAAGAAAAAAATGAAAAAATCTAGCAAACTAAATAATGCTATAGTGACTGTTTCTGAATTCTCGAAAAAGGATATTTCTGAAAGAGTAGGTGTTCCTTTAAATAAAATAAACGTAATACCTAATGGTCTCAGAAAACCCAGTCCAAAAAATATATCTTTGGAAAATAAATTAAGAAAAAAATTAGGATTAAAAAGATTTATTATTAATGTTGGCGGGATTCATGAGAGAAAAAATATCTTGCGTTTGATTAAAGCTTTTTCGAAACTTGTTGAAAATGAAAATTACTCTGGTAAATTACTTATTACAGGCAGTGTTTCAGGTTCTAGTTATAGAATTAAGATGAAGAGAAAGTGTGATCGATTAGTAAAAAAACTTCAAATGAAAAAAAGAGTTGTTTTCACAGGTTTTATTCCTGATGAAGAGCTTGATTCTTTATATAGAATGTCTGATTTTCTTGTTTATCCTTCTATGTATGAAGGCTTTGGTATACCTATTTTTGAAGCTATGAAGCTTAGAGTTCCAGTTATTACGTCAAACATCACAGCTATGCCTGAAGTCGCTGGTAAATTTGCTATTCTTGTTAATCCTTATGACTATAAAGCTATTTTCTCTGCAATGAAGAAACTTTTGAAGGATGATAAATTGCGTGAGAAAATGGGAAAAGAAGGATATAAACAAACAGAAGATTTCACTTGGGAAAGAACTTCAGAGATGTATTTGAAAGTGTACGAAAAAGTTTTAAAGAAATAGTTTTATGAAAATAATGCAACATTTTTGTTGTTTATTATTGCCTGTGATTATCTACTTTTGGTAGTTTAAAATTTAACAATTTCTCGTTTCTGTTTTTTCACTTTTTTATCTTTAATAAATGGGTTTGCAGTGTAATTAAGTTGGCCTATGGTGTAGTACACTATGTGTTCTCCATCTGGAGAAATTTCCACTTGAGAAACTCCTGCTGCTTTGAGACGTTTACTTTTACCTGATTTTGTTTTAATAATATGAACATCTCTGGTGTTATATTCCCAACCAGTAGCATTATCATTGAAACTCCAACCAGACTTTTGTTTGTATTTTCCATTACTTAAGTAAACTACATATTCTCCATCTGAAGATATTCTAGGACTATCGCCATCGAAACTTTTTTTGGTTAACTGGACAGGAGATTCTCCTTTTTTAACAAGGAATAAATGGTCATAATTAGTGTTTGTTACATAAATTACATCTCCTGTATTAGAAACATCGCACCATAAATCCTCAAGACCTTCATTAAGTTTTAGATTTGAAATCTTACTAGGGAACGAAAGATTTTGTTTATCTAATAAATATAGTCCTTCATTTGTTTTGTTTATGAATGAACTATGAATAACAATATAACGGCCATTATCGGAAGTTGCAGGTTTAAAATTTCGTTTAATAGATGACTGGTTAGTTAAAATCTTTTTCTCCAAACCTGATTCCAAATCACGTTCAACAATACTTTGTTTGCCTTTGCCATTATCTGAAACATAGGTTAATACATTGTTGAAGCAAACCAAAGGATATGACTTAGGGTTTTCTCTCGAAGAAAGAACTGCTGGCATTTGAGTTGAAAAATTATATACATACAAATAAGAATTTTGATTAAAAAAAAGCAATTTGCCGTCATCAGAAATAACTGGGCTAGTAGAATGAACATCTGAAGATATTTCAGGAACATCAAACTCGCCTTTAACACTAAAATCATAGACTTTAATATCTGGAGTTTTAGATTTAGTTTCAATAGCTATTTTTCCATCATTGCAAAGATGAAAAAAACCAAAACGATGAGACGTACTTGGCATGGTTTTAGTTTGAGAGAAAATACTACTATAAAGGCCGAAAATCAATGCCAGTGGAATAATAGTTTTTTTCATAAAATAGCAAAATGAATACTGTCTTTTAAACCTTATGTGGTAGTTTTTATAAATAAGCTTTCATTTTGATTTTATATGGGAATTCATGATATTGTGAACTATATTTCGACTCGGATGATATCTCCGGATTGTTTCGGCTTTTCTTCTTATCTATTCGGACCTCAAAATTATAGTTTAAAACCTGCTTTTGGAGGGCTTCTTTTGGCGCATGTGCCTATTAATACTGACGAATCTCCTAATTTTCTTAGAGTTGTTTACAGAAGACAGTAAGCCGATAATTTTATAAATAATCTTTTTTTGCTTAATGATATAACTTATGAGGTCTAATAAAAAATGGCAGTAGAATTTGGTGAATTTAAAGGAAATAAAATGATTAAACTTCTCAACGAGAACGATCCTGAAGGTAAATGGCCTTTCCAGTTTGGAAAGATGAAGGCTAAGCTTATTGTAGCTAACATGGAAGAAATTAAGAAATTTTCAGAAGAAGAAGATGCAGTAGCTGAATAAATTTTTTTCTCTTTCTTTTTTAATTTTTTATTTCCCTAAGCTTTGCTTGGGGTGCCGGCAAATCTTTTGCCAAGAATTTTAATAATATCTTTCTTTTAGACTTGTTGTAGCTAGGTTTACATTGTAATTAGAAAATAATGAGCCATCTGTTTCGTCAGGAAATAATTTGAAAATTTCTTCGCCTATGAAGTTGTGCGCTAAATTTTTTATATCTTTTTTATGTTTTTCCCAATACATGTTTAGATCAAATTCTACTTCTTCTGGTCGCATGATAAGTACTTCTTCTTCTTTGTTTCTTATGGTTTCTAAATAACACATCCTTTTTGTTTCTATATTTCCTAAAAGTTCTGCTTTGTTAATTTCTTTTGGAATAAGTTTATGAAAGCATATTTTCTTTCCATTTACGAATGCACTGTATCTATCTTTTCCATTTGCATACCAGACTAATTCTTTATAGTCTATTTCTCCTTTCCATAATCTTTCTGTTTGTTTTTCAAGTATTTCTGCTGCTTCTTGAGGATTATTATTTAATAATTCTTTTATGAAATAACCTTTTGTTTGTTGTTCAAACAAATTCATGTTGTGAGTTCCGTGATCAACAAGTTTTAATCCTCTGTATACTCCATGAGTGTCATAAAAAATATTGCTATCTCCCCATTGATTATCTTTTCTTGGCGCGTATTTTTTTGTTATTAATACTTTGTCAATATTTTTAACGAAAACTGCTGGATGATCCTTTATTGCTTGTGTTCCGTCTCCTTGGAAATATAGATATGGTCCTCTTTGATGAATTAATCTTAATCCATAATTTTCTGCGAATTTTTTTGCATCATCTATTTGTTGGTCTAGTATTTTTTCAACAACTTCTTCCGATACATCGTATTGTCCTCGAAATCTTTTTTGAAATTTTTGATATTTGCGATATTTATTTAGTAGAAAAACTAAATACTCTGGTTCTATGTTATTTTTTTCTAGGAATATTTTTGTTTTTACTCGCATATTTTCCATTAATGATTTAGTTGTAATTGTGCTTGTGTGAAATTGTCTTTTAGTTTTCTTTTCTTTTTCAAAAATATATCTTTGACCTGAATAGACTTCAAAGAATTTCATGTGTCCTGATTCTAATTTATCTATGTGTTCAAACATACTTTTCTCTAATTTTTTAAGAATTGTAAAATCTGAAGTTATCCATTCAGCAAGACTATTTCCATATCTTCCTAATAAATTATTTTCAAAACCTGTTGCTGGTTTTTGAGAATACAATATTTCTGCTTCTGGCAATCTATCTGTTATTACGTGTCTTAAAGCATATCCATATTTCAAATAAGCCAAGTGAATATTTTCATATACTCCTGGTTCTGATTGAGGATTTGCTTTTTCTCCGAGTAATCTTCTAAAGTCTTGTTTTGCTTTACTTACATCTTCTCTAGATTTTTTTGTTCTATACAAAACTTTATCTCTGGGTATTCCTACGAAGTGTTCATAGCTTCTTTCTTGAACTTTATTTATTGTTCTTTGAGAATATAAGAAATGAGCGAAAGGTAATTTGTATGATTTTGCGAATTCACATGCGAATCTTAAACTTGTTTGAAATTCTTCACTCTTAATTATTTTTGGCATTATATCTACATCGCCTACTAAATAATCTGCAATTTCTCTAGCTTTCTCGACTCTAACTTTAGGATCGGGATGATTCATTGTTATGAGTTCTTTTGCAGCCATTTGATTATATGTTAATGACTTTGTGAATAATAGATTAGGTAATGTTGTTCGAGAAACAAGTTCTAATTTTCTATTTGGCAAATAATCGTAAACTATTTGTGCCCATCGTAAAAGATCGATAAGAATTCTTCCTTCCAAATCTAATCGTTCGAAAAAACTAATTGATACATCTTGATATGGTCTTTTTTCATTTGATCCTATGTTGAATTCTCCTGCTTCTCTTAGGTTTAATATATCGAATTTGTAATTGTATGCTGTAATAACTAGAGGATTTTGTCTTTGTATACTATTTGCTATTCCTTTAACTAATTCTTGTTCGTTGTCGTATGTGTATATATGATAATATTTGTGTTTCTTTCTTCCTAGATTATGTAATGTGTGCATTTCTTTTCGTTCTTTGCCTCTATAGGAATAGTCCATCCCTACCCAACTAATTTTTGCTTCTCTTTCATTTTTCCATAGAGAGATTTCAATATCAAAAGATAACCATTTTTCTTTCATTACCTCTAAATAGCTTATACTTCGTA
>CAYRYC010000051.1:0-4966 GCA_964428445.1 uncultured Methanosarcinales archaeon | reverse complement strand
TGATTTTTTTAATTATTTTTATGGTATCTGCAGTTTCTATATTATATCCTTCAAATTCTACGTATGTTTTGAGCAGTAATGCTGAAGTTCGTTTGTTAGCTTCTTCAAATACATGATCTATAAGTATTGCTCTAATTAACCATGCTAAAGCTTTGGTCCAATTTTCAGTTCTTCGAACATATGATATTACATAATCAAGGCTAGATTCATTGATTATTGTTCCTTGGTCGAATTCTTGATTGAGTGCAATGATATCTTTTTTAGTTAATATAAATTTCATTTTAGAGTATATATATGTGTATATACGTGTGTATATATAAATGTTTCTTTTCTATAAGAAAAAATCTCAGATCCCAAGAACCGGTGAGATATATGGTGCTTGGTATGGGTTACACTAAAAAACCGTAAAGTCCAGTTTTTTTAAAACTGGAATGCGAGGTTTTCTTTACGGTTTTTGGTGTCCTGAAAATATTTTTTTGTAAATATTTCCTTGATATTCTTGGGATTAGAGATGGGTGCGAAGTGTTTTAAATGTTTGGAGCTTGAATTAAAATACGCTTTCAAAAGCTGTATTCCAAAGGTAAGATTCCATTTCTCTTTGTTCTTCTTGAGAAATGAGTCCTGATTGTGTCATGAATGTGCTGATTTGTGATGGGTATTTAGAGTTGTTTTCGCTGTTCATATTTACATTCCTCGTGACCAATGATCTGAGAACTGATAATCGTAGCTTCTCATTGCTGTTCGTGCTGTAAGATCCTTAATTTGTTTGAAAAACAGTTTTTCGATTTGTTTATTATCCATTTGATTTCACCTTACTCATTTTTAGCCGGGTTCGTTTAAATAGCTCACACGCAAGTGTCCAGTGAGGGAGAAATTGAGGATGGAGGGTAGGGCTCTTTTGGCTTGAGAAATCTTGGTTTGGGTTCTGTCCTGTGAAGCAAAGAATTAAATATCATTAAGCCGTTCATTTTTCTATGAAGTATAAGCAACTCGCAGATGTGTTTGAGGATTTGTGTACAACTAGTTCTCGTTTGAAAAAAACAGAGATTTTGGCTAATTTCTTGAAGAAAATTCCTGAGACTGCAATTGAAGAAACTGTTCTATTGCTAGAAGGAAGAGTATTTCCTGAATGGGATTCTCGAACTGTTGGTATTGCGGCGAAGCTTATTTTGAAAGTTATTGCCCAGGCATCCGGCTATGATGAATCTGCAGTTACAAAATCTTTTCAGAAACATGGCGATCTAGGAATAGTTGCTCAAGAATTATTTGGAAAGAAAAAACAAAGAACATTATTTTCTAAGGCTTTGACATTACATAATGTGTTTGTAACTCTACAAAAGATTGCTTCCATGGAAGGGACAGGATCCCAGGATAGAAAACTTGCGGACATAAGCAAATTGCTTACCAGTGCCGATGCGATCGAGGCAAAATTTATTGTTCGAACCGTTCTAGAAGATTTAAGGGTAGGAATTGCCCAGGGAACGCTTCGAGATTCACTTTTCTATGCTTTCTTTACGGATGGTTTCACCTATGATGAACCTACAAAGACTTCCAAGTTCGAAGTTAAAAAAGGCTACGATCAGAAAGAGACTCTTGAGAAAATTAAGAGAGCTCTTGATTTGACCGCGGATTTTTCAGTTGTTATGAAACATATCCAAGCGGGAAAGTCTCTTGATGATATTCAGTTGGTTGTTGGAACGCCGGCGAGATGTATGCTTGCTCGTAAGGAGCAAAATTTTTCCGATGCTTTTGCACGGACAGGATTACCTGCGCGGCTAGAATACAAATATGATGGTTTTAGATTACAGATTCATAAGAAAGGCAATTCAGTTCAGCTATTCACGCGAAGATTGGAGGATGTTACTAAGCAGTTTCCTGATGTTGTTAAATCCGTGAGCAAGAATGTTTCCTGTACAAATTGTGTTTTGGATGCTGAGGCCGTTGGCTATGATCCTAAGACTGGGAAGTATCAACCGTTTCAACATATTTCTAAGCGGATTAGACGGAAATATGAGATTGATAAGTTGGCTGAAGAATTGCCTGTGGAGTTGGCAGTGTTTGACATTGTTTCTCTTGAGGATGAAGTTCTTCTTGATTTTCCTTTGATTAAGAGATTGCAAAAGCTTCGTTCTGTGATTGAAGATGCCCCTAAGCATATTGTTCTTGCGAAAGGAATTGAAGTTAATACTGAAGAAGAAGCTCAGATTTTCTATAAAGAATCTCTCGATGCGGGCAATGAAGGTTTGATGATTAAGAATCTTCAGGCTTTGTATGAACCTGGCGGTCGAGTTTCAGCCTGGATTAAAATTAAACCAACCATGACTGATCTTGATTTGGTTATCGTTGGAGCTGAGTGGGGTTCTGGGAAACGAAGCGCATGGATGACTAGTTTTACTCTTGCCTGTCGAACCGACGATGGCGATATTCTTACCATCGGGAAAGTTGGAACTGGAATGAAAGAACTTGATAGTGAGAATCCTGATGCTGTGACTTTTTCTCAACTGACTACATTATTAGAACCTTTGGTGCAATCTCAGAAAGGACAGGAAGTTGTTGTCAAGGCTGATGTTGTTATTTCTATAGCCTATGAAGAGATTCAAAAGAGTCCTACATATACATCTGGCTATGCTTTGAGGTTCCCTCGGGTAATGGCTCTTCGACCTGATAGAAATGTTGATGATATTGCTTCTTTGGAAGAAGTTAAAGAATTATATTATGATCAATAGTGTTCTTTCTTTTTAGACTTGGTTATTGTGTGTTGAAAGCACACATTAATAAATTAACATGCATTTTCATCACTGAATATGAGTAACTGGATAAAAAATGGACTTGCGATGGGGACATTACTGTTTATATCCTATCTTGGTTTTTCACAAAAATTTGTTGATTGTGATTATTTAAAAGCAAAAGCAGATTCTTCTATGAATTCTATCGATGCAGAACAGTTTGCACCTGATTCTGAAAAATTGACTTTAACAGCATATGCAGATTCCTCATTTAGTTGCATTGATTCTACAGCTTCGTTTCAAAATTCTCGAGTTGTATTACTGGGAGAAGTTCATAAATATTATAATAAAGAAATTTCAACTATTTTGAATGCTAATATTCGTTCTGGAGATATAATTCTAATGGAAGGTGGTTTAGAGGGGGAAGATTTGTCCTATTTGCTTGATTCAGCAGATGAAAACTCTCGTTTTTTTGGCTTGAGTGAATTGGATATTTCTTTTTCAGTTCGAGGTATGGAGGATACGAATGCCTATGTAACAGCTTTAGTTATTTCAGATCAAATGGAAAGTTATTTTGAAAAATTCACAACTGGCTTGTTTGAGTATTGTACTAGATTAAATCGATACGTCGAAGATAAAGAGAACCTAAATTTGTCTACTGATCGTATTTATATTTCTTTGACTGAAAGAAATGCCTATCTTGTTTCAACATTTACAGAACAAGACTCTTTGTTAAGTGCACTGGAATGGTTTAGTTTATCCACCTCAAATAATATGAATTATTTTGCTATGGGACCTATTTATTCAGATGATCAAATTTTTGACATTAAGTTTAAGAAAAAAACTCTTTTTACAGGAGATGAAGAGAGTCAACTTGAATGGTTAGATGGTGCTATTGGATTGGAAACTCAAATTTTGGAAAATCAAAGCGTTATTGTTGAAACTTTGGAATCTATGCTTCCTATCTATGAATCTATGGTTACAACTGAAGGTGATATTATTGATATGTTAGCAAATGAACTCGATTCAACGTATCACCCTCAACGAGAAACTGCATTTTTGAATAATATTTCGGATGCTTTGGATAAGACTAATGGGACTATTTATGTGATTACAGGGGCTTATCATGTTAAGAATGAGAATATTACTTCTTCTCTTAGAGAAAAAAATGTGCCTTTTTATGCATTAGTTCCAAGTTACTCGTCTTTGAAACGAAAAGAATAATTGTTATTTCTTAATTGGAAGAAGTTGAAGAATTATATTATAATCAGTGATGTTGATGAGTTGGAGGAATTAGATTTAGTCTAATCACTCAAATTTTTTATTTAAACCTAATATTAATTTGTAAATATAGTTTTGTAAGTTGTTTTTTTGGAACCCAGAACTACATTTATTAAATTGTCATTTTCATCAAAAAATAGTTCATTGCTGCTACTGCTTATTGTGCGAGCATAAACTTCTCTTCCTGGAAAGACACGTGCAGCCATATTAGCTAAATTATCGCCCTTTTCTTCTTCTTTACCATTTAAACAAGCATCTAAAATGATTATAGCCGTATCTGCCAAACAATGACTGTGCTCTCTTAATTCATTTTCATCTGATAGGTCTATGGTTGAATTATCTAGCCATGAATATTTTCCTAAAATTAAACTTTGCATAGTACCATGACCTCCTAAACCTAAAACAGAAATTTCTCCTTGTGTTTGATAGGTTTGATTTATTATTTTATATGCTCCTGTGTCGCTATTTGTTTCATAAATAAAAAGTTTGTATGCTTTTGTTAACTTTTCTAATTGATCATTGTCGCGGTTGAAAGCGCCGTTGTGGTCATTTTTATTCAAAATTATTAAAGCTACAGGTTTTGAGGAAGATGTGTCTGCAACGTTTTCGATTATTGTTTCCAATAAATCTGTTCCTCTATATCTTTGAAATTTGCTGATATTAAACTGTTTTACACTGTTTAGTATGTTCAATCTTGGTTCATAATACTGATCGTATCTATATGAAGCAGATTTTATTTCTTTAGAACTTAAATTAACTATTGAGTCTAGCAGTTCTTTTTTGTTGTGATTTAGCGCCCAATCCATAACTTTATAATAATAAATTGTGGATGCGCCTTTTTCTTTGGAGATATTAACAAAATAATTGATATTAGTATGTAATTCTTTTTTTGGTAACTTATCTATTGTTATGCCTGCATTAACTTTAACATTTTTAGCAATTTCAAGTAATTCAGGTTT
>CAYRYC010000050.1:0-5070 GCA_964428445.1 uncultured Methanosarcinales archaeon | reverse complement strand
GGAATTGATAGAATAACTCTCTCTTCTGACGAAGAAATTATTTCAGAACAAATAATTCCGATGAATGGCGTTTGTACTAAAGAAGTAAAAAATCTATCTATAGATGTAAGTGGAGTAAGTGGAGATGTTCAATTTTATTTGACTGTAACAGACAAACTTGGACAATCAAACTCTGAACATTCAAATTTGTTGAAGGTTGATTTCCAAGATCCTGAAGTGAATAATGATTTAGTTATTAAAATAGGAAATAATACTGTTGAGTATGTGAGTTCTCAAGGAGTTTTCTCCCACGATGTTACTGTTCAGTTTACGGTAAATGAAGAAAACCTTGAATCGGTGAAAGCGGATTTAAGAGATTTAACGAGAGATCCAAAATATGATCAAGATTACAAAGAGGCTGTTTTTAATTGTAATAGTCTTGGTTTAAAATCTCTTTGTAGAGCAGAAAATATAAATTTTAATCCTGGAAAAGGAACAGTATCTGTTCCTGTAACTGTCCGAGATACATTTGGAAATGAAATTACTAAAACCATTTCTGCTTCTTTTACTTTAATTAATAAACAAGGAGACATAAGTTATTTTGGACCGACTCCTGATCATTGTGACGAGGATATTTGTTATATTAAAAATGGAGTTCCAGAATTTTTAATTCAAATTGTGGGTGCTGATGCAGGAATATCTCCTCAATTCATAACTCTTGCAACATCAGAAATTTCAAATTCAGTAATAACAAAAGCATCTTATTGTACTGAAACTGATCCTGACACTCCTGTGGTTGATTGTTATGCCTATCCTATTGTTACATTAGGAGAACAAGAAACCACAAAAAAAAGAGTTGTTCTTACAAATCCTACAACTGATATTATGGGAACTCAACTTAAAGGAATAACTTCTTCGTTAATCGCTATTGATAACAATAAGCCTGTGGCTGTTTCTGAATTTAATTATTCTATTCCTGGTTGTTCTATTGCTGGAGAGACAGGAGTATTATCCATACAAATGAAAGATGATATTTCTACAAAATTATTTATTAGCATGGCTCCTGAATTAATCACTGGAAAGGATTTATTTGAAAATGTATGTGAATCAAGCTCTGCAGGAAGGTTTGATTGCGAATTAAAAATAGATAATTTTGTAAGTTATCCTGAAAATGAAAATGTATCTATAGAAATTAGAGATCTTGCAGGAAATGTTTACATAAAAAACATGGTCTTTAAAGTTTGTGAAGCTAATAATGATTATCCTCCTAATTTTATAAAAAGTCTAAAAGCAGAATCAACTATGACAGTAGATAGACGGGTTGCTTCCATAATGCCTGTGAATGTTTATCTTCCTCTTGAAATTGATTCCGGCATTGCTGAGATAATAGATATAGATTATGTTGATTGTGGTGAGTTCGTTGGCGACGCTCCCTACTTCCTAAAAAAATCATCCGATGAACCTATTTTCGTTGTTCCAATTGGAGGCGCATCTGAAAAAGTTCTTCCTGATATTATTCCTTTGAATTGTACTTTGAATTTTTATGAGCGAAGAGGAAATGTTAGATTTATACAACCTGAAGTTGAACAACTATCCGTAAACATTGAAACTTCTTATTTGTCTTTAGGAAGTCCTGATGAAGCAGCAAAAGAAAAATTAGTTTCTCTAGCTGAAGAATTACAAGTAAAAGATTTGAAGATAAGAAAACAAATGAAGTGGATGCAATTTCTTCTTTGGCTTTGTGAGATTGATACTTTATTCACAAGAATAAACCAAGTTGTTTCTACGGTAAAATCTGTGGTTTATGCAACTTCTTTATTTCTAAATCTTTTTTCAGATGCGGGAGAAGCTATTTGGGATGCAGCTTGTCCTGTTTTTCATCAAATAAATAAATTCATTTCCAAACTTATGCCGACTAATATTCTGGTTGGAGGCGCCAAAGGATTAACTAATAAAGCAAATTCTGCCGCGAGCAAATTCACTGAAGGCGAATCTGGCAATATTGTTTCTATTGATCCTTCTGAAACTTTCAAATTAAAACTAGGATATTTCTTTAAAGCAGGATGTATGTTTATTCATTGTTCGCAATGTTCTCCTGAAGGTATAGGTCAAATGGCTAAAATGATTAAATTAGGTTTGACTGAAAAAGTAAAGGTTGCTGATTCTGGCGAAGAAGAAGGAGATGGTAAAAAACCAAATGCTAAAGATAGAAAAGCAGAAATTGATGGTTTGAAAACTAAGGTCGAAGAAGCTAAAGAAAGTAAAAATGATGCTAGTATATTTACATCTAAAGACGAAAAAAGTCTTGCTGATCTAAAAGTTTCTCTTGCGTATTTGAACAGTGTTGAATCTGATGATAAAGTTTGGCTTAATGCTGAAATTAAAAAAGTAACAGGTGAATTGGAACCTATTCAATCACGACTCACTAACGAAAAAAATCTTGCGAATGCAAGACAAGATCTTTGGGGTGTTCAGTTAGGAACAGGCCATATTCCTGGGGAGCGAGATGAACTTTTAGGCGCTATGGCTGAAGCGGATTTAACGGCTGGTGATTTTATTTTCAGTCCTTTCAATAATATTTATGATTCTAGATCCTGTGCTTGTCTCACAGGAAATCTTTACAATCACAATAAACTAAAACAACTTCAATGTAAAAGAATAAAATGTATACAAAGCAGCATTACTACAGGATTTCCTGCGATGAGCGATTGTGATTTCCAATTCTCAGAAGAAGAATGTTTGTATTATTCCGGAGCACGAGAAAAAAGAAAAGGTTTTGATTGGATTGGAGGTAGGTTGGTTAGTATGTTTACTAAGTCCTATGTTGCTCGACCTGTTAATACTGCTTTTAATATTCTCTGCGGTGGTTTATTTGGTGTAGCAGATGAAGGAACATTTACAGGCGAGAAGAGTATTACAGGTAAGACGGGTGGTTTATTGAGCGATTCTGCCGATGGTCGTATAGAAAAAGACGGTGAAGAACTAGGCTTTGATACATTGGGCGGAAAAACAGGTATTGAAGCTTGTAAATCTCAAGCAACTGGTTGGTTAGATTCTATTTGTGCAGTTCGATTGGCAGCTATCCAATCTAAAGATTTAACTAATACTTTTCAGACTGGTTTCTTTAGTGATTTAGCAGGTCATGACTTGAATCCTGAAACTGATTTTTGTGAAGGTCTTGATACAACTTTAGGTTTATTACCTCATTCAGAATCCAGCACACCTGGTCTTGGACAGGTAGGCCTAGGGAAGTTAGTTAGTAATGTTGAGAAAAATATAGTATATCCTGATCCGGAGGAAGCATTATGGTCAAATTAAATTATTTATTAATTACAATTATTATGATTCTATTATTTTCTTCTTTAGTAATTGCGGAAGATGAGAAAGCAACAATTTTTGCTAATCAAACCTATAATAATCTAGGTAGTTGGTTTGGTATTTCAGGCTATGAACATAATCCTGAGTTAAATCCTATTCCTGGATGGAATCCTGTTAATGATTGGGAAATACAACAATGTCAATTAAGAATGTATTCTGAAGGAGAACCTGATTATAGTAATGCTGATTCGGGTTCTGGCTATTATTTTTCAGACGGTGTACAAATAACTTTGCAAGCAGAAAGAAGATCCACACCTGAAGAAAATCGTTTTGAAAATAATATTGGTTGGTATATACAACCGTTTGTTGAAGAAAAATCCTATACTATTACATTAACTTATGAAAGTGGACTTGAAAAAGACATTTCTGAAATTGCTGATTCATTTAAAGATTTAAAAGCTCCTGTTGGTGGATCCAGCGCATTCTATGCGTGGGTCGATGATCAAAAAGTAATTAGTGCAAAAATTGTTATTGTAGGTGTTGAAGAGTTTTCTGCATCTTTTGTAGATAAAAAGGAAACTGAATAAAAATGAAAACTAAACTAAAAAAAGTAAATAGGTCAGAGCAAAAAAAGAATGCGAAGAAACAGATATATGTGACGTCTCTTATCTATTCATTAGTTTTATTTTTCTTAATTATACTTGTTCCTTTATCTGTTATAACTGTATTGACTCCTTTAGAAAATCATGAAACTTTTTTCTCGGAAACAATAGTTCCTGCTGTAGAAAACAGCGCAGATATTTCCGAAGAGGAAAACGCTCAATTCATTGAATTAATGAATCAATTGAAATCTTCTATAATATATTTACTTTTAATACTTGTAGTTAGTATTTTGCTCTTTACGTTTTTCCGATTAACAAAAGAAAAATATTATTATAATTCTTTGTTTAAAAAACGTGCTTCTACTGCAGCCATAGGGATATCGTTTGCGTTAAGCGCGGGAATGTATTTAGTATTTTTATTTCTCGCATTTTTATTTTTCTCATCTTTTGTTTCATTGTTTATGCTTTTACTCATTTTATTTTTATTTTTAGCAGTTCAAGCTTTGTCGAAAACATTTTTTATGAGAAAATATTCTATATTACCTTTTAAGAAAATATTTTTTAAACATTGTATTATCCAAATAGCTTTATTATTTTCATTAATAGTGCAAATGAATATTTATGTTGTATTCATACAATTATTAGGGCCTTCTGTTTTTGCTAGTTTAGCTCTATTAATTTTTGGAGTTGCATTATTTTTCGTTCAAGAATTAATTTCTTTGAAATTATTCTTAGTTTTATTCAGAAAAGAAGAGGTGTTGTTGCTTGAGAAACTTTAATTCTAAAAAAGCACAAATCTCTTTATTCGTTATTATTGGTTTAGTGCTTGTTATAGGAGTTTTCCTGTTTTTTGTTTTACAGGCGCCTAAGTCTCAAGAAGCACAGTTATTGGATTCTGTAAAAGATGCAGATGCAACAATTAAACCTGTTCAGGATTATGTTGAGTCTTGTTTAGAATCAGTCACTTTGGAATCTTTGCAATTATTGGGTGCTCATGGAGGTTACATTGATCCTGTTGGTGTTAATTCTAGAAAACCATTTACCTACGATCGGGCTAAACCAGTTGATAGTGAAGGAGTTTTCTTTGCTGATATTGATGACTATTTTATTCCCTATTGGTTTCATTCCAAAGCCCCAAGTCCAAATCTTAATTTAGAACCTGTTATTGTTA
>CAYRYC010000049.1:0-5333 GCA_964428445.1 uncultured Methanosarcinales archaeon | reverse complement strand
AAAGCAAATCAAATTCCACGTGCAAAAGAATTAATTGATCTTTCAAATAAATATTCAATTCCAAAATAGAGGAAATAAAATGAACCCAATTCAAAAAACACTCGGAGCTATCGGACTTGTATTCCTTTCATACGCTACATTCGGACAAAACAGCATTATGCAAAGTAGAATCAATGCGCACAAATCCTCAATGAATGCAAGAATTCAATCCTACAATACAGGAACTATCGTTGAACCAAGTTACACTAATTCTAGTTCAACAAAAAAAACTACTCCAGTATACACAAAGAAGAATACCGCAAATAAAAAAGCAACTAATCCTAAAAAAACAGCTCCTAAAAAAACTGTTAAGAAAACACCTCCTACTAAACCAAAACCTGAAATTAAGAAATCAAATCTTAATGATCTGGTTGTCGCAGAAACATTCATGAACATTGATGGAGACTATATTAAGAAAAAATTAGGAATAGTAGAAGAAACTCAACTATACCGAGGAGAATTTGCAGACGGCAGCATATATTTCTGTTTAGCAACAACTTTCCAAGATCATATTCGACCTTTAGCATTAACATATATGAAAGATAATAATTGCAGTGCAGAAATAGCA
The DNA here is from genome assembly GCA_964428445.1 of uncultured Methanosarcinales archaeon. Lineage (GTDB taxonomy): Archaea > Nanobdellota > Nanobdellia > Woesearchaeales > SKGA01 > SKGA01. The sequence goes on along the minus strand of CAYRYC010000049.1, from coordinate 4,726 downwards.
ATGCAAAATGTTCTAGCTAAAGCAGATACAAACAATGATTATGTTATTACAGACTCAGAAGCAAAACTGATTAAATAAAAGGTAAATAAAATGAATAACAAAGAAAAAAGTATTGATTTGACAATTGTTCAAACAGAACAAACAAAATCTATTGCAGATACTGTTGGTGATTGTGCTTTAGGCACTGTTTTTTTAGGAGTCGCAAGCGGTATAGCTTATTTAGGTATCGAATACATTCCTGAATTAATTGATTACGTTCGACAAAATGCTAGAATCGCAACTGAAGTTGTAGGAATTGCTGCAACAATGGCTACTGGTCTTAGCGTGCTAGGTCTTGCAAAACTTGGTTTTGATTTGATATTGTACAAAGGAAAAAAAGAATCTGAACCTATTTTAAATGTTATGTACACAAAGAACGAAGCTATTGAAGAAATATCTGATTCTTTATCAAAAGTTAGTTAAGGAGAAAATAAAAATGAATAATGATAAAAACATTAATGGAATAACATTTCCAGGACCTTTAGAAAACACTATAGCAATCTTAGATCAATATAATAAAATTCAAGAAAAAGAGTCAACTACAATTGTAGTAGAAGAAAAAGTAAAAAAATACGACCTTATACCTATTACAGGCGAAAATGGCGTAACATTATATCTTCTAAGTGAAAGACCTCCTGAACTTATTGAAGCTTACGAAAGTAAGGATGAGAACGTTAGTGAACACAAAGAAGTTATTGAAAAACCTACAGACACAATATGTGTTGCAACAGAAGACATTTTTTCAGTACTTAGACCTAGACGTGAAGTGAAGTATGTACAAAAGAATAATTTTAAGGATTCACTAAGTTTGGGCAGACCAAATAAAACCTTTTTTATGGATTAGTTTTATTTTTATTCCAACTGATCTTCCCAACCTGTTTCACAAACACTCATATACTCGGGCTTTTCTTTATCGATTAAAACTTTAATTTCTTCTAAATGTTTATCTCTATCTTCAGACAAAGGAGTTAATGTATCAAGTTTAATTCCTAGAAATTGTTTTGGAATCTCAGTAGAATATTCATCGTAAGAAATATCAGTTCTACCAGAATTAGCTAATTCATTCCATTTCTTGAAATCAATCCAAAGCTTAGTTCCTAGTTTCTTTTTTGCTAAAAGAATAACACGAGAAGGAATATGTTCAGAAACAATTTCATAATCATCAAGATATTCAACAACTTTTCTTGTGAAAGCAAGAACTTCAATATTCGAAGGCATACAATCTCGACTTAATCGTTCTTGACTTGCACCAATGTGCATGTAAGCTTTGATTTCAACAAAATCAACGTCAGCTCTTTTAATCTGTGCAGCATAATTTTCAGGCTCGACATCATTATGACCTTTAATCATAGTAATTCTAACAGCTGTTCGTTCTTTCTTCTTAGCCATTGCATCAAGACTTCGATTGAATCGTTCCCAATAATTAGGAAACAAAGGTTTACCAACTTCTTTGCAAATTTTCTCATTAGGAGAATCCATAGATAAATATAATTGAGTAATTGGAACAAGATTTTCTATCTCTTCAGGATACTGTCCATTGGTCACTAAGAAAGTACTCATTCCTCGTTTGTGAATTAATGTAATTAGTTCGTTAATTTTTGGATAATTGATTGGCTCGCCGTTGAGCGAGAGAGCGACATGTTTCACAGATTTACTCATATCAAATGCACCAGGAACAACTTTGTCGTTTCCTTTGAAACCTTCAAGGAGCTTTTCTTGTGCGTGCACACAACCATCTAGAATAAATTCAGGTTCATCAACATCCCAAGTCCATGTTGTAGCTACAGGAGCTTTGTAATCTCTCCAACAAAAAATACAACGATTAGCACAACTGAAACTTGAAGTCATTTGTAAACATTGAATACTGTTAATACCATAGAATTTGAGTTTATAGCAGCCACCATCGCCTTTTAGCATGTTCTTAGTCCAACCGCAGATCTTTACACCGCTGTGCTTACCTACGATTCTATATTGCTGCTTGATGAGCGTGTCCTTTGTTTCTTGATTTAACATGTCTTGCATAGAACTGCAAAGAACTAGAGTTCATTTTAAAAACTATCGATTTTCCATGAACTTGTTCATTGGTTTGAAATTTTTTAATGAAATGAGAAAATTGCAAAATAAACCCTAAAACGAGTTTTAGATTTAAAAAAGTTTAGATAAATTAACGAAGAATAATAGCTTCTGACTGGTCAGTATTATAAATTTTGTCTACTCGAACAGGTTTATTTCTAGAATGCGAAGGATCATATAACTCCATTTTCACATCAGATGACACATATGTTTCCCGAGGTGACCCAGGATAACCTTCAGCATAAGAATCAACATCAGTTAAAAAAAATTTATTGTCATCAATAAGAATATAATATCCTTCAAAATCACCTGCAACGGCATTAAAAGCATGCCATCTTATTCTTCCATCTATGTTTGCACTAACAATATAATTTTTTACAGAAAGAACATTTAATAATTGACTTGTCAGAACAGCTTTATCCTCACAATCGCCTCCTTCAACCAAGGTTTCTATACCAGGCTTAGTATAATCAGAAGCTCTTACTTTGAGAGTACGACCATATTTTGATTCACAGGTATCAGAAACATAGGGAATGTTCTCATCAACAAAACTCGTTATGGCAACAATATTCTTCTCCATAGAAGCATCTGGTTTAGTTATTTTTTTGACTAAATCTTCATAATAAAAATGATTAACACTATCTTGAGAAAAAATTCTAAAATCAGACCAATGACCTTTACACTTAGAAAAAAAAAGATCATTCTTTTCTACACTAATAGATATATGATCCCATACGTGAAAGAAATTTAATTTATACACTGACTCTGATTCTACTACAGTAGTACGATATAAAATAAGAGTCAACTTTTTCAAAGTTGAAATAAGATTCTCGTTGGCCAAATCAACTTCTTTATTTGATTTTAGTGAAGGTTGTTTTCGATCATATGATGCAAATGAAAAATTTCCCGTATCAAAAAGAACAGCATCATTTTTTATATCAACCACTTCAGCAATCCCTGAATATTCTTTTTTTTCAAAACCTTTCAAAGGATCAACATCAAAATAGGAAATATTCAAAGAATCAGTATTTCCATTTAAAGATAAGGAATATTTAATTTGATCGTAGGATTTGTGAATCTCATCAAGTTGAAACTCAAAAAAAATACCTTTTCTTTCATAGGTATAACTATAAACATTTGTAAAATCATCAGCTATACCTAACTCAGAGATAGGTTTTTTAGTTTTTATAGCCTGAGATTTTGCACCTTCAATAAATTCATTTGCTGCAAATTTCAAGTAATCCTCTTGGTTATACTGAGCAGAAAGAATACTAGATAATCCTGTAAAGAAGATAAGTCCTAATTGAGCAAATTTATTCATATTATAATTCTCCAAAAAGTTAAAATAGAAAGGGAATTATAAACTTTACTCAATAGTAATAAAAAACTAAGCTACTAATGTTAATGAATCCATAGGAACATATGCTTCTAATGTAACATTATTTGTTCCATAGCCTTGATTCGATCGTTTTTTAGCAATATTAAAATCTTCAGTTCGAATTTTAGGATTAGAACCATTAACAACTTGAGTAAGCATTTTCTTCACGCCGTCTACTTCAGCAATTACGCCAACATAAACAACACTTCCACCATATTGATTATTTCGTGCAATGAAGATTTCTCCAGGCTCAAAACTATCGGTTTTCTTCATATTTTGGTCTAAAAATGTATCTATTGTATAATTTGAGGTTTGGGCGGCAGAATTACCTGTACATATAAATGAAATTAGATCCAAAGAATTCTTGGATTTATAAGTACCATCCTTTATTTCATTAATTCGATTCACTACATCCTCTCTTGGAGAATAGACCTCTTTTTTTGAATTTCCAAAGAAATTCACTAGATAATTCATCTTCATTTGGCTCACTAAGATATATTATAGGGGCACTCATATATAAACGTTATGAATTGTCTAATTAATTCCAAAAAGAAGACCAAAATAAGCTTTTTAGAAAAATAATGAAGAAATAGCTATAAGAAAACTATAAAAACAGCATATTTTACTAAGAGCTCATGGAACAAAAAGGACCAATTACTGGAGAAATTGTTGAAATATGGGATGAAACTCCAGACGTAAAAACATTTAGAATAGAAATAAAAGATTTCTGGTTTATACCTGGAGATTACTGTTTTCTAAGTTTTGAAAAAGACGAAACTAAATATGGCCCTAAGCCATTTACATTCAGTAGTGCTCCTAATGGAAATTTCGTCGATATAACAATAAAAAAGATTGGAAACTTTACTCAAGCAATACATACTTTACAAGTTGGAAACAAAATAACAATACTAGGACCTCAAGGAGGAAAAGTTATTTTCGATGAAAGCGTAAAAGAAGATATTATCTTCGTTTGTATGGGAACAGGCATTGCTCCATTCATGAGCGCAATGCGATACGCACACAAACACGACATGACAAACAAAATCACTATGCTGTGTTGCAATAGAACTAAAGAAGATATTATTTTCAAAAAAGATCTTGAAAAAATAGGTCGATTAGATAATAACAAAATAGTTCACTTCATATCAAGAGAAGAAGTAAGCGAACCATATGTTCATGGAAGAATCTCAAAAGAAGGAATTATTAGTCATGTAGAAAACACAAAGGAGAAACTTT
>CAYRYC010000048.1:0-5394 GCA_964428445.1 uncultured Methanosarcinales archaeon | reverse complement strand
TTATTTGGAATGATAATTTTGGACGTGTTTATAGTACCTAATTTATGAACTTTAGGGATACTAAGTTTCTTTGAATGTAAGTCATCAAACATATCTTTTAACTGAATCATATGATTATCTTTATATGAAGCAATTAACTCAACTAAAAATGCCTTCACAACTTGAGGTTTATTTTCTACAGGATAAATAGCCCCTTCGTTACCAAAATGTAAATATTTTATTTGAGTCATCGTATAAAAGAGCAAAATGCAACTTTATTTATAAATTTAACAAGAACCACGTTCGCAGCAATCCAGGAGAGGATACGTTTCTAAAGTAACTATTTATAAACCTCCACTGATTCCACATTATTCTGGTTATACTAGGAAAGTAAACTGCTTTTGATCTTTAAACTCAAGAATGTAGCAAGCCGCAAAATTTTTCAGCGTGGATCAAAAGAGTTGAAATTTTAGTTATACCTTTTTTCTTATTCAAGTTAATCTTTCCAGAATATCCTATAGACATAAAAAGAACCCACCCTTTGCTTCTACCATGGGAAAGCGATTTAAGAAAATATATATTGAGATAACAAACATATGTAATCTTGATTGTCATTTTTGTCCTAAAACAAAACGCAAATTAGCATTTATGCCCTTCGATCTTTGTAAAAAAGCAATGTTAGAATCTAAAGATCTAGCAGAAGAAATTACATTGCATCTCATGGGAGAACCATTATTGCATCCTGATATTGAAAAAATAATTTTTTTTGCGCAAGAAGAGGGGATACGAATAAATCTCACAACGAATGCAACTCTAGTGAGTAAGTATCAGCACTTATTGCTTAATCAGGCTATCCGAAGAATTAATTTTTCCGTACATGGAATAAAGGTTAATTACTCAAAAGAAGATCAGCAAAGAATTTTACACGAAGTTATCGAATTTACTAAAATTGCTCAAGAAAAACGAGATGATTTAATTATTATTTATAGACTTTGGAATATTGATAATGAATCCAATAGAATACTTCTGGATCAAATTGAACAAGAATTTAATGTAAAACTTGAAGAAGAAACAAAGAAAATAAGTACAAAAATTAAAAATAATGCATATGTTCATTATGATGAGTCTTTTGATTGGCCTGATCCAAAAGATGAAATACGAAGTGAACGAGGTTATTGTCATGGACTTACTACACACATAGGAATTTTAGTTGATGGGACTGTTGTGCCCTGTTGTCTTGATAATGACGGCAACATTCCTCTTGGCAATATTACTGAACAAAAAATTGCAGGTGTTCTTGCTGGTTCTCGGGCAATGGCAATGAAGAAAGGTTTTCAAGACAGAAAACTTATTGAAGATCTGTGTAAGAAATGCACGTATATTAAGCGACTTGAACGAAATAGAGATAAATCCTAATTTGGTAAATTGACCGGGAGAGGCTACAACTCTTTTCTAAGAATTAATTATTTCTACCTGTTCTTTTTCTTTCGCACGTTCATAGATAGCTCTAAGTTTGTCATTATGTTCAGAATCAGGAATAGGAAGATCTTCATTTACTGCAAATTTCATTAAAGGTTCGGAAAACCAATCTGGTCGATATTGCATTTGAAGATAATATCCATCCATACGACTAGTATAGATTCTTTCTTCATGTTCTTTTTTATTTGTTTTTTCAACAAAAGCTTCAAGAGGATTTTTTTTCAAAGATAAGAAATTATGAATATCTTCTTTCTCAACAGTACATCCAAAGTAAAAAGAAGGTTTTATTCCCTTTTGATTAACAAGAGGATCAATAACAAAACCCTGAGGCATTACTTGATAGTCCACCATTCCTTGTATAACAAAAAAAGCAGATCTTACAGGTTTATCATCAACAAAAGCATAGCCGAAATGAAGCATGCTTGAAGGAATAAATGGAGGCGCAATAACTTCCATTGTGTAATTATAGGTTGATGCTTGAGGCCAAGGCATCTGAGAATCGTAGTTCATTTCTTTAAATTTTGAGTTCCACTGTTCTGGTTTAGCCGGTAAAAGAATTTCCCAAGCATTATGTATCAAATAAGCATGAGTTGATCTATTAAAAAGATGAGCTGTTTTCTCTGTTCTTTTATCAGAATCTTCTGAGCAGAGAAGTGTCCATGAGTCTTCTAATATCGCAGTAAGCTGTTTATATGCAGCAGTTTGATTTGCTTTATCCGAAAAGTCCAGGTTTATCATATAAGAGCAAAGTACAGTTTAATTCATAAATCTTTCTATCTTATTTACTGAATAGTACTAATAAACTAATGCGAACTACCTGTTTTTTATTCTAAGCCTATTTGGCGTAATGCCTGGTTATTCACAGGAATGTAATCAAGACCATTCCCAATAGGAGAAGTTCTAATTTGAATATTTTCAGGATCAGCCATAGGAGGATTAGAATTAGCAATTTCTAAAGTTGCATCGAATTCATCCTTTGCTGCTGTTAAAGACCATTCATAATATGCATTAATATCTTTACAAAGAATATCATAAACTTTTGGAGCAATACCCGCATCTTTCAAATCTTTAAAATATGAATTAATAAATCCAGGAAGATCAGATACTGTTTCAACCCATGCATTTTCAGAAAAGAAAAACTTTTTAGGAACCTTTGCAGTTAAAGTAGGATAAAGAGAATAATTAATTTCTTCTGTGATCAAATTTAACATGGTTTTTTGATATTCTTTAACATCATACACAGATCTAGAATAACCTGCGTTAACAGTTTTAGAAGGAACATTAGCTTCAAAATAATCTAACAAATAGTTTTTTGCATAAAAAGATTTCTTTTGCACAGTAAAATCATCATTTTCAAGAAGTTCTTTCAAAGCCATATAATCCTTAAATGTTCATCAGGTTATAAATATTACTTTTCATTTAGATTTGTCCATTAGATTCAATATACTTCTTCATTAATTTTTCAACAACAACTGGAGCTACGAATCCTTTTTTACTTACCATTCTAACAAAATCATCATATGTTTCTTTTGCAATATCGTATTTGATTGTAACTTTTTGTGCTGCTTTTGGTTTTGCTGCCATTATGTATCACCTCATATTTTTAAAATTCAAGACTATATAAGTTTAGTTATTAATTAATTTAAGAAAATATTAATGATAAAGAGCATAACGATCAGTAGAACACATAATTACCATAATAACATCTTCATTTCTTTTCTGAGCATTCTTCAATGTCTTCAAATCAGTATCCGAAGCCAAACAATCTCCAAAAGGATGAGAATGCAACATGACCAAAGTATTCAAAGGACAGGAAGCGAAACTTACATGAACCATAGATTGTTCAATAATTGTAGGATAAAAAATTGTTTCAAGATAATAGTTCTTATTCTCAACTTGACCACTAAGACAAACACTCATCTCAACTTCTTTTATTTCTTGATTTTCAGTAAATAACTGAGAAAGAATAGAACTAGTATTTTGTTCAAAGAACAAAGAATAATCTTTGAAATGTAAAGAATTTGCAAGTAAAGATTCAGAATGTAAGTTACCTACAATTTTATGTTGGACTGGACCAACAACAGCATAGACAACAAAAAGCGAAACCATAATGAGGGCAGCAAAAATAATTGCTGCTTTTCTCCAAGGAGAAGGTTTATCATCTTCTAGGTCGTCATGAAGACTATCGGTCATGTGAAATTCATCCATAGAACAAAATGAGAAGCTTTAGCATATATATGTTTCTAATTATTTCTTCACAAGAACGTTAACTTCTCCAGAAGAGCAACCCCAAGTAATAACTTCCATTTCATCCAAGGGTTTAACAGTAAGCATTCTAGCAGAATCATTACCCTCGTATGTAGATAAAGAAATTAATTCATTAACAGATTTATTGAAATGTTTTTCTGCAATTAGAGAATAATTATAATGTAAATGACAACTATTCCCTAATAAAGCCATTAAAAAAAAGTTGTTTGTTTTAGGAACGTTAGAAATATCTAGTTCCATCCCTTTGTAATCTTTGTAAAATGCATCAAATGAACAAGCAGCAATATTAGGATTAAATAATTTATCAAAAACAGGAACTATTTGAATTTTGAATGAACGAGGCTTGTAAATAATACCAGAAGATGTTGCAAAGTCAGTTTTGAACAAATCAAGTTCTTTGGTTTCCAAATAATGATAAACCTGTGCTTGAATTGTTTCGGCTAAAGTTAAAGGTCTATAAACTGATTTTCCATTTAGATCATTTTTAGGATGTTTAGGAGATGCGACTTTTTGTAATTGCTTAACTGCATCGCAAAAAGAAGTTCCTGTGATTATATCATAGTTCATACTGTAAAAATACCTAAATACGAATTTGTTTATAAACTTTTTAGTAATTATTATAATGAACAAGCCATTTTGCCATTTTATGAACAAACAATTCATTTTCGATTTAGACGATACCTTAATGTGGAACCAACACGATTATTCCGTTGCGCATTTAGAATTTGCAAGATGGATAATTGAAAAATTAGGCCATAAAGCTCCTGATGTTCAAACAATTATCAATTTAGAAGTAGAAATAGATCATGCCGCAGTCAAAGAGTTAGGTTTTACCAAAGAAAGATTTCCTAGTTCTCTTCAAAAAACATATAAAAGTATTTGCAAATCTTCAGGAATTGTTCCTAATGAAAATGATTTAGAAAATGCTTACAAGATCGGTTTAATGGCTTTTAGTCCTAATCAATGGAAAAGCAATGTTGTTGAAGGATCAAGGGCTGTTCTTAATTATCTTAAATACAACAAAAAAGACAAACTAGTTCTTCTTACAAAAGGCGATGAAGAGATACAAAGATCTAAAATTATGACCTTAGAATTAGATCGCCTATTCGATAAGAAAAATATTATGATTGTTCCCCAAAAAGACGAATTTATTTTTGATAAATTTATAAGTAAAGAATATGGTAGAAAACAAACGTATCATGTTGGTAATTCTATAAAAAGCGATGTTATACCAGCAATAAATGCAGAAATTAATATAATATATATCCCTTGTGAAACATGGTCTTATGAAAGAGACCACCAAGGAATACCTCAAAGTTCATTTCTTAAACAAATAGAAAATATCTCTCAAATTAAAGATGTGTATGATTTTTTGTAATGTTCTTATAAATCTATTAGTTAATATTATAATATAGAGGGTGTTTTGCAATTTTATGACAGAAGATCAAGGAACCTTATTTGATAAATTAGACAAACAGCTAGTAATACCTGGATTTCCAAGACATAAGAAAAAAGTCGAAGTCCGAAAAGAAACAGAAGCAGAAAAACTAGAAGCGTATGCTCATAAATACAGACCTCAAATAGAAATTTCAAATAAAATTAAAGACACATATTCTAGCGATATTTCAAACGAAATTATAAAAACATACATAGATAATGAAACATCTT
>CAYRYC010000047.1:0-5887 GCA_964428445.1 uncultured Methanosarcinales archaeon | reverse complement strand
TATAATCGGGCTAAGCCGGTTGATAGTGAAGGAGTTTTCTTTGCTGATATTGATGACTATTTTATTCCTTATTGGATTCATTCTAAAGCTCCAAGTTCAAATCTTAATTTAGAACCTGTTATTGTTATTCCTACAATCGAAGAAATGCAATTGGATCATCAAAACTATGTGCAACAAAATTTGTATGCTTGTATAAATGATTTTGAAGCGTTTTCTTTCAAAGATGCCGACATTAGAATTATGGATGATGTTCCAATAATATCTATTGTATATACTGATGATGGTGTTGTTTCAAAAGCAGAATTTGAAACAAAAGTAATTTTAGAAAATGGAGAGAAAAGTGTGGATAGTTATATTGCAAGTTTTTCAATACCTATAAAAAAATATTATCTTTTGGCTTCGGAAATAACTTACCACGAACTAAACAATCAATATTTAGAAAAAATAACTTTATTACTAATCGGAAGATATTCTAGAGCTTCCGCGGATGCACTTCCTCCTTTTGCAGATCATATTTCATCCTATGAGCCAGTTATTTGGTCGCAACAGGCAGTTAAGTTACAATTGCAAGAACTTCTTCAAACATATATTCCTGTGATAAATGTGTTTGGTTCTGAATTATTTTTTACCATGAATACATCTGCTCTTTCACTTTCTGAACAAGCTTTTTTCAATCAGTTTACAATAGGAGGAAATACTTTTTTAACAAGTCCTAATATTGATGTAACTCATACATATTTCCCTCAAGATTATTATTTGAAAATAAATCCTTCAGAAGGAGATTTATTATCTCCTAAGTATCAAGATTTTGCAGAAAGTTTTGGAGAAATTCACGGACAATCAGATCCTGAACAATTCTATAATTTTTTCTATGATGTTTCATACCCTGTTGTTGTTTCTATTCATGAAGACGATGTATCGGGTTCAGAATCTTTTACATTTAATTTTGCTCTGGAATCTAATATTCGTTTTAACAAACTTTGGACTGATTTTGCAGAAGGTAATGGTCCTTTAGAATGGGATTCTTCCTGGGTTGAAGTTACTGTTGATCCTTCCGTTGCTGAGTTTGATGATTTTGGTTCAGAATCTGAGTCTATTATTTCTACGCAAATTAATTCTCCCGAAGCGGTTGAATTATTCCACGATCCTGATCAATTATTATCAGGTAATGTTTCCGTTGCAGTTATTGATAGTTATACTAAACAACCATTAAAAGATGTTTATGTCAGTGCAGGTATTGGTTCATTCACCTCGAAACTATTAGGGAAAACTGTTTTTGATAATGAATTCAATGTTTCCTATTTTTCAGGAAAAGCACCTTTGCTAATGAATGGTTATATTGAATTACGAAAAGAGGGCTATGAGCCTGTGGCTAAACAAATAAGTACTAAGCAAGGTGTAGATCTAAATCTTGGTTTATTCGAAATGAATAGGCTACAAGAGATTAATACTTCTATTAAAGTATTGGATATGGCTTCCAATAGTATTCAAGAAAAAGAAATTGCTGATAGCGTTTTTATTACTCTAACAAAACTAACTAAACCTTCTGAAAAATCTTTTTCACAAACAATTATTTTTAGAACAAATGAATCATCTGCTTTTACGACTCTTATTCCTGGGAGATATGTTTTCGAAGGATTCTTTTTATCCGACGAAGGAATAACTATTCCTGCAAAATGTAAACGAACTGCAGAATTCCCTAACAATTTATTATTATCAGAAGATAAAAGATGGATTCCTGAAGAACCAGTTATTATGAAACCTATGATGTGGGGAGGAGTTGATTTTGGCGAAGACATGCCTTGGAAACTAAGTGGTGATGTTCTCTATGAAAATAATTCCTTAGAATTTACTGTTTTAAAATTTCCTCCGCCTCTTTGCTTTGACGACATGGACAAATTATCAAAAGTAGATTATTATTCAAATAAATACAGATCACAATTACTTCCCAAAATTATTGAAATAGAGCAAAGCATTGAAAGTGAATTTGATCCTGAAATTAATCCAGATTTTATGGGTGAACAATGAGTCAATTATCCGATTATATCAAAACGCAACTTGCAAATGGCTTTTCAAAAGAACAGATAGAGCAAGTGCTTTTACAACAAGGATATAATCAACAACAAATTGTTCAAGCATTTTCTGAGTCTCACAAAGATCAAGGTAAAACAACAAGTTCTGATCAATCATACAAACAATTGTACACTTATGTACAAACAACTTTAGCAGGCGGTTATCCTGCAAATCAATTATATTCATACCTTGTTCAACAAGGCTATGACAAAAAACTTTTGGATAGTGTGTTCGTTCGACTCCACAATCGCGAGCACACTCCTCTTCCTCCAAGTGTTAAGCATCAACATGAAGTAAGTTCTTCATCTATTACGAAGATAGGCATTATGTTAGTTGTTTTAATTCTTGTTGGCGGAGGATTGTTTTTTCTCCTGAGTTCTTTGAATGGCGGACAAGATAAAATTCAATTGTTTGAATTGGAAATAAATCTTAAAGAAACAGTTCTCTTACCAGGAGATACATTGGAGATGGATATTTCTACTGTTAATGAAGGAGATCCTGGACTTATAGAAACGCAATACAAATTTGTAGTTACTGATTCTCTTGATAGGATTGTAACTCAATGGGAAAAAGCAGGAGGAATACAAACGCGAAGAGATTTTATTGAAAGCGAAGTTCTTCCAGATGATATGGATTCTGGTCTCTACAAAATTTCTGTTATTGCATATTATGGCGCAAAGTCTTCGCGTGCATCGCGATCGTTTAAGATTGTAGCATCTGAAGAAGAACAAGAAACTGCAGAACCTGTGGAAGAAGTAATTATAGAAGAACCGAAAACGACTGAGCCTGTTGATGATGAGCCTGATGATGATGTGCCTGTTGATGATTTATTAACTAAAGCAACTCAATCATCAACTGTCGAAGAAGCAGCAGGATATTGTAGTGTTATGGAAAATCCAACAATGGCTGGACATTGTTATACATTTGTCGCAGAAACATACGGAGACTATTCTTATTGTTCGCAGATTGAAGATCAAGTTTCTAGAGAAGACTGTTATATAACCTTCTTATTATTAGGAGACAGCGAAGTGTGTTCCTATGTCGAACTAACACAGAACATAGCTCTTTGTAATGAATTTACAAATTTAGATTACTTACAGCAATATTATGAGACTGGAGATGAATCTTATTTAGAACAAGCAACTGGAACTTCGCCAGAAGATTATTTAGATCCTAATTTCGATCCTGAAAACATTCCAGATCCGACAATTGATGATTTGAGTATTACAGATTTGGTTTAGGATTATTTTATTCCATTTCCTGTGTTAATTACAGCTATTAAGTCATAGTTCTTTTTGATTATTTTATTTACTTTTTCTAGAAATCCCAAACTGGCCGCTCCGCTTGCTTCTGCTTCTATGTTTAGATTTGAGCAAATTTGTAAACCTTTTTTAATTTCATCTTCACTTATGTTGTATATTCGATCTCCTGAATTTTTCGCATATGTATGTCCTTTGTTTGTTAAATCTTCAAGACTTTCTTGCCATGATTCTGAACTGTCACATATTTTGTCCGCTATTGTGTTAATATTTCCTGTGCTTACTGCGATAATATCTATTGGTAGGTTATTTTCTTGAATAACAAGTTTAGTATCGTCGTAGAGCATTCCTGCTCCAAACTGAACAATTGCAAGAGTTTTTGGTATTTTGCCGTATTGTTTTTTAATTTGCTTAGCAAACTCTTCCATTACTTGTTTGTATGTCGGATTAAATCCTTCGGTTATGTCTTTAGAATTATTTTTATTAACATTAAATCCGTTTTCATTCATTAAGTCAAGACAAGGCGTATAATTATTTTCAAAATTATCAAACCAATATTTTTCTTCGAAATCTACTTGTAATACTTTTCCGCTTTGATATGTTTCTAATTTTTTCCTAATATCTGAACCTGTTGTTGTTTTTCCTTTGCTATCAGGTCCTAGAATTTTGCTGTCGTAGTGTTTTGGGTAAAAGCAAACTACTGTGACTTTTTGTTTTCCAAGTATTTCATTAAGCATATCCGCGTATGCAAAATCTGCCATTGCAGCGTTTCCTGTTGAACCTAAGTAATAAATAAATGGTTCTGGATAGTGGTTTTCTAAATAGTCAAGCCCCATCATCCAACCATGTTTTGCTTTGTATGTGTTTGTCAGGTTTTGACTTTCATCTTTTATTGCCAAATTGAATCCATTAGCAGTTGTAAATATAACGGGTGTTTCTGGAGGTCTATATTTAAGCCAATTATCCCCTAAGAAGTCCTTTTTTACCATATTAGAGTGATTACTTATAAGCTATATGAGTTTAATTTACCCCTTTTGGAGAATAAGATTTAAATACTGTGATTGCTTTTCAAACAATATGAACACTGAATTATTCAAAGAACTAGGCTTTACAGAGAGGGAAATCAAAGTATATTTCGCCCTTGTAGAACTTGGATCAAGCACAATTGGACCACTAACAACAAAAACCAAATTACAAGCAGCAAAAGTCTATGAAACAATACATAAACTACAAGAAAAAGGATTAGCAAGTTTTACTATAGTATCAAAAACTAAACATTTCCAAGCTTCAGATCCTGCAGAAATTCTTAATATCTTAGATGAGAGAAAAAGACAGTTAAAAGAAGTTATCAAAGAACTTCGAGAAAAACAAAAGAATGCAGGAAAAAAACAAGTCAGCGTGATTCACGAAGGTTTCAATGCATTCAAAGCACTATTTAATAGAATAGCGTATGAACTGAGTGAAAATGATTTTTATTGGGCATTTGCATTCAAAAATGAATATCAAACAGATGCAACAAGGATTTTCCTTGCGAATTTTCATAAAAAACTAGAAGAGAAAAAAATTCAAGATAGGGCTATTGGACATAAAAGTATAAAAAAAGAAATGAAGAGAGCATTCAAAGAAAACAAAAACATAAAATTAAGATTTACATCTAATGAAACCCCTCTTGGTGTTATTATAATTAAAGATAAAGTCATTAATCTCGTTTGGGGAGAAAGACCTACTGCAATTGAAATAAGTTCGGAGCAAATACATCAACAATACAAAAAATTCTTTTCAGAACTTTGGGAACAAGCAAAATTGAAATAAGTATTACAGATTTGGTTTAGATCTTTTTTCAAAAATTTCGCCGACTATTTCTGGAACAAGTTTCACTTTGAAGAATTCTGTATTTTGAATAACATCTATTTTAATAGTAGGATCTATTGATTCTAAATATTTTGTAAATTCTCTTATCTCATTATGTGATGGGGGAAGATAGTGCATTGTGAAATTGTTATAAGATTCAAATATGAATCCTGAAAAGTTATTTTGTCGTATCTCTTCTAAGATTCTTTGTTTGTTTTTTGGAATTACTTCTATCTTTAGTATATATGCTATGCATCCTATCTTGAAAATATTAATTCCATATCTGAACTTTTGAATTATATTATTATCTTCAAATTGTTTTATTCTTGACTTGATTGTTTTTCTATCAATTTCAAGTTTACTTTGTATATTAATTAAAGAGTCTAAAGGGTTTTTAGCTATATGTTTAAGAATTTGATAATCTTTTGTGTCTAATTGTTTCTTTTGATCTTTTTTTAGAAGATTAGGTTTTATAGATAAATTAAATGGATTGTAATCATCAGGGATGGATTTAATTATAGGATAAATTTCAAAATGTTTATCGCTCAAGTATTCTTTGCAAAATAATTCGATGTCTTCCGTAACAACATTAATGACCCATTGATATTTTCCTAATGATTGCATGAGAAAATAAATTTCTTTAGATTCCATTAGTTGCTCAATGGTATTATCGTCTAGTTGTTGTGTGTAAATAATAAATGAAG
>CAYRYC010000046.1:0-6098 GCA_964428445.1 uncultured Methanosarcinales archaeon | reverse complement strand
ATTTAAATTCGTCTCCTGCTTTCAGAGTTAACTCTTCTTTAAGATTTGCAATTCTTTTAGTTGCACTTGCATCTTCTGAAAGATCAATATCAAAATCTAAGAAACTATCTGCTCGTCCTCGAATTCCTCGAATGATACCAAGGCCAAGTCCTAGGACTGCCATAGCCATAACTAGAATAACAATTGCGTTAATTGACAGCTGCATGGAAGCAGAACGGTCTTTTTGCAATTTACCTTTAAAAATTTTCATGATTACACCTCACATAGTAGTAATAATAAGGACTATATGTAGTCCTTTTTAAATAGTCTTTATTTAAATACTTTTCTAAGGGTTCAGAGTAGCTAAGAAGAAACTATGCTGCCATCTTGAACTTATTTCTCTTAATATCAGCTTCTCGGGCTTTTCTAAGATGTGCCAGAACTTCAGCATGAAGCCTATGATCCTCGAACTTAATCTCTTTCATCCTATGATTAATATTGTGAAGAATATCTTTAAATCTATTCATACGTTTATGAATATCATTATGATGCTTATTCAAATTAGCAAATTGAAGCAGTACTCCTCTAAGAATTTCATTATTACGATTCATAATAGCATGATCTTTATTTGGTCTTCTCACATTTTCATTTAAATTTTTAATAAAAGGTTCTAAGTCCTTAAGTTTATTAGCCAAATTAATCATCAAACCATCAATAGGAGGTAATTCATGTATAGCATCGAATTCAGACTGTTTGAATAACACCAAATATTTAATTTCTTTTTTTGAAGCCCTTACAGAAGGAAGACTTTTATTAATTATATTTTCACACTCAACTACTGCTTTTGTTATCCTTTTAATATCCTCCATAAATGAAACAGATGCATGTTTTGCCTTATCAAATAACTCAGAAGCATCTTTAAATTCATCAGCCACATCTTTAAAATCCAAATCATGCGAATCTGGATGATTATGCATTCTACGTTCAATAATATGTTTTGTATTATCAATTCCTGTTTTAACAAGCTTTTCAGCATTCTTAATATTAGAAATAATATCATCAGCAAGATTTAACTCGTGTTTCTCGAGAGTAAAAATGCCTTTTTCTTTAGCTTCTAGATTTTCTAAGACAGGATCTTTAATTGTTTTTCCAAATAATGGCATGATATCACCTTACACAGGCTTATTCTAGCTTTAATTCTTTATAAGTATATCTATAATGAGAATAAAAAAAGAAATAATAATAAAAAATTAATCATCGTATGGTTCTGTATGTTTGATTAAATCATAGCTGTAAACCTTATCATTAGCATCTAAAACGAATAAAACATTATCAGTAATATCAAATGATTTAGTGTCTTGAGGCAATAGACAAATAGGTTTAGAATCATAGATATAATCTCCCATATCTGTTCCAGCATAAAGATACACTAATCGTAGATCCTTATCATCATCTTGTTTTGCTAATAAAAGATCAATATTTGAATCTGAATCAAAAAAATCTGAACCAAGCATACCATTATTTGCGGTTGATTTTGGAGCAGTTGCTATTTCAGAAAGATTAGTATTTGGATTATTACTTGCTGATGTTGTTTGATAATAAACTTTAGAGTTACTAGCAAGAACAATAAAGTTTTTAATAATATTTCCATCCTTCTCTGATGCGACATCAGTAATTTGGAATCCATCTGCTACTTGGTAAGTATCAGAAAAATCATTAAATGTGCCATCTTCTTTAGCATAAGCAATATGAATTTTTCCAGTATTTTGACTTGAAACAATTAAATCAAGATTATTATCAGCATCAAAATCAGATAAAGAAATTGAAGGCATAGTATAATCGTTAGTTGGAAGTGCAGTTACGAATTCAGGAGTTCCTAAATCATACTGAAATTGTTTGTTAAGAGGAACTTCCTCTTCTTTTTTACATGAACTTGATATAAGACCAATAATAATAGCGCTAAGAGTGAATTTTGTTAGGTAGTTCATAGTATTTTTCATATTCATATTAATCACAATATACTAAAATAAATGTTCATTTATAAATGTTACTATTTGTTAGTTACACTAAACGATAGTAGAGCCTTTTTAGAATATAAAGGTCAAATAAAGCTAAAATCACAAAAATTGTCAAAAAAGAAAGTTTATAAACTGGATTTTCTTTAAATCCAACACTATGATAGTACTTGAGTCGTACAAACAGACGACAAATTACACTGGGGCGGCATCTGCACTTCTCTCAATTCTAAATTATTTTAACAACGAAACTGAGATGAATGAAGAGAACGAACTAGAAATCTGGCTACGAAGTATTATCGCTCCAACAAAAGCATCTTCTATATTTGGACTTGCACTTTATGCAAAGGAAAAAGGTCTTCAACCAAAAATAATCATAGAAGATAAAAGTTATACATATCCTGATTATCGATTCAAACGATATACAAAGAAACAAATAGAACTTGCAGAAAAAATTGCTAACAGATACATGCATAAAGCAGAAGAAGAAGGAATTCTCATCGTTGAAAGAGATTTCGACGTAAATTATATCGACAGTTTATTGATGAAAGAAAAGATTCTATTAGTACGTGTGAACGCAGGAGCACTGCGAGGCACAAAAAGCACATCAAAGTACGTAGTTATTTACAAAAAGAGCAAGAAAGATCCAAACAAATACTTCATTATCGATCCTCGACGACGAAGAAAAAAAGTTGATCGAGAAATGCTCGAAGAAGCACTTGAAGAGCTGAAAACAAAGAAGAAGCGAGAAAAGTGCATGATGGTTTTCTAACTGTAAACTGGCGAACAGGGCACAGAAATTCACGAAAAATCGATTCCCAGTAGTTTTATCATTAATAAACGTTTCTAGCAACTCTTATATACATAATCGTCTTGGCAAACTGAGATGAAATTCCAAGACTTCACAAAAAAATCATATCCGTCAATCATCGGGCTCTCCGATGTCAAGAAACAACTAACATCAGCACTCATTCTAAGACGTCACGTCGTACTAATTGGTTCTCCAGGAATGGGAAAAACAACCATCGTTAGAGATGTAGCAGAACTTCTAGAACCTCAAGTTCTCAACGAGTGCGGATTCCATTGTAAGCCTTCAGATCCAGTCTGTCCAAACTGCATTCGTGCAGCAGAAAACAAGGAAAAAATAGAAACAAAGACATTCAAAGGAAAAGAACTATTCGTAAGAGTACAAGGAAGTCCAGACCTGAGTGTTGAAGATCTTATTGGAGATATCGATCCAATGAAAGCTATGAAATACGGACCACTAAGTCCAGAAGCATTCACACCAGGAAAAATATTCAAAGCACACAACGGCGTTTTATTCTTCGACGAGTTAAATCGATGTTCACAAAGATTACAAAATGCACTCCTGCAAGTATTAGAAGAAAATAAAGTAACAATAGGATCATTTGATCTTGATATCAAAGTTGACTTTGTATTTATCGGAACAATGAACCCTGAAGATACAAACACAGAACCATTAAGTGATGTTCTTCTTGATAGATTCGATTTAATTTATGTTCATTATCCAACAACACAAAAAGATGAAGAACTTATTGTAAAAAGCAGAGGAATAGAAATGACTCCATTCCCTGACAAACTATATACAGCAATGATTAAATTTCTTAGAGACCTAAGAAAAAATCCTGACTTGGAAAAATCACCAAGTGTTAGAGCAAGTATTGGTTTATACGAAAGATCACAAGCAATCGCGAAACTAAACAAGCACAAAGAAGTTCGAGCTCTAGATATTATGGAAGCATTAACAAGTGTAATTGCGCATCGAATTAAATTAAAACCTTCTTTAGCATACACAAAAACTCCTTCCAAATTTATCCGAGAAGAATTCAAACAATTCTGCGAAGAAAGTAAGTTTTCCTTATCAGAAGACGAAGCTCCCTGAAAGTAAACAAGGAAAACAAGATACTCCAGGAATCGATACAGTCATGGAAGCAGATGATAATGTTAAGTCTATAGATGATTTCAATCCAGGCGAAGAACTCGACGGAAGTCTTGAACAAAATCTAAAAGACGATCACGAAAGATTAGCACACACGGTTCTCAACTCAGACATTCAAAACATAGACGAAGGAATGATAGTACAAGAAGCATTCAATCAAAATGTCGGCTCATTCATGCCAGATATTATGTTTGCACAAATGGTTGACAATTATAAAAATGCAAAAAAATTATATGGCAATACTTTAATTCGAGAACTAACAGGATATGATCCACGATTCGTGGATAAAAATGTTAAAATTCCTGAGTTCCAAAGAGAATTAAAAAAACGATTAAAAGACAGCGCAAAAGATCTCCAAGAAAAAGGAATAATAACAGCGCGAGGTCAATTCACAAAAGAATCTCTTCTCAGTGCAGCTCTTTTCTTAATCGATGAAGAATACCAAGAGAAAAAAGGACATTCATCGACATTCGGAGAACACGTTCATTTCGCTTCAGACATGCAAGGAGAAAAAAGTTTTAGTAGACCATTTAGAAAAGGCGATAGATACAAAGACATCTCAGTTAAAGAAGCAATCAAAACAGCAATTCGTCGAGGACATAAAAATGTTCATGAAGAAGACCTTCACACATACGAAAGAGAATCAAGACAAGAAATAAATGTAATCTATGCTCTCGATGTTAGCGGAAGTATGAAAGGAGAAAAACTTAAACTTGCAAAAAAAGCAGGAGTCGCACTCGCACATAAAACCATAAAAGATCGAAATAAAGTAGGTCTTGTTTTATTTGGTAGCGAAATACAAGATCATGTTCAACTAACAAATGATTTATTCACATTCGTTTCTCCACTAACTAAAATATTACCAGGAGCAGAAACAGATATTGCCCTAGCGATTTTAGAATCAAGAAAACTTCTCGAATCCGCAAAAGGAATCAAACATATAATCATTCTCACAGACGGATTACACACAACAAGTAAAGATCCTCAAAAGGCAGTACTAAAGCAAGTTTCCATGGCAAGCCACCAAGAAATAAGTATTTCTGTAGTAGGAATTAATCTCGATGATATTGGAATGGAACTCGCGCAATCAATAGTTGATCTTAGTAAAGGAAGATTACACGGCGTTGTAGAATCAAAAGATATTGGTGGAGTAATCATAGCTGACTATGAGAGATTGCTTTAAAAAATACTCATACCTGTTATTGTAAGAATAGTTACAATTGCTCCAGCAAGAGTTACACCAATTGCACTTGCAATTAAAAATTTCTTTCTTTCAAGACCTAATACAAAAGCTCCAAGAGTTCCCATATACACACCACTTCCAGGAAGAGGTATTGCAATAAACAATGCCAATCCTATCGCGCCATATTTCTTAGTAAACTTTTCAAGACGAGCCTTACTTTTATCACGCAATTTAGCATATCTTCCATGCATAAAAGATCGTCGCAATAGACCATCAATATAATATAGTATAATGTAAAGAATAACTGCTAACATAAAATTTGCAGAAATACAAACTAAAAATACATACATAGGATGTAGACTTAATCCTGAAATAACAATTCCAAAAGGTAATGTTAAAGATCCTCCTAAAATTCCCAAAGGAATAGCCAGTCGTAATTCTACGAAAGGAACAAATGTCAAAAGGAAAAGTTGTATTACTGGCCAAATCATAATAAATCACAATACGAGCTAGTTTAAAAAATAGACGGTTAATTTAAAAGATAGAAGACAGAATATATTTAATTCTTTGAATAAAAGTCATCTTTTTCACTTCCTGTTTTGATGGCGTTTCAACGATTTCTTCAGAACTTGATCCTCCTAACAAACCACTAGAAGATTTTGATTTCATAGTAAAATAAGAATGAGCATCACAAGAAAATAATTCTCCTCGAGATGATTTATAAGTTGCGTTAAATGAAATTTCATAACGTGTTTTTTCAGCTAAATTATCAGTATCAACAATTAAAGAATAAATATCTCTTGTTCTTCCAGAACCAATAGATTCTAAATCAATATCAACAGTCTCATCAGGAGAAGATAAAACTCCAGCTATATTATAATAAGGAGTATCATCTTTGTTATACAAAGTAAGATCGCAGATTTGTTCCTCTCCAAAATATACAACAGTATTCGTGCATTTG
>CAYRYC010000045.1:0-6344 GCA_964428445.1 uncultured Methanosarcinales archaeon | reverse complement strand
TTTAAACTTACTATCATCGGTCATGCGAATATTTTGCACTTCGTCGATTACAATTAGTGAATTTTCCAGTTCATCATTCATTTTGCCAGGAGTTGATCTAAGTTTAATTAGATAGTTTGCAAATTCATCATATCCGTAAAAAGTGTAGTATTCTTTAATAATACGTTTAATTTGTTTAATTACATCTTTTCGGTCCATTCCTCTAACAGCAGTTGGGTTAATTTCTTTTAAAAATTTGTTAAGTTTTTGTGCAAGAATTTATAAGTGAAAGTACATTTATATCTTTTTGTTGAGGATAATTATTTAATGACATTAGAAATAAGTATTGGTTTATTGGCATCTTTAATTACAGTCTTAGGTGTATTCTGGTATATTGCGGATTCTTACTATAATAAAATAACTAAAAAAATAGAAAAGCAAGGCAAAAAAATTTATGATTTAAGTGTTAAAGTGGAATCTGAAATTAGAGCAAAAAATATTATTTTTGGCCCTTTGGAAGGTGAGAAAAAATGAACCGACTAAATATTAAAGATAGATTGTTATTGGCTAATCTTTCTGATAAGATTCAAATTCATCAAGCTTCAACTAATGAGATGAAACAATTTTTAGATATTATTAAATCTACTGGAGAAAATAATTATTTCCAACTTCAAAAATATTTACAAGTTGCAGGTTATTCTTCTGTTGAAGAATTCGAACATCATTTTAAAGATAGACAATCAAAAGAATTTTGGGAAGGGCTTGCTAAAATAGGCGGAGCAGTTCTCATCGGATATGAGTTATATCAACTCTTAAAGAAAAAATAGTGTTTTTATTTGTTCTTTTTAAGAATCGTTTCCATTCAGCATATTTTTTCTCATTAGTGAAATCTTTCGAAGCATGAGTTTTCAAAGTATTATTAATGTAATCGGCAAATGCATCCCTAAAATAGCCTACACATCCTTTTCTAACAATTTTATTTCTGTTTGCATGATAACAAACATACTCTATTGTGTTAAATAGCTTATAATCATAATCTCTTTGTTTTTTTGGAGTTTGTTTTAAATCGCTCCATCGATTGTGTACTTCAAAAAACATTGCTGTAAGTTCATTGAATAAACTCCTATCGTTTTTTTTGTTTGTAAAATATAACGATGATGTTGCAATAATAATTGCTACGATACCTGTTAAACCAGCAATCATTTCCCAACTCATTCTTCTACCTGTTCATTATCTTTTGAACTATTATCTGTGTCTGGTTGTGAATTAAATCCTTCTTCAAAATCAGGATCTGCATTAAAACTTCTTTTAACTAACTCTTCTTTGCCACATAAAACATCTGGAGATGCATTAACTGAATCATTTGCTGATTGTGTTTCAGTTGTGACTTTCTGAGTATCAGGAGTTGAATTGAAACTTTTAGCAACTTGATCTTGATTTTGTCCAAACTGCACTTCTGTTTTATCCATGTCGAAGTACTTTCTTACTGCTTTTTTAAGTTGAGGATTATCTGTCATAAAAACAGAGAAATGAAGAGTAGTATTTAAAAATAATTAATGTTCGGCGGTAAAACTGTTCACAGGACACTTGTCAAATAGATTAATAAAGGGTGTTAAATTTACTGAAATAAATTGAATTATGAGGTAAAAAATGAAATTAAATGGAAAAATAAGATGTAATAGCAATTTATATGATTTTGAGTTCGAGGGAACCCCTGGAGATATAGAATACTTAGAAGAAAAAGGAATTGAAAAATTAAAAAAAGCTCTTTTAAAAATAATGAAAAATGACTAAAATTAATAGTCCTGAAGCAAGAAAAGATTTGGCAGTAGGTATTGCTGTAGCAATGTTTATTATTCTTGCTGAGGGCGCTAAACGGCTTCTTGAGTTATGGTATGATTGGGCTCAAGTTCCCCCTGTCTTAGAAATAATTATGGGGACTGGTATTGCAGTAGCTATTTTGGGATTCTTTTTTTTATTGACAATAAAAAAAGAAAATAAATAATTATTTATTCGTGAATGTAACTTGGAGCTATTCCTGTCCATTGTTGAATTAATGTTGCTGAAAGAGTAACTTTGGTTGTTTTTCTTTCATCTCGATATTTAGTTATTGTTTCACAAATTTGTTTAGTTGGAACTTTAAATTGATTATACGAACATTTTCCTTTGTTATCATAGTTTAAAGTATATTGCCAAGTAAATACTTTTTCTTCTTGTGCTTGTAATCTGTGACTAACGGTTGTTATCTCTTTTGTGCCGCCATATTTTGTTTGATATAAACCTCTTAAACTAAAGAAGCCACTTTCAGAATCAAGATTTTTAACAATAACTGCACACTTATCTGTGTATAAAGAACATTCTTCATAAATACATTCGTCTTCATAATCTACACAAACATATTTGAAATTCATCCAGTCCCATTCTTGTTCAACACAAACAGATTCGTATTCTGTGCATTTGTATTGATCACATTCTCCGAACGCAGTTCCCCAGTCAATATTATGAGATAAATCTTTTGATTCGCATTCTTTATCTGTATAAGGAATTTGTTCAGTATAACTTTTAGTAGCTGTGTATGAGAAAGGTATTGTGAACATGATTATTAGAAATAAAGCTAATATGCTTCCTCCGATGATTAATAATATTTTTGATGTTTCATTAATATTAGATTTATTTTTAGTTTTTTTAGTCATTTTTATTCCTCTTACACGTTACATGTACAGTACAGGTAACAATAAGTGATATATAAAAATTACTGTACATATACAGTACATGAGAAAAAATTATGTCAATGTAAGCATACCTTCTGAATTAGTTAACTTAATTGATTCTACTTGGAAAAAAAGCGAAAAAGGCTATAGGAGTCGTGCAGAGTTCATTTTAGAAGCAATAAGAGAAAAACTAGATAAAGAAAATTTAAATAAAAATTCTGATTATCAAGTTTAATTTATAAAAAAATCGGTACGTATTAATACAAAACTTTATATATGTCTAGTGATTTTTAAGAACTAACATGAGCCCTTACGTCCTTACGAGGAGGTAAGATGACCTTTTTATTATTTTTTCAATACTTTTTTAAACTAGTTCTTACCATCTAAACTAATGGAATCAACAATAGTTTTTATTGATGCAGCATACCTTGGAAAAATTGCAAGTCATTTTGGAGATGGAAGACCAATAAATTATGATCTTAACAAATTTTCACGACTTCTTGCTAAGGAATGTTCTTTGTGGTGTAGAGAAATATATTTTTATACGGCTCCACCGTATCAAAGTCCTAATCCTACTGTCGATGAAAAACTTCGACGACAAAATCATGACCATTTTATAAATATGATTTCTTCGATTCCTGGATTTATAGTGCGACAAGGACGATGTCAAAAGAAAGGCGAAGGTGAATATGGTCAGAAGGGTGTAGATTCTCTTATTGTAAAAGATTTAGTTACTCGTTTAAGTAAAGGAGATATAAATAAAGTTATATTAATTGCTTGCGATACTGACTTTGCGCACATTCTTGAAGAAATACGATCCGAATATAAAATCCATGTTATTCTTGCTTATTTTAACGATTATGTCAGAGGCTCTAAATTTGCTATGTCGAACCATATATTATCTGCTTGTGATGAATCTTTATTAATTTCGAAAAAGCATTTCTTGAATTCTTCTTTTGAATATAAAATTATTTCTAAAATTCACAAAAATGGAATCGACTCACCTGTAACTCATTTTGTTACTAAAAAGAAGCCATATACTGTTGAACAATTAATTCTCAAAATCAAAAAGAAAAACAATAAATTTTATGTTATTGTGAACGGAGAGAAAAAATATTTAGAAATTACTAAATCAACAGAAGGTGTTGATTCATTAATTATTGATGTTGAAGGAACTGAAAAGAGTCATTTTGAAGATTTACCTTTGTTTGAAGATTAATTCATTTCATATTCAATTTTACTCTTCTTTTTCTTTTGTTTGTCTTTGTTCTGGTGTGACTTTTTACTGTTACTATTTTAGTTCCTTTGTTGGTTCGTACTTTTTTATTGTATCCTTTTACTTTTCTTTCACTCATGATCTTCCTCCGTCAATAAATCTAATTCTATGAGCTTTGTTATGTGTTTGTCTGCTGTTTTCCATGCTATCCCTAATTCTTTCGCTACTTCATTCACTGAGAAGAATCTATTATTTTGATCTATTATTATTCTTATTATCTCTCTATCGTAGAGATCTAGTTTGTGACTTAAGCGTTCTAGTTTGTCTTCTACGCTTTCTTCTTGGTTCTTTTCTTTATTTGACATTTTAATTCTTTTAGTTCTTCGGCTGAAGATAAATCGTATGTGAACTCTGCTTCGAAATCTTTATTATTTTCTTTAGTCCAGTTTAAAGTTTCAGTTAGCTTCTTAGGTAATCGTATAAGGAAATTACGTCCGTCGAAGCTTATTTTTGCTTTCAAAACTTTTTCTTTTAGTTGTGTTTTAATTAATTTTTTGAAAAACTCTTCTGAATGTTGTTCTTTTTCTGAATCCATACACTTCACGATGTTCTAAATAGGTTTACATTTATAAAGTTTCTTATATTGAACTAACAAAATTAGTGTTTTTTTCATTCACAAGTAACAACTTCTACACAAAACTTATAAATCAAATAGTATTAACAAAATGTACGTTGATGTACTAACATCACGAAAGTGATTAAAATGAAAAATAAAATAACACAAACAAAACATAAATTAAGCCCATCGAAACTATCTTTATTCAAAGATTGTAAACGATGTTTCTGGTTACAAGAGAATCTTAGAATCAGAAGACCTAGTTCAATATTCCCTAGCCTTCCTGGCGGGGTCGATAGAGTTCTGAAAACTTATTTCGATACTTTCAGATTCGAAGATGAGCTTCCTCCTGAGATCAATGAGCTTTCTGATTGTAAGTTATTCACTAAGAAAGAAGTTTTAGATCGTTGGAGAAACAACTGGCAAGGAATTCGCTGGACCAACCCTGAAGGACACTTGTTCAGAGGAGCTGTTGATGAGATTCTTGTTAAGAATAAAGAATTAGTTGTTCTTGATTATAAGACTCGAGGCGCTTTGCCAAAAGATGAGACTGTTGGTTATTATCAACACCAGCTAGATTCTTACGCTTTTCTTTTAGATAAGGAAGGTTTCGATGTCAGCGACACAGCATACTTGCTATTCTACAGCCCTAAAGAAGCTTTTGAAGGAGGATGTATAGATTTCAACACCACACTAGTCTCTGTGAAAGTCGACCCTGTAAGAGCCTTAATATTGTTCAATAATGCAATTGAATGTTTAAACGATTCTATTCCTTCGGAAGGTTGTGCTTTCTGCAATCATCACAAAGGTGTTGCAAAATGAGTACTGATGAAGTTATTAAAGTCGCAGGTGGTATTGATGGTTCTGGAGTTATTGAGATGCATCCTACATTTTACGAAGGTCAGACAACTTTTGCTAAGTTGGAGCGTTCTGAAGAAGCTATAGTTGGTAAGAAAACTAA
The DNA here is from genome assembly GCA_964428445.1 of uncultured Methanosarcinales archaeon. Classification (GTDB taxonomy): domain Archaea; phylum Nanobdellota; class Nanobdellia; order Woesearchaeales; family SKGA01; genus SKGA01. The sequence continues at coordinate 861 of CAYRYC010000045.1, read as the reverse complement.
AACTCGTCGTTCTACATTAAAACGAGGAAAAGATATTGAAAGACCAATTAAACAACCCGAACCTATTAAGAAAGAAACTCCTTCTCGTTGTTTCTCTTCTTACGATCAAGCGAGAATCCACGAATATGGTCATTTCAAAGATTTACTTAATGAATTATTGTTCTTAGCTGTGGAAGAAGAACCTATGATTAAAATAGGTCGTTCTCGTTTCAGCAAGAAAGATCGTTTATTCTCGATGATGATATCTATTTATCATAAAGCAGATTTCAGAAAATCAGTTAGTATTCTTAAGGAAATGAAGCGAGAGCATTTAATTAGTAAATCTCCTGGTTTCAAAAGCTTGAGTAATTTCTTCAATGAAGAAGAATTTTCAAAAATTCTTGATAAGCTTATCAAAATTAGTTCTCTTCCTTTCATCCCTTTCGAAACTACTGGCGCCATAGATGCTACTGGGTTTTCCACTAGCCAATTCGCAAGATGGTTCGATCATAAATGGGGAAAACAAGAAGGACAAGAACGAGTTTGGGTTAAACTTCATGCTGCCACTGGTTGCAATACTAATTGTTTCTTATCTGGTGAAGTTACTGAGTGCAGGGTTGCTGATATTAAAATGGCTAAAGATGTTATTGGGAAAATTTCTAAACAGTTTAAAATGGCTGATTTCTGCGCAGACAAGGCGTATAATTCTAGGGAACTGTTTAAATTTATTCAAGATTCAGGTATGAATCCTTATATTCCGTTCAAAAAAAATCATACTGGTAAGGCTAGAGGCGTTCTTATTTGGAAAGTTATGTTTGACAAATTTATTCGTCATAATCAAGATTTCAAGAAACATTATCATCAACGAAGTAATGTAGAAAC
>CAYRYC010000044.1:0-6973 GCA_964428445.1 uncultured Methanosarcinales archaeon | reverse complement strand
TTCTGTTGTGTATTTGTTTTGTATATTTATTAAACCATTTGTTTGATTATTTTTTTCGTCAAGATAATAAGTTCCTTCATAAAGTGACCAAAAATTCTTTATGCTTCTAGTGTCTCTCAAACAAGTTGTTAGATAATTTCTATTGTTTTCTGTTGTTTCAATGTAATTATCGTATTGTTCAATCATGAATGTTTTTTTCTGCACTGCATCATCGACATATTTGAATTGGTTTATGTATTGTTGCCAATATTTTTTTGTGTCATCAAGATCTTTAGAAACTGAGTTGAGTTGATTTTTTATTTTTGCTTTTTTTATTTCTTTTTCTTCTGATAGGTCTTCTTTAAGTTCTGATTTAGCAATTTCTTTAAATTTCGTAACGAGTTCTTCTTGTTTTCCTCTAAGGTGTTTTGCCTGTCGTTTTGAAATATATATTAAATCCGAATAATAATTTTTCTTAAACAATAATCCTTTGTCTTTTTCAGGTATTGTTTTAATTCTTCTAGAAAACGAATGACTATTTTCTTTCTCTTCATCAATAGGAGTATATTTGACTTCTCCTTTCAGATCTTTTCTAATGTTTTCTATTATTTCGTGGAATTTGTTAACTTTTTCATCATATACTTTTAGATTTTTCTCAATATCTATTTCGTATTTATTAACGCCAACTAAGAATAATTTGTCGTAGATTTTTTCTTCCCATGCTTTGTACTTGTTTCCTAATCCTTTTGAAAGACTCTTATCATATTCCAAAGCTTTTTTCTTAGCTTTCCACTCTTCTCTTATTTTTGCTCTGGCTTTTTTTTCAATATCTTTGACATTTTCTCCGAATGGAAGTTCATCTTTGTTTTCTTCAACCATGAACTCTAAATTATTTTGTTCTTCGTTATTTTGTTTTTCTGAAGTTTCTCCCATCTTCTTCACCTACTCTGTAATTTTTATTTCAAGAGATTCATATGTGTTGTTAGCGAATTTTTTTGCTTCATCAAATGTTAATGCAGTAGCTCCGTTGAAATTGTGTTGAGCATCTCCAAGATAGACTTCTTCGTTAAGTGTTTTTATTGTGTAAGCTTTGTCTAAGTGATGGGCTTTGAGTTCTGCTGTAGAATCAGTAATAGCTATGCTATAGCGTTCATTTTCATTGACTGCTCCTGCGTTTGAGCTTTTACCCATAAAATAACCACTTATAAGACAGCCAACAGATAATATTCCTGTGTATAATAGTTTCATAGTAAGCACCTCCAAATACTTACTATTATTATTTTTTTGAGGCGATATAATTAAGTGTAGTAGTGGAAGCTACAACAGAAATTCACCAAAAACTCACTTTTTTACATTTTATACATCTCGCCAGTATCCAATTCTCATACATTACTTTCAAAAAAAGGGCATACTGGTATCCCTAATTTCCGCAATGGCTACATACTACTTGCGAGTACTCTACAAATTCCTAAAAGCGATTCGAGGGATACAGGCTCCAGTGTGGTCTTTCACGCATTTTGTGACAAAAGATTTTAAGCAAAACCTTATAAACCAAATTCGCGATAAGCAATGTTAGGGAAAAGTAAGAGTGGTGGTTTGTAAGAATTAAGCATCCATAGAGACCTTGGGGGGTTGAACATGGAGGTTTAGAAAATGAGAAGACAAGCATTATGGCTTAGCTTAATTGCAGCGTTTTTGGTTACATGCTCTGGGATGAAGGATAGTCCTACGTATATGCCTGTTGCAAATAAAGAAAAATCTGTTTCTACACCTTATACAATAAATAGTGTTTATATTGAAGGTACTAAGGTTGATGTCTATAAAAATCATATGACGCATAAAATTGTGAAAGAAATATATTATACATATTCAAATTCAAGTAACCAAATATTATCTGAATCTAGAGAATGTGATTATACAAATAATACTGAGATTACTACTAATTATGATGCGCAAGGGAAAATAATACAACAGTTTGTTGTTGATAGAAATAAAAATCAATCTGCAACGAAAAAATTCGATGAAAATGGTACACTTGATGCTCTTATTGTTGATGTGGGGAATGACGATGATATTGATTTAATTCTTGATTCATCAGAAGGAACATATACGAAGCAGGAGGATATAAAAAACTATTTAGCGAAATTTTAATCACAGTCCACATATATACCCATTTGTTACATTGCATCTCACACACGAATTATTGCTATGTAACGCACGCCTCTTAGGACAGTGGACAACTCGTCCTAAGGGGTTCTTTTCACTTACGTTCTAAGCCTTACGTTCGCTTTGCTCGTAAGTTTCTTTCTTCTTTAGAAATTTCTGAATTCTTTTTGAGAAATCATAATTACCTTTAGTCACAACAACAAACCCTAGAATAGAAATTAATGCAAAAATTTCGCTTGAGAGAAGAACTCCTCCAAGCATAAACACACTAGCAATCAAGAACATCATTGTCAGAATTCTAGTTTCGAAAATGAATCTTCTAAAGAGGATTGCAACATAGAGATTTCCAAAATAGAACAATATGTTCAGAATAAAGAGTCCTATGGAGACAATTGCCAATGAAGAGATTACTTCAACCATAAATGGAGTAAAATGACCTGTAATATAAAAATACGCTGTTTTAATTTAAGAATTAGTCTAGATCTACTGGTTTATTATCGTACATGTTCATTCCTATATTTCTATTATATTCTACCAGTACTTTTTTAATATATTCTTGTTCTTTATAGTTGATTAATATAGGGATGTGTTTTTTTTCCATCTCGTAGAGTAATTTTTCTCTATGCATTACTGTTAAATCTCCTTCGCATTCTGTAAAAACACCGTATATTTCAGCAACTCTTAGAATTGTTTCTATTGGAGGCAGTTCTTCAGTCATAAATGAGCAAAGTTTGAAGCGGAATATAAGTTCTCCGCTTCTAACTCTTAGAAATACTCTGTATTTCAAAGAATGCCCAGAAATATGGAATTTAGCTCCCCAGACAGCAAAGTATTTAAAAAAAGAACCTTACTTTTAGCCTATTATGGTAAGTGATCATCAATCAAAATTAAAGGAATTAGCAAGTTTCATGCAAGACAAAGGCTTCGTCTACGGACCATCACCAGAAATCTATGGAGGATTGGCTGGATTTTTCGACTACGGACCTTTAGGAAAACTCTTGAAAAATAACATAGAGAACGCAATTAGAAAAGTATTCTGCAATCACCAATTTTTCGAAGTAGAATGTCCAACTGTTCTTCCAAAAGAAGTTTGGGAAGCATCCGGACACCTTGGTGGTTTCACAGATCCTCTTATTAAAGATAAAAATGATAATATTTATCGAGTTGATAATTTAATCGAAGAATTCTTTCGAAATAAAAGTCTAGACTTAGATGATATTAAACTAGATGGAGCTTCAAACGAACAACTTCTTAAGATTATTGATCGTTATCAAATCTCAGCTCCCGATGGAACTCCTTTGATTAAAGAAATCAAAGCTCACAATCTTATGATGCGAACAACCATTGGTGTTGATCGAGAAGCATACAACAGACCGGAAACGGCAACAACAACTTACCTTCCTTTTCTACGATATTTAAATTTCTTCAGAGAAAAACTTTCATTTGGAGTTTTCCAAATTGGAAAAGCATACCGTAATGAAATTAGTCCTCGACAGTTCATGTTGAGAATGAGGGAGTTTACTCAAGCCGAAGGTCAAATATTTTTGTTCGAAGAACAAAAAAATAATTTTGAACAGTTTGCAGAAGTAGCTGATATGAAACTTCCTCTTTGGAATCACAAAGATCAGGCTGATCCATTAAAATCCATGCTTGATAGTATGAACAAAACTCCAACACTTGCAAAAGCTTTGGAAAAAAAGGTTCTAAAGAATCAAGCCTACGCTTGGACTCTAGCAATAGCATATCAAGTATTCTTAGCAATGGGTATTCCTGAAGAGAAAATGCGTCTAAGACAACATAATCCTGACGAACTTGCTTTCTACGCAGAAGATGCTTGGGACTTAGAAATTGAACTAGGAACATTCGGTTGGACTGAAGTATGTGGTATTCACGATCGAAAAGACTACGATCTTACTGTTCATGCAAAAGCATCCGGACAAAAACTAGAAGCTACAAAACCTGAAGGTGGAAAAGCAACTCCTCATATTCTAGAAATCGCATTCGGTACGGATAGACCAACATTCGCTCTACTAGATTTATTCTATGTATTAAAAGATAAAGAAGAAGGAAAGACTACTTTCAGTATTCCTTATCACATGGCTCCAATCCCTGTAATGGTATTTCCTCTTGTAAATAAACTTCAAGAGAAAGCATTCGCTCTTTTCAAAGATGTGCAAAAAGATTTTGTAACATGGTATGATAAAAGCGGAAGCGTTGGGAAAAGATATTTACGAGCAGATTCAATTGGAACTCCATTCTGTGTAACAGTTGACTTCGATGGCGAAGAAGATAACACTGTAACTATTAGAGATAGAGATTCTTCTGAACAGAAAAGAGTGAAGATTGAAGAATTAAATGAAACTCTGAGAAAACTTCTAGATGGTGAGATAAAATTTAGCGAATTAAAATAAAAGGTGTATGCTATGAAAGGTAAAGAAGAAAAATTAGAACACAACATAATTATGCAATGTGGAAATGTATTACGTAAAGTTTCTCATATTAGAAAATTACAAGTTTCTGGTAGTGATAAAGAAATAAGAACACTTCTTGATGAAATAGAGACTAATCTTCATACAATTCAAAAATATGAAATTAAAGTAAAAAAAATTGGACAAAGAGTTAATGCAGAATTAAAAGAACTTCGTGACGCTGATTTGCTCAAATTTCATAACGAAGCAAGAGCAAAAGAAAAGGAACTCGAGCAACATTTTAAAGTTTGTATGGATTTAGAAGTTCGTGTTAAGGATTATATGAATAAACATTTCGAAGGAAAGATTGATGTTCTTCTTGATTTAGAGCTTCATATGAGAAAAATCCAAAATCTTGCTAATGATATTATTAATCTCGAGAAACAAATGGAAATACAACTTAAGAAAATTCGAGAATTATCGAAAAAACTAGCTCATCAATTATAAGGTGCCGGCAAATTCTTTGCTGAGCATTTATTTCTTTTTAATTTCTACAAGGAGTTGTTTGATCTCTGTCTAAATGAATACTTGTGACTGTACATCCATAATCGTGCAGTTTACAATTACTATAAAAAACACAAATCTTACTTGGTGTTAGAGGATAATCAACTGCGAGAATAAATTTCCCATTATTAAGAGCTGAATCTAATTTTGAAACTGAAGAATCTATTTCTGAACTTAATCTTTTTGTTTCTTCATTATACCAGGTATTTTGAGCTGCGTAACCATCAATCATATCTGCAAATCCGAGATAGTTATGTAAAGCTACTGCGTCTTCTGCGACGATTATTTTATTTTCGCCTAGAACATTAATTACATGTTCAACGAATGCAACCATTTTTGGAGCAGCGTCTTCGTCTTCTTCCTCAAAATTAAGGTAAGATCCAACTCCTGCTAAATAATATCCATTATAATTTGTTTCGCTGATTTCGTTTGCATTTTCAATAACAATTTCTTGCCATGTGTTATCTTGATAGGTATAATTTCCTGTAGCATCTCCTAGGTTAAGATAAGCTAGAACTGTTTTTCCTTCTTCGTTGAATTTTTCAATGTCTCCTTCGGATAGAGTTTCAGGATCAACAACTATAAGATCAACATCAAGTTTTAATAAAGATGTGAAACTTGCTCCTGTTGTTTGGTAATGCCATGAATCAAATTGATATTCTGATTCTTCAACTATTACAATAGCTTCTTCTTTCATGTTTTTATTAACACAAATATTTTCTTCACATAAACAATCTTCTTTAGAGTAAGCTGCATTTTCCATATATACTAATGTACAAAATTCTGCTTGTTCATAATTATCTACGAACTTAGAATTAATACAAGTTTTAGGATGGCATCCTGGTAGAGGTACGCAGTCGGAATCTGTTGAACAAGATATTGTTTCGTTTAGATTTTCAGGTATTTTTGTGCATCCTGATAGAAATAAGCCTACAACTGCCAAAATAACAAATACTAATACTACTATACGTTTCATATACCAAAACCTCGCCTTCAATATATACGATGACCTATGTATTTATATATTTTTACTAGATATAGCCTTCTAAGATGAAAAAATTACTATTTTTAATACTTATAATCGCGCTAGTAGTTCTAGCTGCGTGTAGTTCTCAACCAACAGCTGATCCAACAGTTACCGATGTGGAAGATGTTGATGAGATTATAACAACAACTACAACTGTTACAACTCCAACAGTAAGCGTTCCAACTGAAATGGCTGGTGATGTTATCAAATGTGATAATTTATCTGTCTATGAATTTCAAGAAAAATGTAAAGCTATTGAAACTCGAAACATTCAGAAGTGTGCAGATCAACCTAAAATTGATCACCTTGAAGAATGCGTTATAGAAGTTGCAAAATTCTCCTTTACTAAATCAAAAGCTTCAGATTGTGATGTTCTTGATGATGAATTATTAAAAACTACTTGTGAAGCTCTTCTAAAACAAGACGTTGATGTTTGTTTAGAAATTCCAAAAGGATTCGGTTCTTCAGAACAAATGAGAGAATGCGTCTATTTAGTTTCAACAAAAATGGAAAACAAAAAACTTTGTAGTACATTTGTTGACGAATCACAATCTTTCGTAGATGCTTGTTTACAGAATTGTTATACAAGATGGACTGGCGTTAACGCAGAGAATTATGTTGACTCCTGTGAAGATCGAGTAGACAAAGGATTCGAACCTCTTTATTAGGTTCATTTTTTTCTTTTATTTTTTAATTATTCTCCTTGTACATCTGATTTTGATGGTAGTGTAAAATTTTCTACTCTGATTTTATCTTTGTCCAAGCCCATTTCATCAAGCCATTGTTTTAGAGATGCAACAAAACTTGGAGATCCACAAAGATACCAAAG
>CAYRYC010000043.1:1419-7159 GCA_964428445.1 uncultured Methanosarcinales archaeon | reverse complement strand
TACAAGTCCTACACAAACGCACTCTCTTCATGTTGTTCAATCAGGAGCTACAAACCCTTTTCCAGGATATTCTTTTTTAACGATAGATAGTCCTTTTGATAATGAGGATTATGTTCTTCAAAATTCCTTTTTGGTTATTTGTAAACAAGAAGTTGCTGGAGGAGATATAATATATCATCCTAAAATATTTTATGTTGGTCAAGATGAATCAATGTCTGATTTTACTGGATATTTCACTCCGCCACTAATACAAGATACAGCTGCAATGAGAACTAATTTTCATGTAGAAAGTTCTGAAGACCTTCTGGGTTGCCATTACGCATTTATAGAAAATCCTGTACCTGAACAAATAGATGATTTGGGTCCTGTTAATATTGAGTTTCCTTTAGAAACAATCCATGAATTTTCCACATATTATGATAAAGAATTTAGTTTTCAAGGACAAGTGGTTCCTTTAGGAGAAAGATTTGATTATTCCATTAATGTTACTTGTTTTAATTTGGCTATGGAGCAAAAAAGTCATACTTATTCATTTGCTATGGAATTAACAACGGTGTTTGATATTATTTTAGAGAGAAGTCATTATCAAGAGAAAAAACCAACCCTTGAATTTTCAACATCTCTTTTAGCTCAATGTTATTACGAATTTAATTATGGGGAATCTACTCATAATGGATTTGTCAGTAACGATCCTCAAACAGAACATCTTGTTGACATTCCTGAAACTTTAGAAGATGGAGATTATAATATTAACATGCTTTGTACAGCGGACACTCCTGAACAAAAAACATTCACATTCACAATTGACACGGTTGCTCCTGTAAGTCCAATTATAACTAGTAGAGATTATGATTGTGGAACTACTCTTAGCTTAGATTTAGGAGAACCAATCAACGATACTGTACAATACAATATTTCATTATACAATGGATCTTCAACCAGCGGAACAGCTCTTCTTGACGGCTATGTGACTAGTTTTGTTTCTGAAAATTTCACATATACTTTGCCTTCAGGAATAGATGTTAAGAAAAATTCAACATACACTTGGGAAGTTACTGCAATTGATCAAGGAGGATTATCAAGTCCAACAATAACAAAAACAGTAACCACTAAAGAACCATCTGCAACAGAATGTGATGTTTTCCCTCCTCTAGGACAGGCTTTAATTTCAAAAACAGATTTAGGATTTGGTATTAATATTACTTGTTTAGATACTCAAAGTGGATGTACAAATTCATTCTCATATGCAATTCAACCTGTAGGAACTGGATGCGCAAGTGCTATTATGAACACAGGTTCATACGGAACTCCTTTAACATCTGTAAGCGACGGAACATTATGTTATGAAGTAAGAGATGTGGCAGGAAATTCTGCAAACTATTCAAAACAATTGGCATCGGCAATAAGTGCTGACATTGAGCTCATAGCGCCTAAATTTGGAATTGGAAAAACAAAAGATTTCACATTTACCGTTGAAACAACAAAAGCAGTTACTTGTAAACACGGTCCGAGTACGGTAGGTTCTGACTTGTCAAGCCAATACGCTTCGTTAAAACAATTCGGATTCACCGGTTCAACTCAACACACAGACACGATTAAAGCAAGTGATTATTCTGTTTTCGATACGACACAAACAGAACAACAAAATGCATGGATGGTTATTTGTACGGACGGAAGCGAATATTACAAATCAACATTAAATGAATTTGGATATGATGTGACGGATCCAGTTATAACTATCTCAGTTTCTCCACAAACATTAACAGATCCTCTTAAACAAGAAACAACGCTTTCAATTTCAGCAGATGATCCTGTTGTATGTACTTATCTAAATCAAAAAGGTGTGCCTCAAGCATTTCCTCTTTATGATCCAAACAAAAGAACAAGTTATGGTTCTTCACATGTCAAATTAATATCTTATTTTGGAATCAATAACGAAGACGTGACTCAATTAATTTCTTGTAGAAATGTTGCACAAAGCGTTGGAGAAGCTATAAAAATTATTCATGTAGAACCCGAAAACACACTTGTTATAGAGGTTCTCAGCGATTCCTATTATAGAACCACAGGAGCATTATTAGAAGTTAAAACAAGCGGAGATGCTGCTTGTGAATATCTTATTGGAAAGTCAGGAAGCTTTTCATTATTTCAAACAACTGGAGAAACAAGTCACAAAAAACAATTAAGTTTGAATGAAGCAGAAAATATTATTCAAATAAAATGTGAAAAAGGAAATGTTGTTTCTAAACAATATGAAACAATAACTATTGACACAAAAAATCCTGATTTATCTATTTTAACATCACCAACAACTTGTTCAACAAGTCAAATTAAAGCAATTGCTTTTACAGACGGAACAGGATCTCCAATTGACAAATATACATATGTTTTACTTGATACAAGCGGAACTGTTCTTACAAATGGAGACTCATCTAAAAATAATTTAATTATAGATTATTCTATGAGTGCAGGAGAATCATACACTCTTTCTGTTACTGCGAGCGATAAAGCAGGAAATACTGCAACTGAAGATACTACAATAATTGCAGGAAGTGCTTCCTGTGAATCTAGTCCTCCAACAGCTGAGGTGTCTTTTCAAGCTGCATGGAATAAAACCCGTGCTTCTGTTGATTGTACTGATAATCACGAATGCGCATCATACTTTACATACGGTTTGACAGATGATTCAACATGTCAAAATATTCAACAATCTTATGTTTACACGAATCAACCCTTGGATCTTTTGGTGCCACAAACATTGTGCTATACAGCATATGATGCTGCTGGTAACAGCGTATCAGGAACAGAAAACATTCCGCTGTATTTACAATGTTTTAACGGCATCGAAGATCCTTCGGAATTAGGAGTTGATTGCGGAGGTCCATGTGTTGCAACCTGCGGAACATGTACAAATGGAAAACAAGACGGCTTCGAAGAAGGAGTTGATTGCGGATGGGTTTGCGAATCAGTAAAAACATGTCAACAAGAAGTTATTCCAGAAAGAGAATGCGATACTGATCTTGATTGTGCTTCTGGTTATACTTGTAACTACAAAGGAAATTGTATAACTGATTCAACAACTTCAGATTATGATTTCTATGCAGACGACGGATCAAAAACAAATATTCTAGGAGTAATTTTAATTATATTGGGACTGCTTCTTATGGGCGGAGGAATTTATTATATTTATTATTTACAATCTGAAAAACTAAAACATGTGCAAACACAACAACGTCCTCAAGTATCTCCACAAAGCCAATCACAGGCACAACAGGAAGCTGCAAAACGACAACAGGAAGCCGCGAAAAGAAGAGCGCAAATGTTGCAAGAACGAAGAGAGAAACAGGGAGAAGTGCGAAGTCAACGGATTGAAGAAAGAAAAGAAAAACGAAAATCTATTTTAGGTGCTTTTTCATCAGGAGATACGAAAGAAGAAAAAGAAACTAAGCCAAGTCCTAGCAAAGAAATTTTTGAAAAAAGAGAAGCAGGTAAAAAACCAAGTTCAGGAGAATATGTGGATCTTTCTGAAACAAAAAAACCAACAAAAAAATCTAAAACAGGCGCACTGGATGCATTATCTTCCGTGGCTTCACAAAATGTGTCAACGCCAAGTAAAGGAGCTGCTAAAAAGAAAGTTAGTTTATCGTCTTCAAATAAAAAACACAATGTATTTGATGATATTGATGATCTAGCAAGCAAAAGCAATCTTTCATCACATCCTGGAGAAGATTATTTTAAGACACTTGAAAATACTGTTAAAGCAGCAAAAGGAAAATCAAGTGATGAAATTATTGAATCTCTTGCAACCAACATAGGAAATATACAAGGTAAGATCGATCCAAAAGATTTTGTAGAAAAGTTTACTAAAAGCGCATTAACCCATCATTTAGATGATGATACTCTAAAGAAACTTGTAAGTCTTTTATTAAAAGAAGGAAAATTAGATAAGCAAACAGCAAAGACAATATTAGACAAACTAACATAAGGTTTAAAATGAAAAGAAAAGCACAGCTAAATCAAGTATTCACAATTATTGCAACGCTTCTAATTGCAGGAGCAATTATTTTTATTGGTGCAAGACTTATTGGAAGCACCTTATCTACAAAATGCGATTCTGATTTTATTAGATTTCAAGACGATCTTAGTTTAGCAATACAAAATAATAATAATTATGGAAGTGTAACTGCTGAGAAATTTAGAATCCCTTGTAATGCAGAATTACTTTGTTTTGTAAATACTGAACAAATAGGTACGGATATTTCTTCTGATATCCCTTCAGAACTAGATTCTGGGCCTTCATTTATTATTCAAAATAGTGTTAAGGACGATGCTCAAGCAAATATTTTTTTAGTGTCTTCTGATGAAACAAAAAAATTAGATTTTGCACCAAATCTTGTGCTTGATAAAACTGTTCTTTGTATTAAACCAAAATCAGGAGATTTTTCAATGATTATGACAGGACAAGGAAGAAAAACTTTGATTACATCTCCTAACGATTTGGTAACAACTAGTTCTTCCAGTTCTTCGAACCAGGTTCTTAACTAAGGAAGATGAAATTATTTACTAAAGATAGAAAAGGTCAATTAAGCATGTCTTTTAATTGGATCTTTGTTCTTATTATTGGAGCTGTTCTACTTGGTTTTTTCTTTACCGCTATTTCTAGCGGATCAAAAACAACAGAACAAAAAATTTCAGTAAGTCTTGTAAAACATTTTGAAACAATTATTTTTTCATCAGGACAAAAATCAGGAACGCTGAAAACATATGCTACGCCAGAAGTTGAATTAAGTTTTGTCTGCGATGATGCTGATGGATACTATAATTACAGGGTTGGTGATTTGAAAGCTAGAGATACAAAATATGATATTTTATTTACTCCTGAAACTTTGAAAGGAGATTCTATTATTACTTGGACGCAAAATTGGCAAGTGCCTTATAGTGTAGCAACGGTTATGTATATTACGAACAAAAATCAAATGTTTGTTTTTGAAAATAAAGATAATACTAACTCCAGACTTTTTAAAGATCTAACAGAAAATTTCGCACAAAACGTAACGACATATGTTATTGATAATGAACATTCTTTTGATACGGTTCCGAAAGGGTATACTCAATACACCTATGTTTTGTTAGCTAACGATACTGGTATGACATCTAATAAATTTATAAAAGAGGATAATGTAAATGTGGTTCTTATTTATCCTGCGAAGAACGATGTCTTTGCTTATGGAGATGTTTTCTTTTTTGATGCATCGGATTATTTTTTTAATATTGATAATTATGATTTAATGTCGGATGATGTTCCTGTGGTTTCTTCTGTCTTAGGAGAACTCTCTGAAGAGTTTGGCGGAGGTCAAATACGATCGACTTCTGAAAAAGAAGGTCATTCAGGATATATAGGTAAAGCCGGTCTTTATGGGGCTGTTTTCAGCGGGACTCAAAATTTGTATGAATGCAATATGAACAAAGCAAGACACAGATTATTATTATTAACAACATTGCAAAAAAACAAATTAGATGTTATAGGTCCGGACGTTTCATCAAATTGCCAACAAATGTTGGGCTTAGATCCTTTGTTGCCAGGACCATTTCAAACTCTCACACAAATAGAAGATTATGTTGCGGAAGAATCATTTGATTTTAGAGTTATTCCTCAAATATATACTTTAGGTTCGCGATTACAAGAACAGAATGATGACTTATCAGTATTGGGCTCTTGCCCTACGGTTTATTAAAATGA
>CAYRYC010000043.1:0-1319 GCA_964428445.1 uncultured Methanosarcinales archaeon | reverse complement strand
TTAGAATGAGTGAAACGAAATGAAAAGAGGACAAATACAATTAGGAGAAACAATTTTTATTGTCATATTTATACTTCTTATAATTATATTTGGAATAGTTTTTTTCTCAGGTGCTGAAAAAGAAGAATTACAAAAACAACAAACTAAGTATGCAGAATTAAGCACGGTTTCTCTGGCTCAATACGCAACGTCTTTAGTAGAATTATCTTGTTCAAAAAAAGGGGTGGAAGATTTATCTTGCTATGATGTAAGAAAGTTGGAAGCTTTTGCTAATCTTCTAAATGATTCAGAAAAAATAGATATTACTAGAGAGTATTATTTTACACAACTCGGAAATGCGAAATTAGAAATTGAACAAATTTATCCTTATCCTGATTATATCTTGCTTTACGATAATAAAATTTATCCTGAAACAGGAGAATTCATGCAAGAAGATGGCAAACCAGTATTAGTTCCTTTAACTCTTTATGATCCTGTTACGCGGCAAAATGCGTTTGGTGTTATGACAATAACAAAGTACACGAGGTCTATAGGATAATGAAAAGAAGAGCACAAATGGAAATTATTGGTCTTGTCGTTATAGTTCTAATAGTTTCTATTGCTATGATGTTTTATCTTTCCTACGCTTCTAGCGATTCTTCAAGTTCAAAGAAAAGCATATACAAATCATATTCTCACAATGAGTTAGCTGTAAGTTTTCTTAGTGCACTTTCGGATACGACTATATGTGGAGATGTAAATTTTGAAGATCTTGTGAGTGATTGTGGAATTAGAAATAGAATTATTTGTCCGGGAACTGAAACGTCCTGTCAACAGCTTGATAGAATTCTTGTTGAAATAAAGAACGAAACGTTGGATAAATGGGATTTTGCCTATGGTTTGGTTATTAATTTTACAACTTCACAGGAGACCATAGAATATTATACCTATAATTGTACAAGACAGACCGTTGGTCGAGGAGCTCCAGGTATATTCCCAATAGCATATTATCCTACACCAGGGGATGCCATAGTTGAGCTTGGAATCTGTGGCTAATAATCCAAGTAAACCGCGAATAGCTTTACTGGTTGGTGGAGATAAGGGTAATGGCGCTTATTTTTTGACGCAAAGCGTAGTTTTGTTTTGACCTCCGGTCAAAAATTTTGATCAAGAATCAAGTCTATTTCTCGCCTGAAAGCTCGAAATTTGATTCTTTTTATTTTTCTACAAGGCGTTGCTAGGGGTAAAATTGATTGAAACTACGAAAACATTTAAATATGAAGACCTCCCAGAGGAGTATATAACTTACACGAGGTAAATACTATGAATAATAAAGCTCA
>CAYRYC010000042.1:0-7234 GCA_964428445.1 uncultured Methanosarcinales archaeon | reverse complement strand
AGTCATACAGGATTTAATTTCTTTGCCCATAGGAGTTGGGACTATAGTCTTTTTTATCTTGGAAGAGTAAACATATTAGGATTTTTAATGTTCGCTATGGTGGTTGTTTTTATTGCCGTAGGTTTAACAGCATCAAAAGTACAATTTAGAAAGAATGCTTTTGGAATATTACTATTCCCTTTCTTTTTCTTTCTCTACCAAATCTATTGGTGGGGAGCAGTCATATCAACAATAACTAAAGGAGGCAAAATAAAATGGAGGTAAAATACCGACTACTTGTAGCATCATTTACAATCACTGCAATTTTACTAGTTGCAATTATACTTTTTGGATCGGTTCTTGACAAAGGACGACAGAATGTATTAACCACTGAGTTCGATAAAATCTCAGAGGATTTTAACGAATTACAAACATTAACATTCCTTGCGGATTCATACGATGATGAATTAGCATGTTTGGCTTTTGAGTCAAAATTACATGAAATGGATTCCTATCTTTGGGATTTAGGTTCAACATTAGATAAATATCAATCAGCATCCGAAGAATTTAATGAACAGAGTTATTATTTTCATCAAAAGAAATTATTTAACCAACACGAGATGACATATTATCTATTCACAAGAAATCTTGTAGAACGTTGTGATATTTCTAAAACAAGTATTTTGTATTTTTATAAAGAATCTGAATCCTGTTCTGATTGTGACGCACAGTCATTTATCCTGAGAGATATTGGTTTTGAAGATAAAGATGCAAATAATGATGATAGAGAATTAGCGATATTTTCATTTGATACTGATTTAGGAATTGGATCTATTGATTTATTGACAACATACTATGAGTTTGATGATTATCCTTGTTTGGTAATTAATGACAAAGCTTCATGCGGTCTTAAATCCCAGGAAGAAATAGTCTATTTACTCTGTAAGGAGAATGATTTAGCAATTTGTAATTAAGGCCTTTCATTTAGAAAGGTTTATATATTTTTTATAAAGAGGTATGTGTATGATGAAATCGAAAAAAGCAATGTCTCCACTTATTGCAACAGTTCTTGTTATTGCATTCGCAGTAGCTCTTGGTGTTATGATTATGAATTGGAGCACTGGAATCGATGATGATGTTCAAGCAAATAATTATTGTGAAGGATTATCTTTAAGTTTAGAACAGAACGCTTGTTATTCCGATAGCACATTATCTTTGTTTCTAAAAAATAATGGTAAAGTAAAATTTGATGGAGTTATTGTAAAATCAACAAGTGATTCTGGTGATTTCGAAATCAAAGTAAAAGATTCAGCAATGATTTCTAGAGAATCTCTTACGAAGAATGTTTTATTCGCATATGCAGGCGGACCAATCACATTACAGGTTATTCCCTATGTTGATGTGGAAGGCGACGCAGTGGCTTGTTTGAGTGGCGCATATAGTCAAACAGAACTTCCTAGTTGTTAGATATTTAAGGTGTTAAAAGATGGAAAAACTGTGAACTTTTTCACTGGTTTAGAATTTTGAGGTATGAAAAATGAAAAAAAATAATGTTTCAATTCTTATGCTCTTAGCTATAGTTGTAGTTGTTGGAGTTGTTGGTTTAATTTTAACGAATGGTGGAAATAATGTTTCTTCTGATTATTCTGATAATCTTGCTGGAAATGCCAGAATGTCTAAATTAGTATCTCAACAGGTAAATGTTTTTCCTGATCTTTATGTTGATAATGTTTGGTTCGAATCAAGTTTTGAAATATTTGGACCTTCAGTAAGAGCGAGTATTTGTAACCGAGGAGCTGGTTTTACTTTAGATTATGGTTTAGATGTTTCTTTTGCAATAAATGGCGATATCATTAATTTTGGCGGTTATATGGGTGAGTATGTGGATAATGGTGCTTGTTATTTTGTTTTTGCACCGATTAATGAATATAATTTTCCTTCAGTAAGTTCTTCCGATGTTTATGGCGTTACTGTATCTGCAGATTATTCTGCTAAGATTGTTGAATCAAATGATTTGAATAATGTGGAAACTGTTTTCATTTATATGGATCTTGTTGGTTGTCTTGATTCCGATGGTGGCGAAGATGTTTTTGTTTCAGGATCTGCAAATGGTTGGAATCCTTATGTTGAACAAGTAATTACTGAAGAAGATATTTGTGGTAGTGGCGTTTGGGATGGTTATCTTCATGAAGCCGTCTGTGGTTTTGATACTAATGACCAAATCTACATTCCTGGTCATAAAGATATTCTTTGTCCTCAAGGTTGTACTGCTGGAGCTTGTCTTCCTGTAGCTGATTGTTTTGATTCTGACAATGGGCAAAATTACTATGAACAAGGAACTCTTGTTTGGACTCCTTCAGATTTATATTTAGTTAATGTCGACTATTGTACTGGAAATTCAATTACTGAATATGAGTGTATTTCTGGAGAATCTTTTTCAACAGTTGTTTCTTGTCCAAATGGCTGTGAAGATGGAGCTTGCATAAGAAGAGAGCCTGTTGCAGCTTATACTAGATAATTATTTTTTTCTTTTCTTTTTTTTCTTTTAATTCAATAACTTTATATGTTTCTCCCGTTCTTTGATTGCTATGAAGATAGTTCTAGATATTAAGAAATCCGTCGAAGAGAATGCTGCTGCGTATTTTGAAACAGCAAAAAAAGCTCGAAGAAAGATTATCGGTGTAGAGAGAACTCTAGGCGAATTCAAGAAGAAACAAGAATCCGCTGAAGAAATCGATACTAGTGCTGAATCTAAGATCAAAAAATTATCTTCTGAAAAGAAATATTGGTTTGAAAAGTTCAAATGGTTTATTTCTAGCGAAGGTTTCTTAGTTGTTGGTGGTAGAGATGCTACTACGAACGAAATAGTTATCAAAAAACACACTTTAGATGATGACTTTGTTTTTCACACAGACATGGCTGGATCGCCTTTTGTAGTCGCTAAAGTAAACACTGAAGATGTTGCTAGATTATTAACAATTGATTCTTCTGAAACCATTGGAGAAAAAACTTTATATGAAGCTGCTTGTTTTACTGCGATTCATTCCAAATCTTGGAAACTAGGTCTAGGTAGTGTGAAAGTTTTCTGGGTTAAGCCAGATCAGGTTAGCAAAGAAGCTAATTCTGGAGAATACATGGCTAAAGGTTCATTCATGATCCGAGGAAAAACAAATTATTTAGATCCTGTTATGGATTTTGTCTTTGGTGTTGCTAAAGAAGATGTTTCTAAAGATGGAAACAGACTATTATTATCAGGTCCAAGAGAAGCAGTTTCTGCATATTGTGATAATATAATTACTATTATTCAAGGTAAAGATAAAACAAGTGATGTTGCTAAGAAGATTAGAGCTTTCTTTAAGGATAGAGAAGAACTTGACGTTGCTCTTGATTCAATTATTTCTGCGCTTCCAAGTGGAGGCTGTCAAATTAAGAAAGAACGGAAAAGGAAGGAAGATTTAAAGAAAAAATAATTAACGTTGCTCTTGTTCTTTTCGAGCTGCTTTTAATTCTTCAACTGTTTTTACAAAAGCTTCTTTTTGTCGATCAGTTAAATTCTTGAAACGATGATAATTGATCTTAATGCTTCTTAGAAATGCATTTTGTTTGTAGAAATCTTCAGGAATATTGAAAAAAGCCTTCATTTCAGGTTCTTCAATTGGTTTATTTAATTCCTTTTTCTGGCAATCGTAACATTCGATGTATGTGTTTTGATATGTAGCAAGGACATATTTCTCTCTACATCTGCTACATTTCTTCTTAAATCTCACTCTCGCCATTATATATATGAAAAATGGCTTTGTTTATATGTCTTTGTGCTGTTTTATGGGAAAAACTAAGAGACTTTGTTAAAAAATGTTTTTTACCAATGCCTCTTAAACAGTCTGAAGCCTGTTTAAGAGAAATGTTTAAAAGGAGAACCTGACTACGCAGGATGTATCCTATGCACCGATGGTTGAATGGTACAATTGGGCGTTGCCAACGCAGCGAGAACAGAAATTCTCTGGCATCTTCGCTGTAGCAAAGACGCTCAGGCGCGGGTTCGATTCCCGCTCGGTGCATTCATTTTGGGCCCTTTGCTCAGTCCGGTTAGAGTGCCAGTCTTATATGACTGCAGTTCGCTTTAGAATTGTTAGCTCTAAGAGAGCTGGTGGTCCGGGGTTCAAATCCCCGAGGGCCCACTCCTTTTTACAATTCTCTTATGATTTGATTTTATGAGGATTTGAACATCTTCGCAATCAAAGATTGCTCGAGTTACGTCACTTTGTTCGTAACAATCCCCGAGGCCCACTTTTTTTCTTTGTTTTTGGAAAGAGTTTTCTCTTTTCAACGTTATTAAAAGCAATCTTTATAAAGGGACTAATTATCTCAATTGCCACGCAGTTGCCTATCTAGCGACTGTAAGCTCATCTTGGGCTAAGACGACTACACTAAAAATAAAAAAATTCATTGGCGTTCTAATAGAATTAACTAGTTAGTCAGTTCTTGAACAAATATATGCTCCTGTGGTGTAGTCCGGCCAATCATCCTGGCTTTTCGAGCCAGGGACTCGGGTTCGAATCCCGGCGGGAGCACTTCTTTATTTTAAAGAAGGGCTATCGACTGCAAAGCAACTTGTTGCGCATGTCGGTGGGAGCACTTATTTTTCTATATTAGAATATATGGATATAATTGTTCGCTATAGCGAACACTGAACGAATAAAAAACATTCAAAATACATTAAAAATACACTAAGGTGAAACAAACTGAAAAGATCAAGTAGAAGATGGAAGAAAAAAGGCCAAATGCGGTGGAAATGGCAACGAAAACGTATGCGTAAAGAAAAACGTAAGCGAAACAAATAGGTGAATAGAATGGCTCCAAACAAAAGAAAAACAACGGCTACAAAAGTCAAGAAGAAAAAATGGTTCTCTATTCATGCTCCTGCTCAATTTAACGAAGCAATATTAGGAGAAACCTATATTACAGAAAGCGCATTTTTAGAAGGCAAATATATTACTGCTAATCTATCAACAATTACTCGTAGTATGCGAAAACAAAATGTTAACATTCAATTTAAAATTGATAAGATAACAGAAGGTAAAGGATACACAACAATTGTTGGATACTCATTAATCAACGCGGCAATTAAGCGAATGGTTAAACGAGGAAGAGATAAAATTGCAGATTCGTTCCTTGCAAAAACGAAAGACAAAAAGATTTTACGAGTAAAACCTCTTATTGTCTCTCTTAATCAAGGTACAAAATCAAAGCAATCAGCAGTTCGATTAGAAACTCGACGAGTTATTAGAGAATTTATATTCACTAAAACAGTTGAAGAAGCTTTTGCAGCAATTATTGAAGGTAAGTTACAAAAACTTATCAAAGAAAGTACTGCAAAGATTATTCCTCTAAAGTCAGTTGAAATTCGAATAGCAAAACTCGAAGAAAATACTCACGTTATCGTAACTGAAGACGGTGTTAAAACAGAAAAAGTAACTATTCGATCCAGAGATCGAGGCGAAAAACACGCACTTGAAGAAGCTCATGAACAAAGTGAAAATGAGGCTGAGAACGATAGTGAACAGAAAGTTCCTGAAACTGTTGAAACTGAAACCGAAGCGACTGAAGACGCAGATGAAGAAATTAAAATCGAACCTGCAGCTGAAGTTGTTGACGTAAAAGTTGATGAAGAAGCTTCAATTGATGACGACGAGAAAGATTTAGACGAGGAAGCAGAAGAACTTATTGAAAAAGGAGAAGAAGAAGCAGATGCAACAGTGGAAATTGTTGACGAACCTGAAACTATTCTTGAAGAAGTAAATGCTGAAACTCATGAGCAAAGTGAACGTGAGGCTCTGAACGATAGTGAAGAGAAAGCTGAGGAGAAAAAAGAAGAGTAAAACTCTTCTTATTTTTATTTATTTTTATTTTATTTTTTAATATATGTAAACAAAAATGATTGATTCTCCGTATAATTTGGAACTTGACAAAGTAATTGAAGCAATTAAAGAGAAAAAGTATTCTAAAATTTGTTTACAATTACCAGATGGTCTAAAAATCCATGCAGTAGAGATTACTGACGCGATTAGAAAAGAAACTGATGCAGAAGTATTAATCTGGGCTGGAAGTAATTTCGGAGCATGCGATATTCCTCTGGAAGTTGAAAGACTTGGTGTTGACGCTTTGTTCCATTTCGGCCACAGTAAGTGGCAGTAAACGCAATATTTATCAATAATTAAATTCTTGACATGAAACATGAGAGAGAAAAAAATAAAAATTATAAATCCTGATTTGAAAGAGGATTATCACATTCATTCTTCGAATTATTCAGATGGTGAAAATACTGTTCTTGAAATTATTGAACAGGCAGGAAAAATGGGTCTGAAAAAGATTGCTATTACAGATCATGCCCATAAAGGCAGAATGCCTTTTGAACCAAGAGAAAATATTCTTAATTTTGTTAATGTTATTAATGATGTTAAAGTTATATTTGGTCTTGAAGGAGATATTCTAAATAAAGAAGGAGATATCACCACAGAAATGGCTGGAGTGCAGACTGATTTTCTTATTATTTCATTTCATCCTCCTCATTACAATGATGATTTTTCAACTGTAACTGAAGGAATTGTACGTGCAATTGAACGTCATCATGATAAAATTTTTTGTCTTTGTCATTTGCACATGGGTGATGTTCCTTGGACAACTGTTCCTGATTTTGATGCAAAGAAAATAATTGAAACTGCAAACAAATTTAATTTACCTTTGGAGATAAATGGTGCTTATATTGAAGGAAAATATTGTAATAAAGAAGTTTTAGATCTTATTTGGGAACTCTCAGATACAATTGTTTTCAATACTGATTCTCATAGTTTAGCTCATATGACGTCTAGACATGAAAAACTTAGAAAATTCCTTGAAGAGAAAGGATATCTCAAATAAATTACAATCTCTTAGGAATAAAATTCCTAAGCCCTTAGAAAATTAATGATTTTCAAAGGAAAAAATAAAAAAACGAGGTGCCTTATGGTACAATTAAATAAAATAGAACAAATAGAACAGACTGCCTTCGAAGAAGAAATGACATACGAAGTTGCAGCAGTAGTAAAGAACGTGTTTACAACACAAACTGGTTTTAGTATAATTAAAATCACAGATGGGAAAGATTATTTCTCAATTACAACAGCAGATC
This sequence comes from uncultured Methanosarcinales archaeon, assembly GCA_964428445.1. GTDB lineage: Archaea > Nanobdellota > Nanobdellia > Woesearchaeales > SKGA01 > SKGA01. The sequence goes on along the minus strand of CAYRYC010000042.1, from coordinate 87 downwards.
AAGTTTTGCTAAAAACTTTTAATCTAAAAGAAGACGATGTTGCATTTTTTTCTTTCAAAAAAACAATGTATGAAGGAGAACTGCAAG
>CAYRYC010000041.1:0-7559 GCA_964428445.1 uncultured Methanosarcinales archaeon | reverse complement strand
TTATTTTGCTCCAATATAACTTTGATATACAAAATCAATAGATGAATTAACGTCCTTAAAAAAAGCTAAATCATTACCCATTAAAGGAAGATGTAGTTTTCTCTTTTTTGTGTCATAAAAAGAAGATAATTTATTCATATTAATATCATATTTTAAAATATTATTGAAAACATCAATCTCACCAAACAATACATCTTCATTAGCTAAGAATACAGAAATTAAAGAAGGAACAGTAAATACAAAATTATCAGAATTATTATTTTCGCCATTAAAACCATTATCTAGAATAGATAATTGATCATGAAATATTTGTCTCATACAATAGGCTATTTCCTTGCTTGTTATTATGGGTTGAACTGAACTCACCTTATTTACAGTATAGGCAATACCTTTTCTTATTTCATAAATAAATTTACTTTTTTCTTTTTGAAGATAAAAATTTTCTGTAGTTATATTTGGCTGCATAGTTAATTTAATTTCATCATCGGATTTACAACCAATAGAATCAGAAATTTCTACACCATTAGTTTTCAATAAAGAAATAACGCTATCCATTCTTTTTTTCCAATTATTCCAAGGTTGATAATCATCAGAACCAAATATAGTACTCTCTTTATCCGCAATTAAAACACCAAAAAAAGTTTCTTTTTTTTCAGGAATTTTTTTCACCACCTTAACCGGCTTGGTCGGAGGATTTTCTTTATCTTTTACATCTACATCTTCAGGTAAAGAATTAACCACATCAAACGGATTTCTTAGCTTCACAGCTTTTACTCTCGCGCATTCAAGAGCAGCTTGTTCGTTAAAATAGTATACATCACTACGAGCATTAAATCCTTTTGCAGGCATGAACTCCAATTTAGCCCCTGCTTTTTCAGATTCTTTTCGAGATAAAATATCTATGAAATATTGAAGTTTTTTTGAATGCAGAGGCATACTTGTATTTTTTTTAGAAGCAATATTATAATCCTCAACAAATGAGTTAAATTTATTTTTATATAAAACATCATTAATAATTCCTTCTTTAATATAGGATTTTACTTTAGACATATTATTCATATTTGGATCTTTAGAAATATATGCAGTAGCAAGAGATACGCTTAGTTCATTTATGAAAAAAGCTCCTCGAGTTTTTTTATCTGCAAAAATTCTTCCAGAATTATTTAAAAAAACCTTAATTGAAATAAAAACATGTTCTGCCACATAATGACATATAGTCTCTTTTTTTTTATCATTTAATAGTTCTTTAGAACGATAGGGTGAAAGATTCTCAACAGAGACTTTTAATTTTCTTAACATATTAGGCAAATGAAATGAAGACTTATACAATTTAGTTTTAGATTTTGATTGCTGCAAAATCGTAGTAAACACAGTATTTTCAAGGGTTTGAACATCAGACATAAAATAGCTAAATGCAAATTTCTTTAAAAGCATTACTCAGGGATTTATAAATGAGTTTAATGAAATTCTTTTTAAACACAACAATATTTTGCTTATTATGGATAGAATTGGACGGTTTTTGGATTCTCTTAGCATAATTAATATTTACAAGGAATTAAAGCCAGATGCAATCATAGTTCCAGAGACAATGATAACTGGAAGAACAGTCTTTAAGACAATGTCTCCGTTTACAGATGTTTGTAAAAAACCACACATGTATTTTTTTGGTCCGAAAAATATGGGACTCGAATACTATTACAAATGCTTCGTAACAGGAAAGGAAGGAAACATAGTAAAACTATTACACAAATTTGAAGAAAGCCACGGAATAAACTATCTTCAAAAAAAACTCGAATTAAAAATTTCTACTCAAGAACTCGAAGAATATCTATATAAATATAGAATGAAACAAAATCAATCTGATCATATATACAATGAGGAACTATTCACATTCTGCGAAGCAGCTGTAAACCCAGTATATGATTTTGATGGGAGTTCAGTTAATCCATATACAGGAAAAGAAGAAAATCCATTAAGATATTTCCATAAAGAGTTCAAAACATTTGAGGAACATTTTAAAGAAAGAGTTATAATATACCTTCCAGGAATTCAAAACATATAATAAATTATTACTCCTTATGATAAGGAATACCAGCATGAAGAGTAGCTGCCCGATATAATTGTTCAATGAAAAGAACTCGAGCCATTTCATGGGTAAAAACCATTGAAGAAATCTTCATGGACTCAAATTTCTTCTTCCAATCATTCTCAAAACCATCAGCACCACCTATAATAAAAGTAATGTCTTCGTTTTCTTCGATAACTGGTTTAAGAAAATCTTTGAATTCAATTGTTGTGTAATCTTTACCATTTTCATCCAGAAGAATATAACGACCATCGTTTTTTTCTACATAATCATCAATTCTTCTCATGGTGTTAATCATATGATCATCTTTGAACTCAACGATTTCTATTTTAAGAAAAGGAAAATTATTCATCCGTCTAAGATAATCACTAGCTAACTCTTTGAGTTGCAGCTTTTTGAGGTGTCCGAAACAAATTATTTTTATCATTGGTTAAATTTATTATGCAGATAATGAAGTACATTATGATAACTCTTATCAGGAGTTTTTTGTAGCTCATTAATGTTTATAATTGAAAAAGGCTTTCTTGAAGCATATAAAACACCTAGTTTGAAAAGATTCTTTCGATCATAACTGAATTCTAAAGAAAGAGGCAGATCAGTATCTTTAACCATATCAACGAAAGAAAATAATTCAGCATCAATTTCAGATTTTGCTACATAATAAGAATTAGATGCATAGGATAGAGCGAACTCTTCCATAGAATCAGATTTTGAAAATTTTTTAGGATTTACAAGAATTAATTTTTTTCCGTGAAAAACAACTCCTCCAAGATCACCGAAAGAACCAATAGTGGTTTTTGCTAGATAGAACTCGGCAAATTCTCCGTGTTTAATAGCCGCATCGTTTTCATCAAGAATTATGTTTCCAATTGGATCGCCATCTTGTTTTGTATGATCAAGAGGAAAATAGACTTCATGTCCTTGTTCTTTTCGAAGTTGAATGTGTTCTCTACAAGCTATTTCATCCTTAGAAAGGATGTCGTTCACTGGGCTAATTAAAAATATATCATGTTCTAATGTTTTTTGTGTCATACTGTAATCACCTTACTGTGAGAGCTATAAATCTCAATTACATTATAAATCATACGATTTCTAAGTAATAAGGTTTAAAAATGAAGAGATCTGCTGTTAAGCATTATGTTATCTGACAAAGATGTTAAGAAACGCTTCAAAAAAGAAGCAAATCAAGATCCTGACAAATTCTACGCTACAAATGTTCTCAAAGAAGAAGGTTTTCAACGAAAAAAATGTACAAAATGTAATATTCAATTCTGGACAGTCAATGAAGATCAGAAAGTCTGCGGAGAAGCTTCATGTCAAGGAGGATTCACATTTCTAGATAACAAGCCATCACAAAATAAACTATATTACGCTCAGGTTTGGGAAAAATTCGCAGAGCAATTCAAAAAAGAAGGATACAAAGCAATCAATAGATTTCCAGTTGTAGCTAGATGGAACCCGACTACTGATTTCACAATCGCAAGTATTGCGGCATTCCAACCATTTGTTGTAAATGGAGAAGCTAAACCGCCAGCGCCTAAACTTGTTATTCCTCAATTCTGTTTAAGATTTGGAGATGTGGCAAACGTAGGAGTAACAATGAGCCATCTTACGGGTTTTGTAATGATAGGTCAACATCAATTTGTCGCTGAAAGCGAATGGAATCAAGACAAAGCATTCAAAGAAATTATGAATTGGCTAACTAAAGGTTTAGGATTAGAGAAAAAAGATATTACATTCCACGAAGATGCATGGGCAGGCGGAGGAAACTTTGGGCCTTGTATGGAATTCTTCAGTCGAGGAGTTGAACTTGGTAATCAGGTATACATGATGTATGAACAAATCGATGAAAAGCCAGGACGGAAAGAACTGGATATTAAAGTTTTAGACATGGGAATGGGAATGGAGAGAAACGCATGGTTCAGCCAAGGTGCTCCAACAATATATGACGCAACATTTCCAGATGTAATAAGAATTCTTGTGGACAAGACAGGAGTTGAATACGATAAAGATTTCATTCGATCATACGTTCCCTATGGAGCTTATCTTAATCTAGACGAAGTAGAAGATATTCATGCAGCATGGAAAGACGTTGCAAAAAAAATGGGAGTCGATGTTGTAATTCTAAAAAAGAAACTCCAAGCAATGACAGCAATCTACTCAATCGCAGAACACGCACGATCATTATTATTCGCACTGACAGACGGAGGACTACCAAGCAATGTTGGTGGTGGCTACAATCTCAGAGTTATTCTAAGACGAGCACTTGGTTTTATCAAAAAGTTCTCATGGAATATAGATCTAGCAGATGTTTGTGAATGGCACGCAACAGAATTAGAAAATATTTTTCCAGAATTAAAATCAGGAATGAAAGAAGTTAGAAAAATACTTGATGCTGAGAAAAGAAAATTCATAGAAGGACATAAACGGAACAAACAATTTATTGAAAACGTTATGAAAAAAGGAGTTCCAACAACCGACGAACTATTAACATACTATGAAAGTAAAGGAATCAGTCCTGATGAGTTCAAAGGAATCCCTGTTGTTGAAGATTTTTATTCACTGCTTGCTGAAAGACAAGAAGCAAGTCAAAAAGAACAAAAGACAAGTACAAAAAAAACACATCTAGAAGGAATTCATGAAGATATTCCAGAAACACAAATTATGTATTACGATGACTGGCAAATAAACAAATTTGAAGCGGAAGTTCTACAAATTATTGATGCAAAAGAATTAAACGAATCATATCTTATCCTAAACAAGACAAGTTTCTATCCAACAAGCGGAGGACAAATCCACGATAAAGGAAAAATTGGTGGTGGAGAAGTTCTAGATTGCATTAAACAAGGTAAATATATTTTACACTTAGTAAAAAATGCAGACTTTGCAGTTGGAGATAAAGTAAAAGCAGAAGTTGATATTGAAAGAAGAACACAATTAACTCAACATCACACTGCAACTCATATTATTAACGGCGCAGCTCGAGAAATTCTTGGAGATCACATCTGGCAAGCAGGTGCATCAAAATCAATGGAGAAAGCTCGACTGGACATTACTCACTTCGATGCACTAAGCCAAGAAACACTTGGACAAATTGAAGCGCGAGCGAATGAAATAGTCAAAGAAAATATTCCTATTACAAAATTAATCCTTCCTAGAGATGAAGCTGAGAAAGAATACGGTTTCAGATTATACCAAGGAGGAGCAGTTCCTGGAAATGAAATTAGAGTTGTGGCCATACCTAAAATCGATACGGAAGCCTGTGGCGGAACACACCTGAATAATACAGGAGAAGCAGGAACTATTAAAATTCTAAAATCAACAAAGATTCAAGACGGCGTAGTTAGAATTGAATTCGTTGCTGGAAAAGCAGCAGAAAAAGAATCAGACAAAGGCGAAGACCTCATCGGGCAAGCTGCAAAATTACTAGGATGTTCTAACGAACAAATCCCAGGACGATGCGAAGAATTATTTTCTAAATGGAAAAAAGCTAAGAAGAAGAAACTCTCTGAAGAAGACTTTGCTTTAGTAAGCAATGAAACATTCGATGGAGATGTAATAATAGAAGCTGCAAAAATTCTAAAAACACAATCAGAACATGTAACTAAAACAATCAAAAAGTTCAAAGATCAGTTAGAAGAGTATGAAAAAAAGGTTTAATTAAATTGGAAGTAAACGTTCAAAAGAAATGGTTTGATCTATGTGAGAGACTAGGAGTTAATATCAAACTAGCAGAAGAAACATTTGAACAATTAAGTGACGCATATTCTTATCCACCAAGGATTTATCATTCCTTAGAAGGGCATGTTTCAGCAGGACTACTCATTCTAGAAGATATTAGAATGCAAGGAATTGCAAAGAACTTCAACGCATTACAATTCGCGTGGTTTTGTCACGACGCAATATTCGATCCTAAAGCCAAAGATAACGAAGAAAAAAGCGCAGAATTCGCAGTGAACATAGCTAGAAAATTTGGATTGAGTGAAGGATTCTGTAAAGCCGTGAGAGGATTAGTTATTGTAACACATCGACCAGTAATTCCTGAAGACATTGACGACAGACTTATCATTGATCTGGATCATTTAAATTTCGGTTGGGACAATCCATCATTCAAAGAACAAACACAAGCAATTAGAGAAGAATGCGAAGATGTGAGTGATGAAGATTTCGAAAAAGGAAATGAAAAGCTATTTACCAAAATTTTAAAGAAAAAAACTATTTTCTTATCAAAATTCTTTCAAGAAAGATACGAACGTCGAGCGAGATCTAATTTAGAAAGAGCACTGATGTGAAATTACCATAATGTTTTTACAGGATTCATTTTATTTCACAAATTTTAATACATTATCTTGATTATTTTCACTTGGACCATATTGCAAAATGTATGTTCCGTTAGAAAGATTTAGATTATTAACATTAATTCCTGAATTAGTTGTCCCTTTTTTTACTTGCGCAGGACTCATATTCCAAATAATATAATGAACTGTTTGTCCATCATAGCAAGGAAATTGAATTGTTCCCGTGCTTGAACTGTTATATGCACAAGGAATCTCTGTATTAGTCTCGTTTTCTTCGTTATTATTATAATCTTCAATATCCTCAATTTCTGAAATATTAGCAAGAAGTTCTTCTACAATCATTTCGATATCAGCTACTTGTTCATAAGCATCGTTGGCAAGTTCGTTCATATCTTCGGTTGATTCTAGAGGACATTCTCCTGCCCTTTTTATGTTTCTTATTACTATATGTTCAAAATCATTAAATAGATCAGAATATGAATTTACCATATCAGAATAATCTCGCAATAAAGAACTATGAAAAGAAGAATCTTCATAGACGCTATCAGGTATGACTGCAATAATAAGTTCACAGTATGAATTACCATTATCACACACTGAAAAAGTTTCCTCTTTCAAATTATTACAAGCTACGCTGTCTTTTTGTTCTTGATTAAGCAGATCATAATTCACAATATGTTTGCCTGGTCCGCAACCAGATGAGAATATCAATGATGTTAATGACAGGATTCCGAGTGCTTTTAATATTGGATTCATTTTATTTCCTCTATTTTGGAATTGCTGGGTTAGCTACTTCATAATTTATATGTTGCAAAGTTTCGTCGTAAACAACAATTTTAGTAGCGTCGCTGTTAAAATAAATAGGAACAAAAGCAGCCTCTTCCATTAACTGTTTTTTAAGTATAATATCACCACATCTAGTAGATTTAAAGATATTTTTAACGCAAACTTTTGCCTTTCCACTACTAAGTTCATCTAAGTAAGCTACATCACCAGTAGCACTCACAACCATAGAGCCCATATACTCGCTCTTTTTAAGTTGTTTACTTCTAGCAGTATTCCATGATTGAAGTTTACTGGAAATATCAGAAAAGTATCTTATATCAGTATATTCAGGTTTACTTATTTGGTAAATAAAACCAATCCTGAGATGTTAATTTCTTCTTTAGGAGAGA
>CAYRYC010000040.1:0-7718 GCA_964428445.1 uncultured Methanosarcinales archaeon | reverse complement strand
ATGTGAAGATAAGTATCTTCTCCTAAACCATCTAGCTCTGCAATATCTGCAGCCGTTCTTTTTCTAATAATTATTTCTCTTTCAACAACAGGCCATAGTCCAAAAGTAAATTCTTCATCGCTTCCATCCATAAGATTATTGTAAGAAACAGATTCACCAAGATAATCAATTTTTTGATATCTTAAATATCCTCCTATTTCACAATAAGGAAGTGTTGTTGTCAAACTAGCTTTACCTGAAGAATCAATTATAGTTGATCCTACGGAATATTCTCTTCCACATACATAACTAATAATAACATCGTCCAACGGTTCTTGAGTGTATTTATTCTCTGTGTAAATAGTTATTTCTTGAGGTAAATGTTGTTCGAAACTATTCAAATTTGCATCGAAAGGTGCAGGAATAGTTAGTGATTCAAATTCATAATAAGCTGGAATGTTATTTCTAATATTAACTTCTACGGCAAACTGGAATGTGAAACCATCGCCAGCGAATGCATCTTCATCTTCAAGAGCAACAACTAAAGGATAAGAAATATGATAATCAAATCTATAATCTTTCATAAAAAGACCAATCATTTTTGCAAAAGGACCTATTTCTTCCATTACATCTGTAGGTTTAACGACCTGACTTCCATCATTAATTTGCAAAAAGATAGGTTGGTACAAATAATGATGATAAACATTAAAATCATATAACTTATTAGAAAGTTTAGGAGTCATTCTTTCATATATTCCTTCACTATACTGACGATACTTCTCAGGCACACTATAATCATCTACAATAGGAAAATAATTTTTAGCGTTCATAAATCTAATTATACTCATAAAAGGTAAGAGATCATATTGTAATATGTCTGAAACTTCTTGTTGAATCCATATGTTTCCTGATTGTCCAAAGAATGTAACATCTTCAGTAGGAGGTAATGGTTTATCAATTCCAGAATAAATAGTAATTAGATTCATGGTTTCAGTTTCGTAGAAATTAGTTGTTCTTTCGAATTCTAAAATTTCATTAGCAAATTTATACATATTGTATACATCAAGTTCGAATGAAGTAATGTAATTATCTACTTTTTCCGTGTTTCCAGTTGATAATGATGTAATAGTTATAGGATAGGATAATTTGAAATCAGTTTCTCCTTCCAAGAAAAATACTTGAACATCTGGTTCTCCATCAATAGTAATATCATATTGTTCTCCAATATTTTCAAAACCTCTAACGCAGGATTCAAGATTCTCTTCAATATATAATTCGACTTGTTCTTCTATGCTATCATCACCTTTTTTGACATCTTTACAGAGCGAATTAGACGCTTTACAAAGAGGAGGTACAAATACTGATTCGCATCCGCTTTCGACTTCACAATCCTCTAAATGACGCCAATAAGGTATAGTATCAGGAGCGAACTCGACGGCTTCACTTCTATATGGAGGATAACGAACCGCAGGAGGATTATATGTTCCACCTTGTGTTCCAATTTTACGAAGAGCTTCTTCTGCAACGCCATCAAGACAAGTTGTTACTAAATTATGAGCAGGTCTTGCCTCTAAAGAAACATCAGGAATATCTAAACCAGGTTTATCTAATTGAAGCGATGAACTAATACTCAAATAAATAATTGCTCCAAATAAAAGCACTGCACCTATTATAACAAATAAAGTCACTTGCGCTTTTTTATTAATTAAATTCATCATCTCTCCTCTTTAATAATTTAGATATTAATATTAAATCCAAATGCTTTTTTTACACTTTCGTTTTTACTAGGTAATTGATATTCTTCCGACGTTGTTGGTCTTCCAGTGTCCCATGCGGTACTTGTTGAATTATCTACATCAACAATATCTCTACAAAATATTCTCTTAGCATTAGGTTCTCTAGGAGGGAACGCTGCATCAAAGACGAAACAAATTTCATCATAATTATTCTCACTAGGGAATGCCTGTTGGAACTCATGGAAATCTCCAGGAAATAATTCTTGTTTCTCAGTAAACAATGTTGTCGAAAGAGTAGTTCCTCCTCTAAATTCAATTTCATAAATTATAGGTAAATTCTCATTATAAGATTCAGGATATCTTATGCTTCCTATATAATATGTTAATGCGTATAAATAATGTGATTCATTATATTTTGTTTTTTCCGAAGCTTGCGTAAAAACAGGTTTACAAAGAGCATCTTTACATTGAATAACTGCTCCTCCGTTTGCAACAGAAGGATTATTTTTTATAATACCAGGACTACAAATACTTTGTTTCCAACTATCGCTGGAGAAATATGAATCTAGCCATCCGCTGAATTTACCTACTGTACCATCAGGTTTCCAATGTCTTAAACTCATCCAATCTAACCAACCTAATTCTTTAAGCATTGTTGCAATAAGATCAGTCGTTTGACCCATTTTATCTATTCGTTCTTTAGCTCTTTGTCTATTTCTTTCTTCTAGATATTTAGCGTCCATTTTTTCAAGATCAATATCCCAACCATGACGTATAGTATATCCATCAATTTCAGAAGTATCAGATTTTTCTTGATTAGGAGGAACATATATTTTATCAATACATTTTTGATATGTGTTAATGTGTTGAAGACAATTATTATTAAGAACCGCCTTTAAATCAACATCTTCAGTCAGAGCCGATTCGCCAATGAAACCAAAACAACCAGTCTTTCCTAGCGTATCCTGACAAACACTTAATTCTTCAGAATGTTCATCACCAACATTATTAGAATCACCGTCGCCATTTTTTTCTGAAGAATCATCTTTTTGATTTTTAACAGAAGTACACTCAGAATTACCTTTAGGACATTTTCCAATTTCTATTCTATACTTTTCTAATTTTTTAACAGATTCCTTATAAGAATCTTTGGTTACATTATCTAAATTAGGAGTTTTTTGAAGATCTTCGAGAGTTTTTATTTTTCTTCCAATAGAATCTATAAATTTTCTTCCCGCAAGAACTTTTGCTTTATAGGCTTCGGACCAATCTGTAAATATATCAACAATTTCAGTTCCTTTATTATCTCCTTCGACAATATTAACAATTTTTGTAAGATTATTTTTCATATCTTCAGGACTATCAAGACGAGGATCTTTTGGTTCTTCTTTCTTTAATAACTTTAATTCGTCTTTCTTTAAATCAGTCTGTATTTTTAAATCAGCTTTCTCTTTATTAAGATCAGCAGATAATTCTGATTTTTTTTCGGAATCCTTAATTAATTCTTGGTTTGATTCACTACTAGCAGCACCAATAGTATTATATTTCGATCTAATGTCTCGAACTTCTTTTCCTTTTATATCAAATTCATATTTACTAAATGAGTTAACAGCATAACCATCAACAATATCTTTCACTGATTTAGTATCATCTAAAGAATCGATATCTTCATCAGCTAAAACATCTCCGGACGCTTCTATTGCCGTTGTTTCTTGTGAAGTTATTTCACTTTGCTCAGCAATATATTTATCAGCAGTATCAGGTAAATCTTCAAACCTACTTTTACAGAATTGAAGAATAGTATCAACATCTGCCCTATAATTCTCAAAATAAGTAGAATATAAATCAGAACTTATTTTTACACCCTCATCATCAGCAGGAAGTAAACTCACTGATTCATCATAAAATTCCTCAAATTCTAAATTGTTGAAGTCATTACCAGCAAGAATCATCAATTCTGCTGATTTTTCAGGATTAATTAAAAATTTGAAAAAGTCATTTCTAGTGAAAAGTTTTTCAGGAGTCAAAGAAGGACTTGCAACCTGAACAACCGAAGCTTCAGTAGTCACAGATGAACTTAAATCTGTAATAATAGAAGAACTATATACAACACATTCAATTTTATTTTCCTCTATGTTCTTTTTACATAAATAATAATTTATATTAGGAATTAAGATTTTAATTAAAGAATATTTCTCAGAAAGATCTAGTTGAGATGTTTGATCATTAGTATCAAATTTGAAATCCAGAAGACATTGTTTTTCAAAAGCGGCTTTTGCCTCATCATATTCTTCCTTATTATCATTATAAGATTTTTTTGTTGTTTCTAGAGAGTCTTCTATTATTGATATTTCGCTATCTAAATCAGATATTTTTTGTTTTAAATCTGCTATAGGTTTGTTATATCTATTATCAATAATTGTAAGATTTTCTTGATAATCTTTATCTAAATCTGCGAACTTTTTATTTTCCAAAGTAAAATAAACTTTTAACTTTTCATAAGAACGCAAGAAAGAAATAAAAGTAGAAGTTATTTGATGATCCCATTTTTGATTAAGATATGCATGTCCACTTAATTCTTTTTCTGTCTCATAAAGAAGTCCATATTGAGACCATTCAATGAAAGAAACTGTAGCATGGCCATTAGTATCTAAAGTTATATATGTTTGATCAGTGGAAGCTTTTTTAAGTGCTTCGAAGTTTGCTATTTGTTCATCAATATAATATCCCCTAGTATCTCCTTTAATTTGATCCATATCAAGACCAATATTGAACGCTTCTAAATCTTTAACAGCATCTTTTTGTTTTTTAGATTCTTCACCTAATTTAGCATTTTTTAAAGCACCAATAACATCATCATATTTTATTCTTTCTTCTTTAGGATCATTATTAATATTAGGAGGAACAGAAAGTCCAAACATTTTTTGTGCAAGACTATCAGTAACGCCTTCACATTCTCGAATATCTTCTTTATCACAGAATGCGACTGCACATGCATCTTCTTCAATTGGATAAACAAAATTTGTTCCACTAACAACATTCTTTTCATAATAATTCATCACTTTTGCAATAGATATTGGTAGAGTACATGCAGCTAATTTAATAGTTTTTGATCCTTTTATTGTTTCAGTATCAACTGCTTTAATTGCTCCTGTTGCAGGATCAATAAATTCTGTACAAACAGTATTTTTAGCGGCAATTTTAATCATATTAGGAACTGCAAGTTGAATGAATGCATTTGTATTTTCTACAACGTTTTTAGCTTGACGAATATATGGAAGTTCAAATACTTCTCCAAAGAATTTTTGACAATAGAATTGTCCTTTAAGTTGTTCACACACAGCTAAATCTCCGCCAGTTTTTGCATTGATTTTAAGACATGAAACAACTTGACAATCTGCTTGTCGGAATTGATTGAGATGATACAACATAGCAGGGTAACATCGCGTCATAACAGCAGCCACCATACTTTCTTTAACATTAGGAACACTAACTCCTTCGAAAATTTCTGTGTTTATATCTCCAAGAATATTACTTCCTAAAGTTCCTTCTTTACCATCTGGGAAAATATCCTCTTTTAATGTTTTTCCAAAGTCATCACCTGCATGGAAATAATTGCCAGCTAAAGATTCATCATCGCCATACTGTTTCATTCGTTCTTCGATATTACATCGCATGAATTCACATGCTTCAGAAAGAAATGATTTGAATTCGTTACTTTTTTCTGCTTGTGCTTTCTTTTGTTCTTCACTTTGATATTGATTTGTTCCAAATGTTGATCCACCAAGAGGAAGAGTCATAGAACTTGATAATTGTGTTAATGTATTTCCGCTTTGAGACATAGTAGAACCTGCGACAGAATTAGTTCCGCCTAAAGCTGCACCAGCAAGTTGCATCATAGTTCCGCCCATTCCAACATTTGCCATAAGACCATCCAGTTGACAAAGTTCTGCTGCTACAGTTGCAACTTTATTTAATGTTTCAACCCACTTCCATCTTTTTTGAGTTCTAATTTCCCATTCAATAATTTTATCTGCAAAAGCTTTACCAGGAGTAGTATTTCCTAAAGCTGAATTTCTAAATTGCATTGGAATAGAAAGAATAAGATGTGTTGGTTCTTGGTAAACAACATTATTAACTTTTACAACAACACTCATATTACATTTAAGATCGAATTCGCTTGCAATATTATTTACACTTGATGCTGCACCATTTCCTTTGAAAACTAAATCAATTCTATTTGTATCACTATAATCGCTTAAAGGATTAGCTAAAACAAAATCAAATGCTTGTGTTGCAGAAACTTCAGATTCGTCTTGTTCATATATACAAGAAGTTAAATCGATGTCAGTGTATAATGCTTCAACGTTTCCACCAATAGCTTTTTCCATTTTGAAGTTTGCAAAAATAGGATAATTAATTCCTTGTTCTACTGCAAGTTCAATCATAATTCTATTATAACCTTTGGATGAACCTAATGTTGCTGTAACATCATGGAATATTTTTGGAGTTGGACCTTCAGATGCAAATGCAACTTTATCAACATAAATACTTTGAGATGTGAATGTAGATTTTCTTCCAACACCATCAATTATTTCAAAATCAAGATAATGATTACCAGGTAAAATTTCAGAAAGAGACCAAGTACAATTAAATTCTCCTTCTCCAATTGCATCGCAATTACCAGGAATTAAAGAATTAGTTCCAACAAGGGAAGAGAAATTTCCATAAGCACTCACTCCAGATACATCTTCTTTTACAAGAGCCCAAATAGTAACAGGATCTCCTTGTTTCGGAGTATTAAAAACACCATTTTGAGTATCAAATATGATTCCTATGTTTCCACTTATTACAGGTCCTTCTTCATCGCAATAAAAAACAGTTGTAGATTCTCCTTCGAAAATATTTCCTGCATCATCGCTACTTGTAAAACCACCGGACGTTGAAATTCTTATTTCCAATCTTTCTCCTGAACTACATGAAGATACAAATGAACCAGTACATAGAGAAGATGAACAATTAGATACTCTTCTTGTTAATTCTCCGCCAATAGAATAAAATACTTTGTTCTGATAGAATGTAGCTCTAGAATCTGAAAAAGAAATTTCAATATCAGTAACTGCTCCAGATTTAACAAAACATTTTCCTGTATCAGCATCACAATAATTTGTTTTTATGTTTGTGATTTGAGGATTAGTATCATCAATAGAAAAATGATGAATATATTCTATTTCTTCGCTATCAACATTAAAACTAATATTTACATTTTCTATGTAAGGAGTAATATACACGTTTCTTTTAATACACTCATAGGAACCTGAATTTTCTTCTTCATTACAATCAAAATGTATTTCAGAATATTCAAAACTCATTTGAGGATTAATATTTAATTTACTTAGATCTGCATAAAAAGAATCAATAGAATCTGCTTGAACATAAACATACATATCAACTGTTTGAGGATGTTGTAATTGAACGTATGTCAAAACATTATCTCCAACATAAAACTCGACATCAGAAATATCTGCTGCGACTACAGAGAATGAAGTTAACACTAGAAATAGAAGTACAAATACTACTGTTAGTGAAATTCTCACCCTATATACACCTTAACCCCAATTTATACACTATGTTCGGAAAGTTCATTTATAAACCTTTCCCCTTAAATAAGCGTAAAAACACAGATTTCTATCTTTGTTTTATACTTTAGAATATCTAAAACAACTCACTTCGTGATCATTTACTATTCCTACTGCCTGAAGAAATGCATACATTATCGTAGATCCAACAAAATTCATGCCTCTTTTCTTAAGGTCTTTTGATATTTTATCAGAAAGTAAAGTTTTAGCAGGTATTTGTTTCAAAGATTTACGTTTGTTCTTAATTGTTTTACCATTTACAAAACCCCAAATATATTCATTAAAAGAACCAAATTCTTTTTGTATTTCAATAAATGCTTTAGCGTTTTTAATAGATGATTCAATCTTTAATTTATTTCTTATA
>CAYRYC010000039.1:0-7752 GCA_964428445.1 uncultured Methanosarcinales archaeon | reverse complement strand
ATTAAAATTTAAAGTATCTAAAAAATTATTTGGTTCAGGTATATATTTTAAAACAGAATCATCAGGTAAATTCTTCGTAGATAAAATATCTGCAAAATTCATCATAGATAAAATACCCATAGTCTTAGCTTTTTTCTGTAAACGTTTAAGATAATTTGATTCATTACTAGGTTTTTCATCAAATTTATTATCATCTTTTTTGTCATTAGTTACCATAATGTATTCACCTAAGTAAAATCAGACCAGAACACATATATAAACCTTTCGGTTTTGTTACTCCTGTTGAGTGATGATGCTTCCTCGTAAATCATCCCTTGTGGTAGATTCTACCTTTACAAGCACTCTCTGACCAATCAAATCAATATCGCTCATTACAATGACTTGCTTGTAATTCTGCAATCGACCTATGAAAGAACCTTCTTTTTTCCCTTTTTCATCAACGAAAACAGAAAGAGTTTTCCCAACATAATCTTCATTGTAATTTTGAGTTTCAAACCAATCGGACAATTCTTTACTTCTTCTTTTTACTTCTTGTGTTGGAATTAATTTCATTTTCGCGGCGACAGTTCCCCGTCGAGGATAAAATTTAGAAATGTTAATAGCATTGAATTTAAAATTTTTCAAAAAATTCATTGTTACATTCCATTGCTCTTCTGTTTCACTTGGATAACCACAAATAATATCTGTTGCTAAAGTCATGTTAGGATTTTTCTCCTTCAAAACAGAAACTGCTTCTTCGAATTCTTCAATAGCGTAGGGCCTTTTCATGTTTTCAAGAACATTGTCATCTGCCGCTTGAATAGGAATATGTAAGAATGTAAAAAATCTAGGTGATTGCATAATCTCTGCTAATTCATTTCTATACTTGTAAGCGAAATCAGGATTTAACATTCCAATACGAACAAAAAAATCTCCAGGAATATTTTCAATGAGTTTCAAAAGTTCAGGTAATGTTGTTCCAATATCAATTCCATAGGCTCCATTGTCTTCAGATACAAGCCAAATTTCTTTGATGCCTTTCTCGACAGCAGTCTTAATCTGTTCAATGATGCTTTCAGACGTAGCACTCCTCAGATGCCCTCTCGCGAACTTAGTTTTACAATAAGTGCAATTTCCTAAACAACCAGAAAGAATAGGAATGCTCACAATTACCTTTTTGTGACGTAAAGTGGGTAAAAATGGTCTTTCCCAAGGCCCTTGCTTCCGAGCCAAGTTGTGCACTATTTCTCCCGCAAGAGTTTTATCGACAATTTCCACAATATTATCAAGAACATCAAGCCCTATAACACTGTAATTCTTCATCCACAAAGCTCCTTTCTCAGATTGAGAAATGCAACCTGCTACAACAACTATTTTGTTAAGATTTGATAATTTTTTGAGAAAACTGAAGAATTTATCTTCAGTAGGATTTTTGACAGTGCAAGTATTCACAATAACAAGATCAGCATCAGAAATAAGTTCTTCTTCGGATAAATCAGAAGCTCCAATTCCAGTTATTTCATAACCAGCTTCGAGAAGATAATGAGCCATTGTTTCGCTGTCAGAATAATTTCTAGAACAACCATATGTTTTGACAAAAATCTTCTTATGCTGTTGCATTTCAGTCATCTGAGCCCCTAAAAAGCCGTTATGTTTATAAAGTTGCATGTCTCTTTACTTATTGGTGGTACGCACATGACAGACAAAGGTTTCCCTCAAAATTTCATGCATTACGATTCTGAAAAATTATTAGAGCAATATAACGAACTTACAGCGAATGTAAAAAGCGCTTACAAGCTAGGAGATACGGTTGGACTTCCAACACTAAAAGAAGATATAGATCATATTTTTATTCTTGGTATGGGTGGCTCAGCAATTAGTGGCGATCTATTGAAAATGTTCTTAGAATCACAAGACTTTCCTATTCCAATTACAGTCATACGAGACTATGACATCCCACCATACATGACAAAAGACTCATTAGTCTTTGCAATTTCTTATTCAGGTAACACTGAAGAAACACTAAATGCATATCGAAGATCACTTCGAAAAACTGAAAACATTATTGCAATCGGTACTGGCGGAAAACTTGAAGAAACTGCAAACCTTAATCGAAGATCATTCCTTCCAGTTCCAAAAGGATACCAACCTAGAACTGCAGCAATATCATTCTTATTTTTCCCACTAATTAAAATTCTTGAAAGACTCGATCAAATAAAAAAACAAGAGCACATCATTGCATCATTCGTTGGCGACATAGTAAAACCAGATTTCAAAAGATTAGCAATTTCAATCAGTGCGAAATTATTCGAAAAAACTCCAATTATTTATGCTTCTGGAAAATATTATCCACTTGCATACAGATTAAAAACTCAAATTAATGAAAACGTAAAAACACATGCGTTCGCAAATAAGTACAGCGAAATAAATCATAATGAGATTCTAGCATTAGAAAGATCTCAAGAACAATATCATGTTATTGCTTTCCAATTCGATGACGATCATCGTAGAATTAAGAAACGAATGGAATTTGTTAAAGAGATTAATCAAAAAGCTGGCGGTTCAACCACAGAGATTAAACTCAGTGGACCAAATATGTTGACCAAAATGTTTTCTGGACTCCTAATCGGAGATCTAACAGCATATTATCTTGCGCTTAGATATGGACGAGATCCGTCTCCAGTTCCAACAATCGAAAAGCTCAAAGAAAAGATGGGCCCTTATATCAGCAATTAGACGAATACAAGCTCTAGAACTGAATAAGGAGATTCTAAAATAGATGGGAAGCTTTATAAATCGATAATTATTCCTCGAAAGAGCTACAATACGGGGTTGTGGTGTAGCTTGGCCTATCATCAGCCGTTTGGGACGGTTGGACCCCAGTTCAAATCTGGGCAACCCCACCATTTTAAGTAGCAAATCAAAATTACATTATCCAGGAGGAATTATTATGGCTTCAAAAGCACCATCAACAAAAAGATTCGGTAGTCGATACGGAAAAACTCTGAAGAATAGATTCGGAGCTATCGAGAAACTACAAAAACAAAAATACACATGCCCTTCTTGCTCAAGAAATCAAGTTAGACGATTAAGTCTAGGTATTTGGCAATGCCAAAAGTGTAATCACAAATTCACAAGTAAAGCTTATACAGTTTCAAAAACTGCAAATATTCAAACCAAAGTTACTGAATTGTAAACTTTGAATGAGGAATAATAAAATGACTCAAGAAGAACAAGAAAAAGCAGAACAAACTGACGCGAAACAAGAAGATACTACAACTGAAGCTGAAGAAGAAACCACATCTGAAGAAGAATCAGTGGAAGAAGAACCAGAAGTAGTTCTTGAACCAGTAAATAATTCTGAATACAAGTGTTTTACATGCAGCAAAATTATCAGTGAAGCATACATCAAGAAAAAAGTTCGATGCCCATATTGCGGATCAAAAATAATCTTCAAAGCACGAACAAAACCTAACACTGTAGTTGCAAGATAATACCATGGAATGCGTTGCTTCAGTTAAACTTACATGCAATGATGAACAATCAAGTCACATCGAGAAACTCTTTGCTACTGGAGACAAAGAAATTTCAAATGGGAGAGCAAAATACGAGCTCCTAAAAAATGAGAAAGGCCTTGTTTTTGAAATAAAAGCAAAAGACGCTGTTGCTCTTCGAGCAATGCTCACAAACATCACAAGAACACTCAGCATATACGAAAAATCAAAATCAATACAATAGGTGAATAAGATGGGAGAACAAGATATACAACAACTAAGTTTTATAGAACAGAATCTCGCAGCAGTCTCGCAACAAAGACAAGCTCACCAAAGACAAATTCTCGAAATTGAAAATGCAATAACTCAACTTGAAACCGTTAAAGAAGGATATGAGATTGTAGGTTCAATCATGGTAAAGAAAGACTCTGCTAATATCAAAATCAGTCTTGAAGAAAAAAAAGAAACACATAAGGCTCGAGTTAGCTCTTTAGAAAAACAAGAACAAACATTACGAACAAAGGCTAAAGAACTTCAAGAAAAAGTAATGGCTAAATTAGAAAAAAAAGAATAAGGTGTTTTGTATGAAAGAAACAGTAGTAGAAGTAATAGAATACATGAAAGATCTTACCCAAGACGATAATGTTCCTAAGAATGTCAAACTTAAAATGACAAACATCATTGTTGAACTTAAAACTTCTTCCGATGAAAATATTTCTCTAAGAGTTAATAAAATTCTATCAGATCTTGATGAAATTGCTAGCGATGCTAATCTTGATCAATTCACCAGACAACAAATCTGGAGCCTTACAGGAATGTTAGAAGGCATTTAGAAGGCTAATAGAGCCCCTTAATAAAGCTCATACTTTATCATAACATTTATAATTCTATTTGTATTCTCATAGTGTATGAAAGAACGAGTAACAATAACAATCTCTGACGATTTACTAAAACTTATTGATAATCAAGTTGATGGTACAACAGTAAAAAACAGAAGCCACGCAATCGAACTCGCTATTTCAAAGAGTGTACGAAATAAAGAACTCACCCAAGGAATTATTCTTGCAGGTGCAAATTACGAAATAAATCAAGATGGGAAAAAAATTCCTACATTCATGGCTATGGTTAATGGGAAAACCATCATTGAACATAATGTTAAAGAATTCAAAAAACAAGGCATCACAGATATTCTTATCAGCGTTTATTACAAAAAAGAACTCATCAAAGAACTATTTGGTGATGGAAGTAATCTAGGAGTAAACATAAAATACATTGAAGAAAAAACTCCTTCTGGAACTGCAGGAACAATTAAAAAAGCTGCAGAATATATCAAAGGACCATTCGTTGTTTGTAACGGAGACGGTCTTCGAAAAATTAATCTTAAACAATTCTTTGATTTTCATAAAAAACAAGGAACACTAGCAACAATTGGATTAACAACAGTAAATGATCCTCAAAATTATGGTGTCGTTGTTCTAAATGGAAGTCGAGTTCACAGTTTTGTTGAGAAACCTCGAAGCAACATCCCAAGTAATCTAATTAACGCAGGAGTATACATCTTCGAACCTGAAGTTCTCAAACATTTCCCTGAAGGATATGGTAAGTTAGAAACTGACGTGTTCCCTAAGCTTGCAAAAAATGAAGATTTTGCAGGATATGTATTCTTTGGAAAATGGAATTATGTTCGATCAGAAGAGCAACTCCACAAAGCTATCAAAGATTGGTAAAGATTTATATAGTTCTCAAGCATCAATTTTACTATGAAAGATGTGTTTCATGCGTATGATATTAGAGGTGTTGTACCGGAAGAAATTAATCCTAATTTTGCGTTCGATCTAGGTAAAGCCATAGCAACAGTCCTCAAACCAACGAGCATAATAGTTGGAAGAGATGCTAGATCCAGTAGCGAAGAACTACTGAACGCATTAATAGAAGGTCTAAGAAGCGTTGGAGTAACCATAGTCAACCTAGGTCTTGTAAGCACCCCTCAATTCTATTTCTCACTAATATCATCATATGCAGATGGTGGCATCATGGTAACAGCAAGTCACAATCCTAAAGAATACAATGGATTCAAAATATGCGGTCCAAAAGCAGAACCTATTTTTTCTGAAAATAAACTTCCTGAAATAAAAAAAGTATTAGAAAAGAAATCATTTATTGAAGAACAAAGCAAAAAAGGAAAACTAATGAATGAAAGAATTCAAGAAAAATATGAAGAATTCTTTACAAAAAAAGCAAGACCACTTTCTAAAAAGTACAAAGTACTGGTAGATACAGGAAACAGTTTAGGAATTATAGATACCAATATTCTCAGAAATATTTTTCAAGATAAACTAGAAATTGATGTATTATTCGAAGAAATCGATGGAAGATTTCCCTATCACGAACCAAATCCAATAAAACCAAAAAACATGGACGTTCTTATGACTCGTCTTGATGACAAAAAGAAAGAATATGATTTTGGATTTGCTTTCGATGGTGATGCAGACAGAGTTGTATTTTTCTTAGCAGGAGGAGAAATGGTCCCTCCAGATATAATTACTGCCCTAATAGGAGGAGCGCTCGCACAAAAAGGAGAGTCCATAGGCTACGAAGTAAGAACATCGCGACTTGTTGAACAGTTCTTTAACAAAAAAGGAATTATTGGAAAAAAATACAAAGCAGGAAACGCCTTCATGAAACAATCAGGAAAAGAAGACGATGTAATTTTCCTTGGTGAAAAATCAGGCCATTATATTTATCGATTATTAAAATACACAGATTCTCCTTTACTAACAATCATACTAATTCTAAGATTAATTGATGAAAGTAAAAAAACATTAAGAGAACTTGTTGAACCTTTTATGAAACTAGCAACAATT
Source organism: uncultured Methanosarcinales archaeon (assembly GCA_964428445.1). GTDB lineage: Archaea > Nanobdellota > Nanobdellia > Woesearchaeales > SKGA01 > SKGA01. The sequence continues at coordinate 1,415 of CAYRYC010000039.1, read as the reverse complement.
CCAGAAAAAAACTACGAAGTTAAAGATCCTGATGAATTCTTAGAAACCATAAAAAAAGAATTTAGTGAGTTTACCATTGAAGAAATTGATGGTGTAAGCGTATATTCTGAAGAATTCTTTTTTAATATTAGAAAAAGTAATACCGAATCTCTTGTTCGGCTTAATCTTGAAGCGGACTCCGAAGAAGTAATCGAAGTAATTCTAGAAAAAATCCAGAACATTATTGAACCACAATAATGTTTATTGGCCGGTTTTTACAAAATCTAGCCAAATAGGATGTTCTCTTGATTTTATATTAGCAAACTGAAAAATTTTTCCGTAAACAGTATCAGGAGTTGATTTTGATTCATGATGTAAAATACAATCTGCAACTTCATTATACCATTTATTTGCTTCTGGATTTTGTTGAATAAAAACATCTAGAAAATTCATTGATTCAAAAGAATGATTTTCAATATCTTTTACCTTACCTAAATCATGAAGCCATGCCGCGATTACAAATACGGTTTTGTCAAGTTCAGTTTCATTAATTAAATCTGCACAAGTACGGATAAGTGCATCTGCATGTACAGCGTTACTCTTATCTCCCCAGAGATCCATAAAAAATTGTTTTGCTTTTTCGTTCATAATGTCCACCTTTATAGTTTCCATTTCTTCACACATTATACACTCAAAACAAAATAGATGACAATCAACATATCGTTCGGGATTGATTCTGTAAGATTGCCAATCTAAACTTTCATAAGATAAGTATATGTCAGAATAATATAAACATTCTTTGGGATGAAAACGGTTTGTTTCAGACAATCTCTGAAGCAAGTCATTTCAGTGTTGTTTTTTGTATATTAGTATTAACAATACCTGCCAAAACGACTGATTTTGTTTCAGAAATAATTTTGTTTCAGGAACGTTTGAAGAAATTTAAGCAAATTTCTAACAAATAAGCGTCATTTAAGGAAAATTAACGACACATATTTAAAAAGAACTTTCATTAAAAATAGAATGCACGCAGTCGAATTAAAAATAATACAGCTTCTTGGACGATCTTCAGATAAAGAATGGAGAACAACAGAACTTGTTCAGAAACTATTTTCTAACGATTTTGAACAAATAGAACAAAATTTAGACAGCAAAGATAAACTTAAAGTTCTTGAAGCGAAAAGAAAAAAAGCACAACTGCATAGAAAAATTCTATATCACATTAACAAACTAGTAGAAGAAGATTATTTATTCGTTGCAAAAATAGAAGGTAAAGGAGAAAAACTTTTTGCACTAAACAAACAAAAGAAAGTTGAAAATAAAAGAGATGAAGAAATTCGTTCAGTATTCGAAAGTATTTCGGATCAAAATAAAGACGATGCTTTACTTTCAAATCTAGGATCATATATTGATAAAAAAATAATTCATGTCTTCAA
>CAYRYC010000038.1:0-7944 GCA_964428445.1 uncultured Methanosarcinales archaeon | reverse complement strand
TGGCGGATATTGTTTCAGTCGACGAGATAAAGATTTTGAAAGAACAATGAAGAAGCTCGCGAAGAAATGCAACCCAGAAAAAACAATTCTTTGTTTACACGGACCGCCAATAAATACCAAACTCGACGTTCCTTTCGAAGATCATCACAGTGGTAGTGAAAGCTATAGAGAATTTATTGAAAAATTCAAACCGCTTCTTGCACTTGCAGGACACATTCACGAAGGAGAACACGAACACGATATGATTGGGAAAACATTTCTTGTAAACCCAGGTCCTGACGGAGAAATCTTCGATCTGGAAGAATTACATAAACAAAGAATAAAAAGTAAAAAGAAATAAAAAAATTCTATTGATATTGACAAACCCAATCAAGAAGTTTAGATTTTTTATCTTTTTTGAAATCAGTTCCAGTAAGTTCAATTTCAAAAGTTCCTTTATTAGATTCATGATAAGAACCCATATTTAAAAAAACAGTTTCTTTTCGATTTACTCCTTTAGAACCACCTTCAGTTCGATAATCCCACCAAAGTTTAGCACCAGAAACTAAATAACCATTTTCCAAAAAAGGAATTAATTTATCAACAATATTAAAATCTTTATACTCATCTTTAGATTTATTAAGATCAGCTTTAAGAAGAACAGTATCATACTGATGAGCCCGAGAAAGTGGCTCAACCTTATTCGAACCTGCTAAAGGTCGAATAATTGCAATAGATCCAATAACATCTAACTTTTGTACATAGGATACTCTCATTTGAGATTTAGGTATTATTTTTTCACTTTTGCAAATATCCAAATATTTTTCTTTTTCAGTTTCAAAAGAAATCCCTTCAAGAGAAACAGAATTCAAAAATATATGTCCATAAACAATAGGTAAAGGTAAATCTTTCAAAAAAATCATTAAACTTTGGTTTTTCTAAACCGCGTAATTCCACTACAACATTTCCTTGAATCATAATTACATCATCTCTATTAATTGTTCCGCGAATGCAGCCGCAGCCGTAGGACCATTTGCAGTAACTAATTTTCCATCAACAACCACTAATTCATCAACAAATACAATATTGTGTTCTTTTAAAATGTTTAAAGACCATTCATCTGCAAACACAGTTGCGTGCATTCCATTAATTACATCAAAGCTTGCTACAACAGCAGGCCCATAACAAATTGCTCCAAGAACAATATCTACTTCTCTCACCTTTCTTAAAATATCGCCAAGAATTTTTTCTTTCATCAACTCTGGACTTCCAGGGCCTCCAATAACAATAAATCCTGCAACAGAATCATCAATAACAATTTCTGATAAAGAAATATCTGCTTTAACTGTTCCTCCTAGCTTACCAGTGCAAGTTCCTTTTTCTTGGCTCGCAATAATAATTTCAAAACCAGCAGCTTCTACAACGTTTCTAGTATTGAATAATTCTTCATCTCGAAAATCCTTTTTTGCAATAACAAAAATAACTTTATTCATTCTTCTTCACCTTCTTTAGTAACTTCTTCACCATCATCTTTTTTCAAACTTAGAATAGAATTTTTCTTATGAATTATTATATCTCCAGACTGAGCATTAACTTTTATGGTGATCATAGCTAAAGATGAAGTAATAGCAGTAACATTGTATAATTGTTTTCCACCAACGGATTGTAAAATACAAATGTAACTTGTTACTTTTTCTTGATCATATTCTTTAGAAAGTAAACCACTCGCAATTTCTTTTAATTTATCAACATCAATAAATGAATCATCAAATTTTAATTCATCAATAAGACCTTCTTCTTTGAAAGCGTCCTCGAAACCTACAAATTTTATCTCTTCAGTATGAAACAATGCGAGATTATCTTTTTCTTTAGAATAAAATCCTAATTGCCAATCTTTAGTCGTTTTAAAATCGCTATCAAATTGAATAAAACCATGAGCAAGATAATAACTTGGATTTTCTTTTTCAAATTTTTTATAGCTTTCAGATTCTTTTACTTCTTCTAATATTTCTGAGAATTTTTTTGTCATAATATTCACTCCCTATGAGCCTCAGCTCAGAGATTAGTTCAACTAGACACTTTAAAAAAGCTTTCTATTAATTAATGTAATCGCGAAGCGTAATTTATAAACAAACCCTTAATTTGTGAAAAGCAGAGCTTTTAATTAAAAGCGAAGTCTAAAAACAAAATCGGAGAACATTTATAAATAAAAGGCCTTCTCAGTTGATATAATGACTGAACCGAACAAATTCCTGCGTATAAGCGCAAAGGATAAGCTCCACATCAAACACTTCCTCAAAGAGGTAGAACAGATCCGTGGACGACATACTGAGCTTATTAGTGTCTATATTCCTTCAGGCTATGATATCAATGGAAAAATGTCACAGCTTCAACAAGAGCAAGGAACTGCGACCAATATTAAGAGCAAAAGTACTCGAGATAGTGTTATCGCTAGCCTTGAAAAAATGATTCAGCATCTTAAATTATACAAACAAACTCCTCCTAATGGACTTATACTTTTCTCTGGTAACGCAGCAGACCGTGAAGGTCAGCAAGATTATAGAGTTTGGGCTATAGAACCTCCTATTCCTATGAAACAAAACCTCTATCGTTGTGATAAAGAATTTGTTTTAGATCCTCTTCGAGAAATAGCAGACGATAAAATAGTCTTCGGACTGGTTGTTATGGATAAACGAGAAGGAAACGTAGCTTTCCTTAAAGGAAAAACAATTGTTCCTCTCAAAGAAATGCACAGTGCAGTTCCTGGTAAACACAAAACAGGAGGACAATCTGCACAACGTTTCGAAAGACTGCGAGAAGGAGCAGCAATTGAATTCTATAAACGAATCGCAAAAAGCATGATGGATGAATTCTTAGAAAGCCAAACAGATATTCAAGGAATAATCGTTGGCGGTCCAGGACATACAAAACATGAATTCGTTGAAGGCGGATACATCACCGATCAACTAAAAAGAAAAGTTTTAGGAATTAAAGACCTATCATATACCGGAGAATTCGGTTTACATGAACTGGTTGAAAAATCAGAAGATATTCTAGCAGAAGAAGAACTCGTTAAAGAAAAACAATTAATGAGAGAATTCTTCGAACGATTAGCAATAAAACCTAACAATGTTGGTTACGGAGTAAATGATGTTCTTCGATTAACCAATATGGGTGCAGTTGATAAAATACTAGTTTCTGAAAGCATTGATGATGCAACTTTAGAAGAACTTGAAAAAGTAGCAACAGAGTATGGAACAGAAATTGAAATTATCAGTGTTGAAACACAAGAAGGCGCACAATTAAAAGACCTGGGTAAAGTAGCAGCATTGTTACGATATCCTGTTATGGATTAATTCTAATATAAAACTCATAAAGGAAGACGAAAGAGGCAAAACCTTTCAAGCGGAAAGTTTTAAAATTTTTTATAAACATAAAGATACTATTTCAGGCGATAATTCTGAAAATGTTAAAAAATTAATTTATTTTATTACAGGTTCAGCGGAAATCACTTTAGGAGATAAAACATGGATCGTTGAATCTCCTGCAAAAATAGAATTTCCTGAAAGAACATACCATAAAATTAAAGCAATAACAGATATAAGTTTCATGATGTTTGAAAATCCATAAAATAGTTGGATAAATCGACCAAGACAATATATATCACTAATTCTTATAATTATTAACAAGATTAAATAAAATCACAAAGATTTATATACTTGGTAAGATTTATCTTACTGGTGATTATATGGACATAGGATTAACAAAAATGAGCACGAAAGGACAAATCGTTATTCCAAACGATTTAAGAGAAGATTTTGCAGTAGGTGAAAAACTTATTGTAATAAAAAAAGATGATAAACTCATCATAAAAAAAGCAAGTCAAATGGATGAACAATTTCTTGACGACATAGAATTCGCTCGACGAACTGAAAAAGCTTGGAAACAAATTGAACAAGGAAAAGGAATCGAAATGGAGTTTGATGATTTCATAGAGGAAATGAAGAAATGGTAAAAATAATTTTTACTCCTAATTTCAACAAACATTTCAAAAAAATAAACAATAAACTGGAAAAAGAAAAAATAATTAAACAAATAAGCAAAATAAAGAATAATCCTGAAATGGGAAAACCAATGCGTTATGAAAGAAAAAAAACAAGAGAAACATATATTTCGCCCTATCGATTAGCATACGCCCTAATTAAAAATAAAATATACATATTAGATATTTATCACAAAGACAGACAATAAATTATGCAAACAAAACTAAAACCACTTAAACAATCCTTTCATTCTTTTCTTCGCAACGAATTTCTCTAATTGTTTCTCTATATCTTTAACAGAGTACTTTCTTTCATCCGATCGAAAAGCACTGGTATGATATTGAGACCTTCCTGCAGAACTAGTTTTGAACTTGTGCTTCTTATGCAATAATTCATGATACATAACGAACTTCAGTAATTCTCGATCGTCTTTTAGAATTGTGCTCAGAGTAACTAAATCTTTTGCATAATTATAATGACCCATTGTTGTTTTTGAATCTCTTCCAAAAACTAAATTAGGTTGATTCATAATACCATTAAAATATTCTTCATTTAATTCATGGAATAATTCTATAAGAGACGTATCGCTTTCTTGCCTATCAGCATAGTCAGTTAAATGTTTGATAAAGCTATGATAAAAATCCTGTTCGGTTGATTTTACATTCGTTCTATAAACTCTATTCAAAAGATGTTGTAGAATTCCTATTTGAATATCTTCATCAACATCAGAAAACTTTCTAGAAAGAGAAAATGTTAGCGAACTATACATTCCTCTTCGACCAAGCATAGAAACATTTCCATTGTAATCACTAAAGCGTCCTGAGTACTTTAATTTAAGTTCAGGCGCACCATCTATATCATCAGGATAGAGTCCTTCAAATGCTTTCTTAAGAAGTTCTTGTATTTTCACATAAAAGACTAAATGCTTAGAACTCTTAAACTTTCCCATTAACTTTTTAAAGAAAGCCGAATATATGAAATTATGATAACAATAAAAGACCCTATTTATAACCTAGTGGAAGTAGAAGACGAATTCGTTAATATCATAAATAATCCTTTCTTTCAAAGATTACGATCAATCAAACAAGTATCCATGCTTTTCTACGTTTATCCTTCAGCAAAACACGATAGATTTACTCACAGCATAGGAACTTATCATTTAATGAAAAAAGTTGTTGAGAATAAAAGAATGAATCTCAGCGATAAAGAAAAATTTAATCTTAAAGCTGCAGCTCTTCTGCACGATCTTGGACACAGACCTTATTCTCATCTTTGGGATCTTATTATAGATGATCATGATCATGAAGCAATGTCTGCTAAAATAATCACAGAAGTATTCGTACTTCCTGAAGTTGCAGACATAATTCTAAGAAAAAATAAATACTATCCTTTACTCTCATCAGTTATCGATGTTGATAAACTCGACTACATGGCAAGAGATTCATATTTCTGTGGAGTTGGCTACGGTAACACAGATGTTGAACGAATTGTAAATCATATGTACATCAAAGATGACAAACTTTGCGTTTCTCCAAAAATAATTCCTTCCATAGAACATGTTATTACAGGAAGAATTAGTTTATTCAAATCAACATACTATCATCACTCTGTTCGATCAATGGATACTCTCGTTACAAGCATATTTCAAAGAGCAAAAGATCTTTACAAAGAAGGAAAAGAAATTTTTATCGATCCCTTACTTGCAAAGTTCATCAAAGGAGATTATGAATTACAAGATTTTCTTTTATTAGATGATAGCGTCATCGAGTTTCATCTTCGAAAATGGTTCAATGAAAAAGATCCTATAATGAAAGACCTGATGGAACGATTCTTTTCTCGAACTGGATTCAGAGCAATAAACACATCTTTGCAAGCAGTAAATATAGAAGAACTCAAAGAAAGTATTGCAAAAGATTTTGATCTTAAATATTATTTCTATCAAGATATTGTTAAAAAAGGAGTTTATGAAAGTGAAGTATACATCGAGAAAGATGATGGAAGTTTAATTCCTCTCTCAGAATATTCTTTATATATTAAGAAATTAACAGAAGTCTGTATTCTAGAAAACTTCGTAATAGGTCCTAAAGAGAAATTAAAGAAATCTTAAAAAATAAAATAAAAGTGCGGAACAGTTAATGAACCGCAATTAAAAATCTAACAACACAAATAATGAGTTCCTGACCAAAAAGGTTCATTTGCTAAAAGAGTATTATTTTGAGCAGAACCACCACCACCACAACCAATCATATCAGATAAATATTCTAAACCTATATCAGATGAAACTTTCATTGGACGAATACCAAATACACAAGTTAATCCTTGAGATGAACAATATTCAACTCCAGTTGTAACTCCATCTCCATTAGCATCAGCAATTAAAAAAGATTCTGCCTCTTCTGGCTCACCAACCCAATCTGTCGGTTGAATTAAAATAATACAAGAACTAGTTAAAAGTTGAGAAGGAACAAGTTTACTATCTTTTGTAGCAATAGATTTAACAGCTAATCCTGCAGCATTTTCCTCATAAGCGTAAGTATCTACATGTGCGACCTTACCACCGAATTGAATAACCATTGCCACAACAGCAATTACAATAACAATACCAACAATATAGAAAGACGAATAATCATTTTTTTCTTTTTTCACTTAAAGCACCTCGAGCAGTATAATAGACAAATTCTAAGAATCAAACTATTTAAAGTTAACTAAATCAACGAACACAAGCACCATCTACACAATCAGAAGGACATTGGACAAATTTATCCTGAAATACTCCTTCTTCAGTACAAATACTTTCATGAACATAACAAGTTCCTTCAAAACAATCTTCTCGATGATTCGCATAAATCCCACTACTAGTTTTAGTCAAACAATAATCTTCCCCATTATCGTTGTAATGAGCTACTTCGACAATACCTTTTGTATAAATATCGTCCCCGCCATCAGTTTCGGAGAAACAAACATTACGTGTAGAAACATGTCTACATTCCCAACAACCATAAGGACAAGTGCTGAAACATTCATCTTTACCACCCTCACATAATCGTTCTGTACAATCCTCTTCTTTTTCACAAATACCATCACCACAAACAGGAGGATTCTCTAATAAAACATCTTCAGGAATAGTCATACAATCAACTTTACAATTCCAATTATTTTCAGGATATTCACAAACATCATCTCCGCAGGAATCATCAAAATCATAACTACCCTGTTTAGCCACTAAAAGACAATTTTCTTGTTCCTCCTCAGGAAGATTAATACAAACAGATTCATCACCAGCACGTATTTTAAAAAAATAGCAATAATTTTTCAAAGAATTTCCATCTATTTTCTTTCTACCAAATGCTGAACAATTATTATTTTCATTTAAAGAAAAACCCATAACGCAAGAACTAAGTTCTTCATCAGATTCAGAAAAACAAACTTTGGGCGATGCGGAAAAATAACCAATCATCAAATTACAATAATTAGGATAAGTTGCAGATTTTTCAGTACATAATTCTTGATTAAATGTTTTATTAAGATACACATGTCTACATTCAGTTAATATAGATTTCTTAAATCCTACAACATCCAAATCACCAATTTCTAAAAAATTAACTATATCTCCAGCATCATTTAGCAAAAATTCAAATCCCTCACAAGAAACAATACCATTGAATTCAGGTTCCGAACAAGAAGATAAAAATAACACCATGAAAAGCAAAATAATAACAAACCAAAACGAACTACGAACCATAAAAATAACCCAAAGAATCAAACTATATAAAATTAACTAAAAAAATCAGTTTCCCAATAACAAATGTTTCAATCGCAAAGGAATCATTGTCGGAATTATCTGAATTTCAACACCCCATAGTTCAAAGAATTGTTTAACTTCTTCAATCTTTTCATAAGGAAAAAAAATACTATTTTGAGA
>CAYRYC010000037.1:0-8043 GCA_964428445.1 uncultured Methanosarcinales archaeon | reverse complement strand
ATTTATGAATTTGAAGATTTCATCACCTATCATTATAATGAACTGGGAAAAGTGGGAAAACATACTATTATGAGAACTCCTTATGCTGATACTACTATGAAAACTATTAATGAAATGTTTTTTATATGTGATTCTACAGGAACAATGGTTGATATTAAGCAGACCAATCCTGATTATCTTCTCCATGAATAGTTTTTTACTCTTCTGAAACCCTTAGATTTATAAATATCCATTCTCTAAAGCATGTAGAGGTGTATGTATGTTACTTTCAACTATTATTTTCATAGCTATTGTCGTAATTGCAGTAATAGTTCTTTTCAAAATTTTTCACAGTATTATCAAGGCAGCAGTAACTGTGCTTCTCCTTGTTTTAGTTTTTGGAATTATATTTGGATTCTTTGTAATCAAAGATGCAAATGATTTTAATAAAACATTCAAAGAAGAATATTCTACATACATACTTGCAGAAGATGGCGTTGTTTACACTGGATTTGAAGCAAAAGCTTTTGACTTTGATACATATTCAGAAAAATCTCTTGTAGAATTAAATGAAATTCTCGATGATGATGCTCATTCTGGAAAAATAATTCTTATATCTCCTGATGCTTTAGATTTTACGCTTCCTGAAAATTATAATATGACAACTGAAGATCTATTAGAATCAGAAGATGAATCCGTTCGATCATTAGCATTCAAATATGCTTTATTTAATACAATAAGTGAAGAAGGTGCTCTTTTCCTTCCTCGTCATGTTCGAGATAAAACAATTGAGATTCTTCCAAGATCTCTTATTGTAAGAACTGTAACTTTTACTCCTGCTCCTTTGTTCGCAAATGCAAAAGCGAAAATTTCTGCAGGGAAAGCTAAACTTTCTAATTTAGTAAATTCTAATGAAGATAATGTAACTGAGGTTGAAGTATAATGGGTATGTTTGATAAATTAAAGTTTTGGAAAAAACATGAAGATCCTTATGCATTTGAAGATCCTTTAGGTAGTCCTACTCCTGATCCTTTAGATAATTCTATGCATGATCCTTTAGGAAATCAATATGGTGAAACAAATGAACCTCTGCCTCCTTTAGATCCTTTGCAAACAAATACTGATCCTTTAACTCCTTCGATGACTGGGAAGTATGATGAACATGTAGATCCTATGGCTACTCCTGCGCAAGGCCAAACTCCTGCACAATCTAATCCTAATGTTGACTTCTATGAAGGTGGTAGATCAACAAAAGAATGGTCCGATCAATTAGGAGACAAATATAAAGCAGAATTTGATGCGAAACAAAACCCTAATCAACAACCGCAACAAGCTCCTCAAGGTCAATCTCTTTCAAATAGAGATTTAGAAGTTCTTAATCTAAAAATCGATGCAGTAAAGAGTGAAGTTTCTTCTTTAGGACATCAGCTTGACAAAATTGAAGGTTTGATTAAAGATCAAAAGAAAGCTTGGTGATTCTCTATGCATGTTCTTAAACAATGGTTATGGCTGCGTTTTGCACTTGTAGCTCTTATTGTTTTTTTTGCGGACACAATTTCTAAATTTATGTTTAAACTTCCTAACGCTCAGACATCAGGTCATATTGTTGACATAACTTATATTCAGAACACAGGAACAATGTGGAGTTTATTTAGTGCTCTTGGTGCAATTAATATAGCATTTATTATCATCAGTTTTATTGCTATTGGAGTTATCTTATATTTATTTTCACAATACTTCTCTCCTAGATGGGCTGTTGTCTTTGGTTTGATGATGGGAGGAATTTTAGGAAATCTCTTAGATAGAATAATGTATGGTGCAGTTACTGATTGGATCAACTTTCATTTCTGGCCTGTGTTTAACATCGCAGATGCCTGCCTCGTATCGGGCGTGATTCTAGCATTCTATTTTCTTATTAAGTATAAAGATGATGTTTAAACCTAAAAAATTATATACTTGATTTATTTTATATATTCATGATTCAAGTAATAGTTCTCATTGGTAATATTTGCAGCGGTAAGACTACGCTTGCGAAAATCTTAGAATTTAAAGGATTTTCATTTTTTCCTGTAGAAGAACTGAAAAAACAACTTAATTTTGCTGAAAAAGACTATGATGCCGACCAAGATGTTCTTTATGAAGAATATGCTAAACAAATTATTGATTTAGGGAAAACTAAGAAACTTATTGTAGAATCTACTGGGGCGAATAAATTTTGGTCTGCTTGTCTAGAAAAGATAAAAGCTGAATTTGGATCTGAATTACTTACAATAAAGATTGAAACTGATAAAGACACATGTCTTTCTAGATTAAAAGAACATAAAGAAGGTCATCGTCTTAATACGCGTGAAGATCTTATTAATAAAATTGATAAGAATATTTATACTAGCTCTGCAGATATGATAATTAAGAATAATGGAACTAAAGAAGACTTTTTTCAACAAATAGAGAAATTTATTTCTAGTTTGGATTTGTGATTTAGAATTCATCCATTTCTTCTAACTCATCAAGATAACCTTTCTTTTTGAGCCATTTAACTTGGACTGGTCGATATTTGAAAATAATATCTCCTTTTTCATCGCCACCGAACTCCCATGGTTCTACAATGACAATATCATTTTCTCGAACCCATAAACTTCTTTTAAGTCGTCCTGGGATTCTACAGATTCTTTCTTTTCCGTCAAGACATCTTACTCGGCATCTACTTCCACCTAGTCGAGCTATTAGTAATCCAATGCTTTCATCTCCTCTAGGAAGCTTAACTCTTTGGATTTGCTCTTCATCTGTTAATTGTGGTCGTTTATATGGTGCCATGTATGTTCTCGAAACAGATGTTCATTTAAAAAGGTGTCGTAAAAAATACCTAAAAAACATTTATAACTGCTGTTTCATTTTGCTTTTTATGACTCTTGATGGTATTGTAAGGAAGGCAGGACTTTTTTTATCGGGTTTATTATTGTCTACTTCATTATTATTTAGTCAAACTGATATAATTGCTACTCCTTATTGTTCTGTTAAGAAAACCTATGGTATTTCAAATAACAAAACTATTTTTATTCCTTTATTTTCCGCAGATCCTATTTATTATGAGTTAGAAGATGTGAAATCTTATCATATTCGTCCAGCTGAACTAACAACACACAATTTTGACAGTGGAATAAATGATTCTATACCTCATAAATCTGATTATCCTGATTCTTTTGATATTTCATCTCAGGGAGATACTGTTTATTTTGTGGATGGTAGACACATTGTTTCTTATGTGCCTTCTTCCGGGGATCGTAATATTTTATTTTCTCAAAATGACGGTTGGAGCGAAGCTTCAAAAATGCATGTAGATGTTTCATCAGGAAATATATTTTTTTTTGATTCTAAAGATAAAAAAAATTGGCGACTATGTGTTAAGAAACCAAATAAATATGGTGTTTCTGTTCTTTTTGAATTTAAAAATACTGATTTCTATAATTCAATCAGATCATCTTATCTTTCAGAAAATGGAAAATATATTTTGTTTCAAGATAAATTTAACTCGTCTGAAATTCCAAAAAAAAGAAAATATGAAAATTATGGTTTGTATATTTTAAAATTAGACGGAGAATCAAAAGCTCTACATATTTTATCAAGCGATCATTATCTGCCAGATTACGAAAAGGAATCAACTGATAGTTCATGGTATATTTCAGAATGGTCTGTGGGAAGCGTATCAAATAATGGTCTTGCTGTTTATACTGATAAATCAGGAGAAAAATCCAAAGGAGTATATTTGTATAATTATAATGATGGTAGTTCTAGACAAATAAGTCCAGACAAATTGTATTGTTTTGACCCTGTAATTTCTGATAATGGAAAATATCTTGCTTTTAATGCTTACAAAAGAAATGATGAGTTTACACGTCCTTATGTTTTAAATATTAAAAGTGGAGAATTAAAAATAATTGATAGAAATGCAGGAAACACAGATCTTAGATTTTCTCCAAATGGTAGAAATATATTTTATTCGGCTTGGAAATGGGGACAAATAAGATTACTTTGCGTTGATAATCCTGTAATTACAAAGAAAGCTAAACGTAAAGGAGAAATTGTTAAATTTTAAACTTAATCTTCGTCGTCTTCGCCTTCTCTTCGGATAACTTTAACCGCATCCATTGAAAGCGTTATTGGAATAGGAACTGCTGCTTCTAAAAGTTCAACAACTACTTCTTCTTTTGATTTATCAATTCTAGAAATTTTTGCTTTTTCTCTTTTGAAAGCTCCGGAGATAATTTCAACAATATCATTTTTCTTGATGTTCATCTCTTTTGTTCCTTGTTCAAGCATGTGTTCAATTTCTTTGTATTCAACAACGCTTGGTAGAATTCCACGAGCGTATGGTACGCCGAAAGCTGCTTGTTCAGCGTCACTTTTACTTTCTGCTTCCACGAAAATGTATCCTCTCATACCGTGAGGTCGAACGAGACTGTAAACTGCTAAGTTTTTTCGCTTTGCATTACTTGATACAAAACTTATTACTTGGTCTTCTCTATTTGCTGTTGTTCGTAACGCAAATATTATCCCTTCTTGTTTTTTTTCAGTATCTTTTTCCATTTTCTCGTTTTACTCTAAAATGTCAAACCGATGAAAAATAAATTTTTCATAGTTCAGTCATCTTTGTTCACTCGTATTATTTGAAAAGTTGATCAATGAAATGAATTATGAATCCAATTAGTCCTATAAGAAGAATTCCAAGGCCTGAGACTTTAACTACGGCTTGGTATTCCTTTCTATTTGGCTTTTTGGTTATTTTGAACACTCTGACACATTCAGAGTAAAATTTTTTTAGATTTGATGCCATTTGTAACACTTCGGAATGCTTAAACTACTTTTAAATGTTTCCCGTTTTAAACGAACTCTATTCCGAGATCATTTGCTAGGGTTGGTTGTGCGTTTCGGTCTCGATATGCTTGAGGTCTTTTTTGACCATATTCGCTCTCGATGCCTGTAACGACAAGTAGAACCTTAATTGTTCCATCCATATCATCGTTGATTTGGGCTCCCCAAATGATTCGAGCATGTGGATCAAGTCTATCGGTGATTGCACCAACGATTGTTTTCGCTTCGTCTAGTCTTAGGTCGTTTCCGCCGATAACATTTATGAGAGCTCCTTGAGCACCCATGACATCGACTTCAAGAATAGGATTGTTTAATGCTTTTTCTACAGCTTCTGCTGCTTTGTTATCTGAGTCTGATTCTCCAACTCCTATGAGTGAGATTCCGCCGTTTCCAAGAACTGCTCTGATATCTGCGAAGTCTAGGTTTACTAATCCTGTTGTTGTGATTAGTTCTGTAATTCCTTTTACTGCGCTTGCTAGTATTTCGTCAGCTACTTTGAAAGCTGTTTGTAAAGGTAAGTCTTGAGCGATAGCAAGTAATTTATCGTTTGGAATAAGAATAAGTGTATCTACTGATTTCTCAAGCATGTCTACTCCGAACATTGCATTCTCTGTTCTCTTTCCACCTTCCATTTTGAAAGGGATTGTTGCAATTGCTACTGTTAATGCTCCGCTTTTTCTTGCGATCTCTGCTACTATTGGCGCTGAACCCGTTCCAGTTCCTCCACCAAGTCCGCATGTGATGAAAACTAAATCGCTTCCTGAGATTGTTTGTCGTAGTGTTTTCTCGCTTTCTTTCGCTGAGTCTCTTCCTACGTTTGGTTGTCCTCCTGCACCAAGTCCTTTTGTCAGGTCTTTTCCTATTAGAATTTTTTTATCTGCTGTTCCTGCGAGAAGATCTTGAGCATCGGTGTTTACAATGATTGTTTCTGCACCAATAATTCCTAACTCGCTGATTCGATTAAGAGTGTTACATCCTGCTCCACCGCATCCAATAACTTTAATTTTTGCTTCTTGTTTAGCTAGAAGATCTGCAAGTTCTTGATCTGCAAGGTTATCTGGAGAAGCACTTACTTCTTGAGAAGTTTTGATTATAATTTCTTGAGTATTTTCAACAGGTGCTGTTTCCTGTATTAATGCGCTTTTATTCTCTGCGTATGTTTTTTCTATTGCTCCTTGAATGAATGACATAATATTCTACCTCTACACACTATTGTCATAGCGTTAGACTCACAAAAAAGGATACTAGTTTGGTGTTTATAAACCTTGTGTTATATTTAAATACTGCTTAAAAAAGTTAACTACTCGAAAGTGAGAAAAAAGGAAAGTTTTATAAATACTTGACTTATGATTGACTTTATGTCTTTAGAATCTTCAATTAAAAATGCTTGGAAATCTACAGTTGATGTTGTAAAATCTAAACGTGTTATACAAAACTATCCTAATGATTTAATAGCAGGTAATCTTTCTAGAACTCCAGTTTATGCGGTTTTTGATAATGCTATTTTAGGTATTCCTGATGAAAATGTATTAGATGCAGGGTTGAATGCAGCAATATATAGTGCTTGTGGATATGGTTTAGTTTATGTTTTAGGAAATTCATTGGTTGCAAAAGGTTTTGAAAAAATATATTCTAAACATGCTAAACTTATTGATGCTTTGTATTCTTCAGCAATAACTTTTGGTTTTGGAATGGCTGTAACTCTTACGGCTGGTTATTCTGTTAAACAATCATTAGCAGCATCTTCTGTACGTGCAGCAATTGCATTTCCTTTAGGTCCACTTACGCGTTATTTTACAGATGCATTTAGGGATGTTCGTGGAGAACCCGTCATGTCAAGAAAAACTAATTTTAAAGATAAATCTTTACTTTATCAAATACCTAGAGTAGCTGCAATGATTGCTACTCCTATTGCTCTTTTTTTCGGAACTTTGGCTTTGACGCTTGATAAAGAAGAAGCACCTCAACAAGATATTGATAAAAAAGAAATAAACTATGTCAGAAAAGATTCTGATTATATTTCAAATTCTAAAAATAGTTATTACGCTGATTTTTGTTAAGAAAAAAATAATATGCTCGACAAAGAATTTGCCGGCACCTCGAACGAGTTCAAGGAAAAATAAAATAAAAAATATTTCTATCCGCAACTACCTGCAGGAACTGCAGTATCTACTTCTGTAACAATTTTACCGTCGCATTCTGCTGGAGCATCATCAAATGCCGCACAAACTGCTGCTAAGATTGAATTTGCATCTCGACCACCGTTGTATGTTTGACCATCGATGTAGATTGCTGGACTTCCTTGAGCTCCGAAGAGTTTCATAAGTTCAGCATCTTTTGCTGCGAATGTTAATGCGTTTTCTGCTTCACAGGATTTGATTGCGTCAACATCGTAGCTTAGATCGCTAGCAACATCTTCGAAACATGTATCTGCGTTTTGTGCAGTACACTTTGCATTCATTTCTCTAGCAAACTTAAACCATGCACCGAGACCATATTGTTCTTCAACACATTGTTCTCTAACATTTTGCTTTGCTTCTGTTGCGCCGTGCATAGAACAGTAAAGGCTATCTTCGTCCATACAGAATGTTTCTCCACCGCCTTGGTAATTTTCGTAGTAGATATAGTGCGGTTTGAACTCAGCTGAATCTCCTAAAGCATTGTATACTTCTTCGATTATTTCTTCACCTATGTTACCATAAGGACAGTAACTCATAACGAAGAAATCAATTTCAGGTTTATTATCGCCTAATGTAATTCCCATTTTGGAAAATTGTTCGTCTCTTTTTTCATCGTCAATGTAATAGCTTGCTCCGGTTACTTCATCTTTTAATTTGTAGCTTCCGTCGGAAAGTTCATCGAAGTTAAGATCGAATTGGGGTTGAGCCCATGATTGAGTTTCTGTTACTTTTTCATCAAAGATGTATGCTGGAATAATTGCTAAATCATATTTGTCAACAAGTTTTTCTCCATCTTTACTTGTAACTTCAACTTCTTCAATAATAACTCCTGGAAATAATCCTTCGCTTGCTGTGATTATTTGGCTTGTATCGCAACTTGCACAGGCTTGACCTGTGATAACTGTCATGCTAACTTCTACAGGTGCAGGAATATCTCCACATGTGGAAGGTTGTTCATCACCGAAAGCTAAACAGAATGCTCTTTTGAAATCTAAAGTAGCTCTTCCGTCATTGT
>CAYRYC010000036.1:0-8356 GCA_964428445.1 uncultured Methanosarcinales archaeon | reverse complement strand
TGCTCTTTCAAAAGCAGTTTCTCCATCAGTTCCTTTCATTAAAAAGAATTTTCCACCACAATAGTCTTCAAATGTTTTATCTAAATAAGGCAACTCTCCAAATTCACCTGCACTTCCATCTTCTCCAGCGAATAATTTACCATCGATAATAATTCCAGCACCAACTCCCGTTCCAGTAATCAAACCAACCATGTTAGAATATTCTTTTCCAGATCCAAAATGTTTTTCTGCTAGAGCAAAGCAATTAGCGTCATTGTTTATAAACACAGGAATATCATAGACTTTTTTTATTTCATCTTTTAGATGAACTTCATCCCACGAAGGAATATTATTTGTTTCGTAAACAATTCCTTCTGCATCCACAACAGCAGGAACTCCAATACCAATTCCTTTTACTTCAGAACTAAATACTTTTCCAATTAAATCAATAATTTGCTGAATAATTTCTTCTTTTGTTCCTTGAGATTTAGTTTTTTCTATGAGAATATTTTTTAGAGAATTATTTTCTAAAACGCCAACTCTAATATTAGTTCCTCCAAGATCCACACCGATATAAGTCATAATTAGTCCCCATTATAATTTATCGCGATCGTAGATGCTGAGAAATCAGCAGCCTGTAATGTAATCATATGAATATAATGAAGCACGATTGCTTCGTGTCCTTGCGTATTCACAAGCTTTTGTAAACATTCTTTTTCTAATTTCTGTTTCTGCTCACTTATTTTAACCAGTTTTTCAAAAGAAAAATTATAGAACAATTCATAATAAGAATTTAGATACATTTGCAAGTCAACAAGAAGTTTCATAGTCTCATCACTCAGAGAAATCATAGAATCGCCAAAGTATTGCGCCATGTATTTGAAATTGTCAGAAATCTTTTCCAAGTTCCATGCAATCACATACCAGAAATGTCCTTTCTCTTTTTCAACAAGAGTTTGATTTAATAATCTTTCACAAAAATTAGTCAGTTTATTATTTGACTCTTCATGGCCTATTTGTCCATGCAAAAGAGAAGCATCCTGTTTGTCGAAAGCCTCGATGAACTCTTCAATCTGAGTGTTTAGTAAACGAAACGCTCTTCGCAATGTTGCATTAAATTCTTTCGCGTCGACAACTGCGACTTGACCTATGACGATTCTTAGTTTGGTTTTTTCTTTAACCATGAAACCAACGAAAAGAGTTTGCAAAGTCCACTCAATTGTTTTCTGTTGTTCTTTATCATAGTTCAAAACTACAATTTCATCATATCCTTGTTTGTGAAGAGAAGAAATTTGCCATTTCAAAACTCTTTTAGACATTCCTTTAACATCTAATTCAATTGTTTTTTTACCAAGTTTATCCTGTGGCGGAGTAATTATTAATTTGTAATCTGCGACTTCAACATCTACTTCGCCGCCCTTATCTAAATTCTGTGATTGTACCCATGCAGTCGGCAAAGACACGACCAGAGTTTTATCTGCAATTTTAATTATTTTTCTTTTCATAGTTGATCCACAGTTATTTTTTTGAAGAACTCTTCAAGCTTGTAGGCAGTTTTATCCCAGTTAAATTTTTCAACAACTGTTTTTCTAGCTTGTTTCGCAAGTATATCTCTCTCACTCTTTCGTTTTGCTAAATACATGATTTTTCTTGATAGGATGAATGAATTTTTCTCAGGGAAAAATACTCCATTGACTCCATCATTAATATAATCTCTAATATAACCAACAGGGGTTGTAATAATAGGAAGTTGACAACTCATTGCTTCAAGTGTTGATAATGACGTTGTCTCAGTTAATGACGGAAGAACATAAAGATCCATTAGAGGTAAATACCTCATAACGTTTGATGTTGCAGGAATATAAATAACACTTTCTTGTTTTTTGAATTTTGCAACTATTTCAGGAACTCCACTTCCTATTATCATAAGTTTAAATCTAGGATTTGTTTTTTTAATAGTTAGGAAAGCTCTAAGTAAAGTATATAGATCTTTTTCTCTAGCTATTCTACCATGATATCCAATAACAAAATCATCCATTTGTATTCCTAATCTTTCTCTTTCCTTTTGTCTTTCCTTAGGATCATCAATAGGTTTAAACTTATTAGTATCAACACCAAGATGAATTATCTCTTTAGGAGTATTAATTTTTTGCCAAGTGAATAATTCTGCAACTCTTTCAGAAGGAACGACCAAGTATGATGATCTTCTATATAGTAGTCGTACAGCAGCTTTAGTTGCGGGTCCCGTATATCTCTTTAAAAATTTTGTTTCAACAGCCTTTGTAAATAAATCCCAATCAATAGAATGAATAAAACTAACTGTTTTTTTTCTAAATATTTGTGCTAAAAATAAACCCGTTCCACCAATAGGACCTAGAGTTTGAGAAAATACGATATCTGCTTTTCTAATAGTTCTCACCATTTTACTTGGTCTGAACTTTGCCAACTTAAAATCGCCAAATACTTTTTTTGATGTTGGTATACGAACAAACTTAACATGTTTCATAGATATTCTTTCTTTACTGTCTGGACAAACCACAGTAATATCAAACTGATCTTTTAATCTGGGAATTATTTCAGTGAGAAATCTAACTATACCATCCCATCGAGGGAGAAAATTGTCAGTCACTATCACTAATTTCTTTCTCTTCATCTTACTTTGTAAAACTCTTCTGCAAATCGGACACCGTGTTTCATGCCACTAATAAATGCTTTGTAGTAAACAGCCCATTTCAACCATAGCCACCACAATGGCGTCGTATGTTGACTTTTGAACGCTCCTAATGCTTTTAGTTTTTTTCTAAAATACTTTTTTGAAATATCAATAACCATTCTAGGTTCTTTATCGACTTTGAATTTAATACCATAGAGAGCAAATACATAAACATCTGTTTTGAACAAATCTCTTTTTGCTAAATCATCATATGCATCAAGTAGAAGATCATGTACTGCTCTATGATCAGGATGAGAATCGGATCGACCGTGAGTAATTATTTTTTCAGGTCGGTGTTTCATAATAATTTCTTGCATTCTTGATTTCAAGTTTCTTTTCTTAAAATCATCTTTAAACTTACCTTCTTTAACACCAAAAAATATAACCCCATCTCCACCAATGATTTTATCCGCATCTTGAGATTCTTTTACTCTCATCTTTGCAATAATTTCTCTCTTGAAATAGAAATGAGAAAGCTCTCCGTACGAAAAAATAACTGTGATTATTTTCTTGCCTTCTTCGACATATTTGGCTACCGCTCCACCAGCGCCCAAAATCTGATCATCAGAGTGAGCTACCACTACCAAAACGGTCTCTTTGCTTGACATGAGCTTCTCTAGAATCTTTTTATTTATATAGTTTACATAAAATCAATAAGAAAAGGATGCAATCGCTGGGAATCGAACCCAGGCCAAGAGGTTGGAAGCCTCCTATCCTACCATTAAACGACGATTGCATAAGAATTTGTCGTAACTTCGAGAACAACTATTTCGTTTATAAAAGTATCGTCAAAAGCTTAAGAATACCTTAAGAACCTTAAGACAGGATTCTATATAGCTTCTAATCAATAATATAATATGTCTTCGAAAGAGACATGGAGGCGCAAATATGAACGATAAACCACGAAAATTTAAGATTGCCAAGAAGGATATTGCAATGTTAAGATTATTGCGAGAAAATTCAAGGCTAACTTTAACCCAGATAAGTAGAAAGACAAAGATCCCCATTTCTACATTATATGATCGTCTAAAGCTTCTGGAAAAAGATTCCATCGTCAGACACACCACATTAATTGATTTCGCCAAGTTCGGACTTTCCACAAAAGTCCATTTTCTTCTGAAATCTCCCCCTGGCGTAAGAAAACCCTTGCAATCATTTTTGCAAGCACATCCAGATATTAACTCAGTCTATGAGATGGCAGATGATTTTCAGCTATTCGCTGAAGGTATCTTTGAGAATATGACTGCAGCTCAGAAATTTAAGAACAATCTGGAGAATACATTTGATCAAATTGAGTCTAAAACGCGCTTTATAGTGCGAAATCTCAAACAAGAAGCATTCTGTATAAGTTCTTAGAAAAAACCAGAGGCTGATCAGAGCATGACGAGAATGAAAAGGTGAACCTTTTATTCATGCCTTGACCAACCTATGGTGTGGTGTTTACGCCAAAGCTTATGCCAAAGCGTAAGCGTGGTGTTTGTGTGTGAGGTCTTTTAAGATACGAATCAGGCGGGCTTAAACCGCCAGATTGTAAATACCTATCGGTATTGAACGTTAAAACTATAATTAAGAAAATTCACTATAACCCGACATGAAAGCAGCTTCCTCAAAGCTTAATGCATCATCTTCTAAGAGTTTATCAACAAAATCAGCAGTGTAAATGTCATTTTCAACATTATCCATGATGAAACTTTTTTCTACTAATTCATATTCAAATTCGTTTTTCATACTTACACCCCCATGTGAGTATTGTATTCCCAATAGTATAATATAAGATAGAAAGAAATATATATGTATTCCCAATAATATATATACAATATATGGTGAACTCTTAAAATGGACTATCGAAAAATCATAAAATTCGGGAATAATTCCCATGTCGTATCACTTCCACAGGCCTGGATCCGTAAGTACAGCCTCTCTAAAGGAGATGTGCTAAATTTGGAAATAATTGGAGATAATCTTATGTTTAGCCCTCAGAAAGAAGCAATTTCTGAAACTGAGACCAAAACAATCAAAATCACGAAAGATACAACAGCTAGAACCATCAAGAGAGCCCTCATAAGTTACTACGAAGATAACTCAGATACAATAATATTCTCAGGTAAAGAAATAAGTAAATACACAAAGACCATAACTCAACTCGTAGAATCATATATTGCTCTAGAAATAGTAGAAATTGGAGAAACCCAAATAATATGTAAAATTTACATTAATTCTGACGAAGTAAACATAGAGAAATTCACAAAGAGAATAGATAATAGTATCAAAACGATGATCTCGGAAATAATAAAACAACTCAATGAAAATAAAATAGACGAACTCAATGAACTGGATGAAGATATGATTCAAAGAGAAAGAAACATAGACAAAATTGTCAGAATGATAAGAAGAATAATAAGAGAAAGATTATACAAACAAAGAATCACACCAAAAGAAACACCTCTAGATCTTCTAAAATATTGGCAGTTCGTTGCAAACATTGAACGACTATCAGATAATCTTGCAAAAATAACTAATTTAATTAAAAATAAAGAAGAATACGCCCGAGTCAAATCAGTAAAAAATCTCTTCAAAGAAACACTAGAAAAATTCGCAGAAGTAATGCTTGCATTTCACAAGAAAAACAAAGAACTCGCCTATGAAGCTTCTGAAAGTCTAAAGAAACATTCTAATAACATCATAAAAGAACAAGAAGGAAAAATTCATAGTAAAGTTTTAGAGCTAATGTATGAAAACAAAGAGTTCATGATTCGAATCAATCGGCTGACTTATTGAATCACTAACAAAACTTGCCTTGCAGCAAAATTAAGCAAGTCGACTAAAGAGCAAAGCGATTTAGAGGATTGACTTGCTGTTAAAATTTATACTCCAGAGGAGATAATACTCGTAAACTGCGCAATATAAAAATAATAATAAAACTAAAAACCAATCCTATAATTGCCTATGTAATTACCTGAACCAATTATTTTTTGAAAGCGTCCTGTTCTGTTATCTACATTCTCTTTTACATAAAGAAAATCATTAGTTCCTATGTTCAAACCGTTTAAATCTTTATGAACATGTAAAAATTTAGATATAAATGTTGATGAAGTTTTCATTTTTTGCACTAAACTATCATTGTTTTCATTCACATCAGCTTGAGTCGTAGACAAATACTCGATCAACGCACTAGGATTTTCTAATTCTAAACCTCGAATAACAATTGTAGAAAGTTTTTCATTAGCTTCAGCATTTATTGCAAACAAATATCCTCTAGCAACATGAGGTAAAAATAGCATCCCTGGTTTTAATAAGTCTTTATTGAAACCATATAACTGCCCCTTAGGAAGACCATTATAAATATCTACTCTAGTAATTACTGCTTCAACAATTAAGGGATCAGAATTATTTACTGGAAGTTCTCGTACAAGTTTTTGTCCAATTAAGTCTTTTGCAAGTTCTTTGCCATTTTTATTAAAAAAATCTTCTTTAAATATCATAAAAGAGCAAAATGTAAATCACCTTATAAATTTAACTTAGAAATACTAATTATCTTCAGCAAACTCTGCTTTAGCTAGTGCAACGACAGTAGCATCATTTCCTTGACCAACTAACCAAGCAGCTAATTCTTCCATATCAAATCCATCTGCAATATACTGTTTAAGATATGCTTTTACCATAGAGATATGTTTTTTATCATCAAGAGCATTTACAGCAGCATCAATATTTTCTTCATCATATTCATGTTGTAATAAAAACTGTTTGATAACTTCATCTTTATACTTCGGTCTTTGTTCTCGGACATATAATGCGATGTGTAAAGGATTGTTATCAGCAGGCTTTCCTGTGATATCTTCAATTGCTCCACCTACTACTGCATCTGAATGTCGTTGTCGGCTTTTTGCAATGAATAATATAATCGCACCTAAAGCTACAAATATAATTAGGAACCAAAGAACCATATTTCCTAATTTAGATTCTTTCACAACAGTTTCTTCTGCATCTTGAGTTGTATCAATTACATCCTCAGGTAAAACTGGTTGAGATTGCGCAGGAGGCGTAGTTGTTGTTTGAGTTTCTTCTTCCTCTTCTTCAACAGTACATGCATCGCATACGCCACCACAGTCAATTCCAGTTTCGTCTTGGTTTTTAATTCCGTCAGTACAGTTTGCAACTGCAAGAGATCTAGTCACATAATAGGAACCGCCACCGGAGCTACCTCCACCGCCATGACTATCTTCTTCCTCTTCAACAGGAGGAACATAAGTTCCTTGGGTTGCTAAAATAAATATTGAAAAATTATTTGTTGCCCAATAACGAACATCATCAAGCGAAATTCCACTTATAGGGTTTAATCCAGATGAATAATTAATAGTACCAGCACCAATATCATAATCTTCATATTTGAATATTACCATATTACTTGAATGAACAAGACCTAATTCAGTCAAATTAAATCCAACCCAATAAGTAGTTCCGTTGGAATAATTTAATTCGGCTCCAAAGACACTGTGGATTGTATAATCTTCCCAAAAAGTTACATTAGTATCATTAACCCAATCAGGATTTATTTTCTCAACAGTAAATGTTGCAGTATCTGAAAGATCAACTGATCTAACTTGTACATAAAAATCATCGACTGTTAACACCAGATTATGATCTTGATCAGATCGAACAAGGAATTCAAGATCTTCCGTTCCAGTTCCTGAATCTGCTTTTCTTTCAGTGGTACCATAACGCATACTTGCACTTACAGCACTTGAAGTATCAAGATGCAATATGTGATTTATAGAATCATAAATATATACATAAACAGGACCATCATCTGAAGTGCTCAAAGCAATTCCTCCAGTTTCATTCAAGTCAGTGATGTTAATATCTAAAGAATAATTTCCAGGACTCAATGCAGATACATTCGATAACACACAAGCACCATAAATACTGCAATCAATAGTAAAATTAGTATCATTTACACTAGCATTAAAATAATTATTAAATTGTTGCGAAGGATCAGCATCTATAAAAGGAACAACAATAGCATATGCTTCTTCTTCTAATCCCCAATCTAAAGTTCCATTAACAGTAATATAAGGAACACTGTTATTTACAAAGAAAGATTTTGTTTCATTCTTTTCATTACCTGCTAAATCAAATCCATGCCAAGTATAACTAATAGTTTTATTAGTTTTTAATAAATCATCTAGCTCAACAAAATATCTTTCTGAGTTTGGATAAATTAAAGTTCCATCAGTAGTATTTTCTGCGCTTAAATTCTGTTCATAAGCTGTTTGATTACTAGTATCATATTCAATCATAATTTGAGTTGAATCAATACCATACTCATCTTGCCATATAATAAAAGCATTTACATCACTATCTACTTCATGTAAATCTTCAGTTTCAATACAATCTTGACCAACTCGAACATCACAAGTATCATTAATTGCAGTTGGAGAAATACGATCTAAAATGATTGGTCGAGTAATTACATAATAAGATCCAGAACTATTACTAACATTAAGAGTTAACAAATATTCTCCATCAACAGTGTAAGGACCTGTCGCATTAATTAAAATATTCATAGAACTATGATTTGTTAAAGTAGAATTACTTCCTGAATCAGATTGAATCACATCATCGCTCGGATTTGTAATTTCATAGCTATAATTATTAAAGAAATAC
>CAYRYC010000035.1:0-8653 GCA_964428445.1 uncultured Methanosarcinales archaeon | reverse complement strand
ATCCTTTTTGACTGCTTTCCAATCTTTATGATCCACATCCAATTCAAGTTTTTTTAGAACAGATTTTTCTTCATTTACTATACTTAGATCCTTCATAGCATCAGATTCTACAAGTTTATTTATCTCAACCAGTTTATCAGTTATTTGACCATTCAATTCATGCAAATGTTTTGCATCCTCAGAAATTCTTTCATCAAGATGACCAATAATTAAATCAACTGATTGTAACTGAGTATGAAAATGATGTTCCTTCTTTATCAGTTTTGATTCTAAATCAATAAATTCTTTAAAATCGTTAATAACAATATCAGCATGTTCTTCCATATAATATTCTTTTGTCATTTTATTTTCCTCCAAAAAAAACTGCCAAACCAATGAAAACTAGTTTTCCTGGTTCATCCATTTTACATAACCTCAGGAGATTCAATATCAAGATAAGATAAACCTTCTTTGATAACTTTATTTATTGCAACAAGTAATGCGCATCTCGCAGCTTCAAGTTCTTTATTGTCTTGAATAATTCTATGTTTAGAATAATAAGTATTGAAAGCTTGACATACAGAAATTAAATAATTACACAAATGATTAGGTTTGTATTTTAGAGCAGACTCAGTTACGACATCAGAGAATCTTGTAAGAGTTTTTGTTAAAGATTTATCTTCTGCAGTATTAAGTAAGGAAAGATCTGCATTTTTGTAATCGCTTTCAGATTTTCTTAGAATAGAAGAAATACGTGCATGAGTATATTGAACATAAGGACCTGTTTCTCCTTCAAAGGATAAACTTTCTTTAGGATCGAAAACGAAATTTTTTAAAGCATCATGTTTTAGGAAAAAGAATCTAATAGCACCTGTACCAATAAACTCTGCTCGCTTCTCTTTCTCTTCATCGGAAAGATCATTGTATCTTTCTTCGACTGCTTCTTTCGCTAACTGTTTTGTTTGTTCTAATAATTCATCAGTGTCAATAACATTTCCTTCTCTAGATTTCATTTTACCTTCAGGTAATTCAACCATACCATATGAAAAGTGTTTGCAAGAGTTTGCAAAAGGAAAATTAAGAATTTGGAAAATTTCAAAGAGAACTTTGAAATGATATTCTTGCTCATTACCTACAATATAGATTAGTTCATCGAATTTAAAATCGTTGTGACGAATTTTTGCAAGATTAATATCTTGAGTTATGTAAACAGAAGTTCCGTTTGATCGTAAAAGAACTTTCTTGTCAAGATTTTGTTTTGTAAGATCAACAATAACTGCCCCATCTTCGTTCTTTTCAAAGAGACCTTCATCCAAAGCTTTCAAAATAATATCTTTACCGCCTTGATAGGTTTCACTTTCTAAATAATTTTTATCAATGTTGAAATTTAATTTTTTGAATGTTACATCCCAACCTTCATAGGCCCAAGCATTCATTTTTTCCCAAAGAGCCATAACTTCAGGATTTTTATTCTCCCATTTTAGAAGCATGTCTTGGACTTGTAATTCTAAATCTAATTTCGCTTGATCTGATTTAGATTCTTCTTTATTAAAACGCACATACCAATCACCAACAAAGTGATCAGGTTTTCTATTTGCTTCTTCAGGAGTTTGATTATTACCCCATAGTTTGTAAGCAAGCATCGATTTACAAATGTGAACTCCACGATCGTTAATAACATTAACAAGTTTTGCTTTCTTACCAACTGCTTTCAAAAGCTTTACAATTGATTGTCCCAATAACATATTTCGTAAATGACCTAAGTGTAAAGGTTTGTTTGTGTTTGGACTTGGAGATTCAACAAGAACCAATTTTGATTCTTGACTTGATTTAGTTAAAGTTGAAGCTTTATTGATTGAAGAAATATTTTCAGAAACAAAATTTTCATCTTTAATTGTGAAATTAAGATATGGACCTGCGACTGTCGCAGAGAATAGATTAGAAGTAAATTCGTCAAAGATTTGCTGAGCAATCTTTGGCGGAGCGATCTTTTTCTCTTTAGCTAATGTAAAACAAGGAAATGCAAAATCACCAAAGGATTCATCTTTAGGAACTTCTAGAAGTTCAAGAATATCTTTATAGAATAGATTTGTTAGCGGTGCCAAAGCCTTTGCTAATTCTTCTTTGTAGTTCATACTAAAATAAAAGAGAACTTGTTTAAAAAATTATGTAAATATTTGGAACAAAGTTCATAATATCTTAGAAAATGAAGATTTTCAAAGAAAAGAATAAAAAAAATTGAGTATATTCTACTCAAAATCGTCTCCAGGAACTGCGCTGCCAATGCCACCACGGTGGATTTCTGCGAAGTTTGGAGTAACAACAATATAATCGTCACCAAAGCCTGCGATGTCTCCATCAATTGCTTCACAAGTCTTTTTCAGCTTGTTAATTGCTCTTTTTAATTCTAAAAGATCTTTCTCCTTTAGAGGTTTAATGTTAATCAGAGCGATTGTATATGATTCTCTTAGAGAATCCAGAATTGGCTTCACATCTTGGAAATCTGTGATTTCAAACGGTCGAACAATAACTTTCTGATCTACATGTCCATGAGAACTTGGATCTAACTCAACAAATTCTTCTGCCGCACCTAAATTGTCATCTTCTTCAAAACTTGACTTTTTTTTACCAAACGAAAATAATC
Organism: uncultured Methanosarcinales archaeon; assembly: GCA_964428445.1. Lineage (GTDB taxonomy): Archaea > Nanobdellota > Nanobdellia > Woesearchaeales > SKGA01 > SKGA01. Next base: position 6,030 of record CAYRYC010000035.1, on the reverse strand, counting down.
CCATATTTTACACCTTCCACACATATATAATTTTATGAATAGCTCACCCACAAGGATGTTACCCTTGAATCGTATAAACATGAGAGAGCTCGAAGTTTAAAAACCTTTCCCTTAGGGAAAGGTTGCGAATGACAATAAGCTAAGTTTTGCTTTGTAAAAAGCAAAAGTTGCGAGTGAAAACGAGAAAAACCTTTCCCTTAGGGAAAGGTTGCGAATGATAATGAACTAAGCTTTCCCTTCAGGAAAGACCATATAAGAAAATGATTTATTGAGGATGAGGAGCATCTTTAACAAGATGGTTCAAATCATGTTTCAAGGTATTTTCAACAGTATTAATTTTACTTAATATGTGTTGTAGAGTTGTATCATGTTTTCGAATCTTTTCAACAAGATGTTTTTCGTTTACTATATAATCTTTTAACTTATGAAGATGACTTTCAGCGCCATCATAATCTAATTGATGAATGTCCGTACGAGCAGCTTCGGCCTCTTCGAATTTTTGATGAAAAGTATGTTTTACAATCTCATCCTTTTCTCTTTCCATAGTATTTTTTATATCCACTAATTCTTTAAGATGATTTCTCAACTTTTGAAGATGCTTTATTATCATATCATCATCATGAACTTCTTTAATATTAACATGTTTATCAGGCCCATGATGTTTGTGAACATATTTTTTAAGCAAACCCTCGTCTGTTTTTACTTCGCTAAGATCTCCTTCAGTAGAATCAGTCCAGTGAGACAATTTATCATTAATATCGTGTAATGTTGCTTCAAGATGTCTGAAATGTTCAGGTTCGTGTTTCAGTGTTGTAATTAATTTGTGAATACCTGAAGATAGAACAGCAGAATAATTTCTTGTTTCCTGTTCATCACCACGATCATCTCCACTTCTATGAGCTATTTTTTTAGCGGATGAAGCTCGAGAAAGAAGACTAATTAATTTCTCAACTTGTTTCTTTTCATTACCGCTAAGCCTCTCTATATCCTGAAGCTCAGATTTCAAATAGTGAAGATCTTCATCTACTTTACCATATGTCTTTTTTTGCATAGCAAGATCGTGTTTTAGTTTTTCAGTTTCTCGTTTAACTGGAAGGAAAGCTTTCTTCGCATCAAGCTGATCTTTTCGATCTTTAAAATGATGAGTTCTCCATTGATTGTAAAATAATACTGTCATAGCAATAATTGAAATTAAGAATATAATAATAATAAACAATCTACTCCAATTAAGAATAACATTATAGACTCCTTGTTGAGCCAAACCAAGAATTGCAAGACCAATTGCTAAGGATTTTGCATATTTCTCATTACCATTACTATCCTCTCCAGTACCGGAACTTCGGAAGAGAGTCATTTTAGCAACAAAATAAACTAAACCATATACAACCACAACCAAACCAATAACTGGAAGTGCTTGAACTAAATGATGAGCAAATGCTCCCGCATTACCTTTGAATAATACTTGGAATGCTTTAACAAAATTAGCTAAATCAGAAGAAACGGAATGTTCAGCGTATGCTGATACGAACGGAACCGCCAGTAAAGAAGCAAAAATCGCTGATAAAGTTAATTTTCTCATCTACACACCTAGAGCTGATATTAAATTAATGGGAAGAACGACCTTTTTAAACTTTTCGCCAAAAAAGACTCTTAAACACTCAGTAACACCTTGTCTTGAGCTTGCAAAAGGCATGAGCACGATAGTAAACATGCAGAGAATTTTTTTATTACGACTAGCCTAGCTAGGAATCGTAATAAAAATAAGTTTCGCAACGAAGTTCGAACAATGAATATTCTGCGTGGAATGAAAAACTATAATCCTAAAGAATTCAAAATATCTTCTTTCTTGAAAGGTTTGAGGTCTTCATATGTCTGACCAACACCAAGATAAAGAATAGGTTTCTTAGTTACATAGGAAACACTAATAGCTGCTCCTCCTTTCTCATCAATATCTGCTTTTGAAAGAATAATACCATCAATACCAACCAATTCGTTAAAAGCAACTGCCTGTTCGACACAATCATTACCAGTAATTGATTCTCCTATAAAGAGATTAAAGTCAGGTTTGTTGACACGGATAAGTTTCTTTAGCTCATCCATTAAATTACTATTAGATTGTAAACGACCAGCAGTATCAATAAGAACAACATCGATTCCTTTTGCTTCTGCGTGTTTAATTGCATCGAATGCAACTGCGCTAGGATCAGCACTATAATCGTGTTTGATTAATTTAACACCAAGCTTGGTGGTGTGTTCTTCGAGCTGTTGAATAGCTGCTGCTCGGAACGTATCCGATGCTGCCACAACAACAGATTTATTATTATTTTGTAGAAGTTTGATAATTTTTGCAAGAGTAGTTGTTTTTCCAGAACCATTTACACCAATAACACAAATAATATATGGTTTCTTTGATTCAATCTTTTTTAGTAAATCAATTGGTTTGATATCAAGAACATCTTCCAATGAAGTTTTGAGAGTTTCTAAAATAATATCTTCAATTTTTCTTCTAGAAACATTCTCTTTAGTAAGTTGATCATGAAGATCTTTCTTTATTTTTTCAATAATTTGAGTTGCAACATTATTTTCTAACAATGCTAATTCAAATTCCCAAAATAATTCTTCAAATTTAGCTTCATCAAGTTTGAACTTAACAACTTTTTCCTTAAGTTTTCCAAAGAATCCTTTTTTCTTCTTAGTTGCATCTTTTGTTTTATCTGTTTCTAGAACAGAAGCATATTCTTCATGCTTTGCAGACCGAACAGGAGTTTCATCTACAATTTCATCTAGCTTTTCAGGCTCTGGCTTCGATTTAGGTTCAGGAATTGGTTCAGGAATTGGTTCTGGTTTAGGCTCTGGTTTCTTCTCAGTTACTGTCTGTTCATTAACATTCTCAGCCTCACGTTCACTTCGTTCGTGAGCTTCAACAATTTTAGCGATAAGATCAGGAGAATTAATTTCAGGTTCCTTTTCTTTCTGTTCGGACTCTATACGAACCTCGGAGGAAGATTCATCTTTCGACCGAGTTTTGAATAATTTTCCTAGGAAACCTTTCTTTTTAGGTTCTTCAACTTCTTTAATAGGTTCAGGTTCAGTTCTTTCAGATTTCTGTTCACTGTCGTTCTCAGCCTCACGTTCACTTCGTTCGTGAGCAACTGCAGCTGCAGTAATTGATTCATCGTTGATTTCAGCTTGAACTATTTCTGCTACTTCAGTAATAGGTTCTGCGACAACAGGTTTTGCATCTAGTTCTTCTAATACTTTCTTAGCATCTTCTTCAGTAGCTTCTTCAGCAACAGGTTCAAGTTCTTCAACTTGTTCTGTAGGCTCAGGAACTTTATCTTCAACGATTTCTTCGACTTCTGTTTCTTCAACTACTAATTCATCTTCTGATTCATCTAATAAATCTTGAGCAGAGAATTTCTTTTCTTCAACTTTTAGTTGAGTCTTTTCTTCTTTAGTAAGTTCTTCAGTTTTAACTTCTTGAGCGTCTTCTTCAGCGCTAGATTTGAATTTACTTACAGTGTCTTTGATTTTCTTTTTTAGGAATTTGAACATGATTGTAGAAGGAGAGATAAAGAGTTTTAAAAACCACCGGTTTTCAAACTGTAGAAAGAATTTCTACATATATAAAATTAAAGGTCAAGTCGAAGCAAGCTCCTCGTGACTTTTTAATAAATTAAAAAGAAAAAAAAGAAAAAACGTTTATTTCGGTATAGCACCATAAATGTCTTCCGCGGTAGCAATTACTGCATTTGAAACAGACATCTCAGCAGTTGCTCTAAGTCCTGCCTGTCCAACTACATTTCCAGCTTCATCTACAATTAATACAGGAACATCATCAGTTGTTGCAGCTCCATTTCCACCAGCTACCATTATTAAAGCAATGATTCCAACTACAGCAACAATCGCCACAAGAGCAAGAATCGCAAAATTATTATTTTTTTCCATATTATTCACCTCACGCTATAAACACGTGTATTACACATAATCTAGAATAAAAAGTATATAAACATTCCTACATAGATTTTTCAATTTGAGATTGTAGTTCTTGAGCTTTCACAACAGTTTGTTCGTAGGCTTGAACTAAACTTTGATAATAGGTCTCAATTTCTTTCAATTGCTCAGAAACAAACTTTTGAGCGTCTTCAGCAGACTTGTCAACAACAACACCTGCTCCAACGGCTACCTTAATATTACCGACTGCTTGACGTTGTACGGTAAAGAAAACGCCGTTTCCAACAGGAACAAGAAGTTCTTGATCATTTTTAGAATCTTTAAGTTCTTTGATAACAGAAAGAGCGACAGAAGCCTGTTCTAATTGCTGTTCAGCAAGTTGCATGCTTTGAGTAATCTCAGTTAATCGCTGATTAACCATTTCTAATTCCACATATTCCTTCGGAGGAACATTTGGAGCGCTCATTGTTCGTCTCCTCGGCCAGTCACGTCATAGGCATACAAGTGCGCCTCGCTATTGCTCAACAGCACATTCATTGTTCATCTCCTCGATTTAGAAAACCTAAAACTTCATCAGCATTCATAACTTCAGGACCACCGGACATATCTCCAATGACAAAACCTTCAGTGTTAACAACAATTCCGCTACCAATAGTAGTTGAACCCATGTTTACGGTTCCAGCATCCAGTTCAATTTTTAGAACTTTAACAATATGATCAAATTCAACGTCAGACACTTCGTGACTAACTAAACCATATTTATCATTTGCAACCATGAAACTTCCAACGGTCGGAGCATCATCAACGCTTGCTGGGAAAATATCAGTTCCTAAAGCAGTTTTAATCTGCTCAGCAGCTTCTTCTTCATAATTAGGATTAAGGATTGCAGCGTTTTTGTTCGCGACAATATTATTACCATGACATGTTAAATTAGATTGAATTTTATGATAAGAAATATTATTCTCTTTTAGGATTTCTTCTTCATTATCTAGAATCATATGAGGAACTAAGAGTTCCTTACCATTGGTCGCAGCGAAAATTCCAATAAGACTAGTTCCTGCGATTGTTGTTCGCACTACTTTAGCTTTGAAAATTTCTGCGAGATCTTTATCGTACTTGTCTGGAACTTCCGGACCGACTAGGACAATTTCATCCATGGCTACAATGTAGAGACCTACGAGACTATTTCCTTGAATATGTAATTTTGCAACATGCATGAGGATGTAGAATAATTAAGTCCTTTATAAATATATAGAAGAAGAAAAGAAAAAAAAAGAAAAAAATAGTTTTAATTAAACAATCTTTTATGAAACTAAATTAGTCAAAGTAACAATCATCTCCACAAGCAGCCATTTCAAAGTTTAATGATTCTAAATCTTCAGCATAGGTATACCAAGAGCCATCCGAATTATATACATCTACGCCTTTATAAACAACAGGAGGTACATAAGTATCTCTTGAAATTACTGTTGGATCTACAGATCTAACAGCTTCTCCAGCTGCATTTTCACTTACTACAAATCCAGAATCATCTAAATCTACGCCACTAGGACTAATACTCATTACTAAAGCAATTACACCAACTACAGCAACAATTCCTACAAGAGCAAGAATCGCATAATTATTATTTTTTTCCATATTTTTCACCTCACGTGTAAACACGTATGACTTTAATTTATTTTAGTCCCAAAATCATAGAACCGTAGTGTAATTAGTATACTGAGTATATAAACCTTACGAAAATTTCACGAATAACATGAATAAAAACTTAGAAAATTAAGAATTTTCAAACTTATGAGCATAGCGAAATAAGGCTTAGGAAAATCAAAAAGAATTTCTAAAGAGATAAGGCTAAAAGATAGAATAAGAAACATTTATATATTATTGTAACAATACAGTTACACATGGAACAAATAAGTTACAATATAGTTTCTTCAATAAAGAAAAAAAACAAGCACATGAGAGCTATTGCTCAATTATTAAATATAAACCACATGACAATCTCAAGAAAAATAAAACAACTTGAAAAAGAAAATATTTTAGATTTTAATGAAGAAGGTAAAAATAAAGTTTATT
>CAYRYC010000034.1:0-8678 GCA_964428445.1 uncultured Methanosarcinales archaeon | reverse complement strand
ATAGCTTATACTTCGTAATGGTGTTATTGAATTTGTTTCATTTAGAACTAATTTGTATGTTTTGTCTTCGTTTTTTTCAATACGTGCTTCGAGAGAATCAATTTGTTTTAATAATTTATTATGAGTTGTCATTGTTCGCTTTCGTTTATCATTAAGCGATTCTGTAAGATTTTGTGTATATGTATTTTCTTGAACGAGTTTATTTCGTTCTTGTCCTGATATATCTAAGGAAAACTGTTTTTCTAACTCGTTAAAGACTCTGGTATGATATGCCTTGCCTCTTCCTTCAATTTCTTCTCCAATTCTTTTTTTGAGTTGTTTAATTTCTTTGTTGAATTTATTAGTTAGAACTATTGCTTCAAGAACTTTTTTTTCAACGTTTACTATTGTACTTGGTGTTATGAATCGTCTTTGAGCTTGAAGAGTATATCCTCCCATTATGAAGATGCTTTCTTTTTTCTCTGAGCTCTTTCGACTGCTATATTTATTTGTAGGAAATTCTTCTTTGAGAATATCTTTTTTATAAAGAGGAATCTTTAGATGAAGATGCGGGAAAATTTGTTCCTTTTTTTGTTTTCTTCTTTCTCCTCCTCTTTTTGAAGGATGCTTTGCAAGTTCAGGATGATTTTTTAACTCCTTTTCTAATTCTTGTCTTTCAAATTTATTAAGAATTCTTGTTGGAAATGTATGTTCCCAATCAAAGTATATGTCTCCGACTCCTCGGATATGTAAAAATAGCTTGTCCTGTTTAACTTTAACATCTGTTACTATGTGTTCAAGCATGTGATTCCTCACATCTCCCTCTGTTTTGAATGTAAATCCTTTCGTCTTTTTTAAATCTTCGACGTAATTACCGATATCTTTTTATATTACTTATTTCGGATTCTTCTTTTATGTATGCAAAAGATGACTTTGAGGAAGTTTATAGTGGTGAGGGTCGTGAGGATCTTGTTGACAACGACGAAATTACTGCTTCAGAAGAAGCTTTCATGAAAGGCTATGATGAAGATCAGCGTGCTTCTGATGAAGGTAAGAATAGTGATAAAGCCTATGATAGTGCTTTTGATACTAAGAGACGTTCTCGACGTAGTAAGAATAAGGCAGATATTTTCGATGAAGAAGATCTAGAATCTGATACTCTCATGCAATAATTGTTCTTATTTTTTTTGTTCTTATTCTTTTAAAATAGAAACATTTATATATAAGTTAATACTACCAACTAGTAGTAAAATGACATCCAACAATATAATCGGAAAAACATACCATGCAATCATGTCTCCTTTTTATGCACGTATTGTGACTCTTAAAGAGAAAGACATTAAGTCTGTAGATATAGATCAATCTTCTTTTCCTTCAGTAAGTAAGATATTATATTTCTTCTCTGAAAAGACCTTCCAAAATTATTTATTCAAGCAAGAAGGCCTTCCTGGTCAAGAACATCTTATTGGTTTTGCAGGTAATTTTAAAACTAAAAAGAAAGAAGATATTCCTACAGAGAAACACGTTGTTATTCCTGTCAGTAGAATTCCTATTCCTTCACTTGAACGAAATCTCAAAGAGTATTATTTTGCGTAGATTTTCCTTTTCTTTTCTTTATTATTCTTTATTTTCTTAATTTGAGTCCAATCTGTTCTTATTTATGTGGTCTTGCTCATTGATTTACTTCGCGTTAATCAGTTTCTTTCTCAAGATAGGGTTCTTTTCTTAAAACATTCAAGCAAAAATAACTTAGTTTTGTCAAAACGGCTTAATCCGGTCTTATCAGCAAAATCAACATTCCGAAATATTTATATATTAGTATGCCTATCTCTATACTGTTAGTCAAAATCAGAGGTGAAATGTAATGGTAAGTAACACATCAAATAATGCATCAATTAAAGATATTGTAGACATTCATGTGGAAGACCCTTATAAGCTTGCAAAGAAAGTAAAAGATTTTTTTACAAGAGGTAATTTTTCTTATACTCATCCTAATGTAGATACAAGTGGCACTGTAATTCAAGTCCAGAAAGATTTTAAGAATGTATATTCTTTTAAGAAATCAGTCATCCAGTATCATAATACTTTTATGAGCACAGATGCGAAGAAGAATAACTCTTTAAGTTTTTCTTTGAAAAAAGTAGCGCCTAATAAATATGCATTTAATTGTGTACTTGCATACGCTAATAGGTAATTTTTTTTATTTTCTAGAATCTTTTTCACTAATACGTTCAGTTATGAACTTATTAACATCCTGAGCTCCTAGAACTTCATTATTACGAGTTCTAACGCTTACGGTCTTATCAGAGACTTCTTTATCGCCAACGACCAGAATGTAGCTGAATTGGTCTAATTGGGCGTCTCGAACCTTTTTGTTAACTGATTCACTACGATCATCAACTTCTACACGAAGATTATTTGCCTGCATTTGCTCTGCAAGGCCAACAGCGTAATCTTGATGTCTATCGGCTATAGGAATAATTTTGATTTGATTAGGATTTATCCAAAGAGGAAACTTTCCAGCGTAATGTTCAATGAGAATTCCTAGGAATCGCTCGAAACTACCATATATTACTCTGTGAAGCATTACTGGTCGATGTTTCTTACTATCGCTTCCTTCATACACCAAGTCGAATTTCTCTGGCATTTGGAAATCTAACTGAATTGTTCCGCATTGCCATGTTCGTCCAATTGCATCTTTTAGATGGAAATCTAGTTTTGGACCATAGAATGCTCCGTCGCCAGGATTAAGTTTAAATTCTCGTCCACTTTCTTTGAGAACTTCGTGCAGTGTTTTTTCTGCCAAATTCCATAATTCCTCATTTCCAGAGGCTTTCTCTGGTTTTGTTGAAAGTTCGATATGATATTCGAATCCAAATAGTTTGTAGATTTCATCGATGAAATCCATAAGTTCTTTGATTTCATCTTTCATTTGTTCTTGAGTACAAAATACGTGGGCATCATCCTGTGTGAAACATCGTACTCTGAATAATCCGCTTAATACGCCTGATAATTCGTGTCTATGTACTAATCCGAATTCTCCTGCTCGAATTGGTAAATCTCTGTATGAATATCTTTGAGAATTGAAAATAAGAATATTTCCTGGGCAATTCATTGGTTTGATTGCGAAATCCTGATCATCGACCTTTGTGAAATACATGTTTTCTTTATAGTGCTCCCAGTGTCCTGATTGTAACCAGAGTTCTTTATTGAGCATAATAGGAGTTTTATTCATTTCGTAGCCACGTTGATGCATTCGTTGTCTCATAAAATCTGCAAGAGTTTCCCAAATGAATGTTCCTTTATCATGAAAGAAAGGCATTCCTGGTGCTTCTTGGTGGAATGAAAATAAGTTTAATTCTTTTCCAATTTTTCTATGATCTCTTTTTTCTGCTTCTTCGAGAAGTGTTAAATATGCTTTGAGATCTTTTTTATCTGGAAAACTAATTCCATAAATTCTAGTAAGTTGTTTATTTTTAGCATCTCCTCGCCAGTACGCTCCTGCAAGTTTCATAAGCTTGAATGATTTAATATATTTAGTGTTGGGAACATGAGGTCCTCGACATAGGTCGACGAAATCGCCTTGCTGATAGGCAGATGCGCCTTCTCCAAGTTCATTGATCATTTCAACTTTGAAAGGATTGTTTTTGTATGCTTCAAGTGCTTCTTTTTTTGAAGCGTATTCAATTCTTTTGATATCTTGAGCTTCTTTCACAATCTTTTTCATTTCTTCTTCGATTTTTGGAAAGTCGTCTGTTGAAATTGATAAATTTTCGAAATCATAATAGAATCCTTGTTCTACAACCGGTCCGATTGTTGGATTTGCTTTTGGATAGAGATTTTTTACTGCATGTGCTAGAAGGTGAGCGCTAGAATGTCTGAATGTATCTATTCCTTCCGGATCTTTGAATGTGATAATTTGAATGGTTCCATTTGTTTCAAGAGGCTTGTTTAAATCTATTAATTCGTCGTTGAATTTGATTGCTAGAGCTGCTCTTCCAAGCCCTTCACTAATATTGTCTGCAATTTCTCGACCAGTACTTCTTTTTTTGAATTCTTTTGTGTTTCCATCAGGAAATGTAATTTTGATCATATATTTTACACCTTATTTATATGTATGAAAGAGGAAAGAATAGTATTTAAATTGTTTGCTTAAAAGTAAGTAAATGGTGTGTGATGCTTATTTGTATGTTAATTTTCGTGTATCGAAGTCGAAATTTTTAATTGGATAGAAAATGTTGTTATATTTCTTAATGGTTTCATCTTTAACTTTTTTAGCCACGCTTATGCCTTTGAATATTTTTTGAGCATTTTGCATGCCTTTCATGTAAAATTCTTCGTTAATATTTTGATTGAATTTTTTTAATAATCGATTTTTAAATTTTTCAACATCTTTTTTTACATCGATAGAATTTGGTTTAGTGACTCGAAAACTTTCGCAATCTATGACGCCTATTCCTCCTTTTTGAACAGAGCTACTACTAATAGTATTTATTTGTGTAATTCGTTCAACATATTTTCCAGGTTCAATATAAAAGAAATGTCTTAGACCTGGATCACCGTGTATATATCCTTCTTGCAAGAAAATTTGATTGAGCATTCCTGTCATATAACACGCCCAATTAGCTATGTTTGCAGACTCATTTTTTACTACGTGATCTCGTTGTCGTTGAAGTTTAATTTTGTTTAGTGGAACTCCTGGACAAATGAGTTGTCTAAGCATAGAATGTAGATTTTCTTGTTTCTTATACTTTGGTTTCATATTTTTAAGGCTGTTTTTGAAACCATATTCAAAATAAACTGTTTCAGGACTGTAAAATGTTGCTTTACCTTTGTTATGTTGAGTATATTTGTGGAGTAATTTTGATGTGAATAATGAACCCATAATTTCAATTATGGTTTTGTCAAGAGTTCTTGCTTTATTTTTTTCAATAATATTTTTGTTAGGAATGTATTTCATCTTAGAACTTTTTTGTTTTTCAGCTTCCCACGGACTAAATATTTCTTGACCGGTTTTTGAGCTAAATTCGTCTAATCCTTTTTGATAGAAAGTTTTTACCATTATTATTCCGTAGTAGTAACATCTTAATAAAACTATCCATTTTATTTATAAATGTTTATAAAGAAAAGGCTTAAATATAATGTTTTCTAACAATTGTTATGCATTGGATTGTGATTGGTGAGATTTTTGGTCTGTTTATTCTTCCTCTTATTCTTATTTATCTAAGAATAGTTCCTTTTGTTCTTCGTTTACCAATATTTTCTTTTGTTGTAGCTATTATAGGTGCAATTGTATTTGTGCAAAAATGGTCTTTGGAACAATTAGGTCTTGCGACTCCTTTGAATTGGGCAAACATTGCTCCTTATTTGTTGTTTACTTTGCTGGGTGTTGGTTTAATTTTGTTTGTTGCGTTTTCAAAACACAGAAAAGCTCCTAAGTGTTGGTGGAAACATCCAAGAGTATTTTATTTTCCTTTACTTAGTATATCTCAAGAATTTATATTCCGAGTATTTTTGATAGAATTATTATTTTCTGTTTCTTCCTCCCCTATATTTGTTGTATTAATTAGTGCTGCTGTATTTGCAGCCGCTCATTTAATATTTGCTGTTAAGACCTATGAAATGATTATGATTTTTTCTTGGGGTCTTGCTCTTGGATTTTTATACGTTTTAATTCCGAGTTTTATTTTAGTTGCAGCAGTACATATTATATTTAATTTTTTTATAGTAGTTTATGGGAATGCATTTACAAAACAAGTTTATCATAGAAAATTAAAAATTGCTTAGTTCTCTTTTGGACGCCAGTGAGTTCTTTTACTAAGAATTGCTTTTTTTAATTTGTCTGCGATTGATGCATTTGAGAAATGGTTCTGAATAAGTTTGATATTTCTTTCTCCGTTTTCTTTTCGAAGTTCTGGCTGTTCCAAAAGTTCAAATACTTCTTCGATAAGTCTATCTTCAATGGAAAATTCTGTGCAGGATAATACTTTAAAATGGAATTTTGCAATATCTGATTTGTAAACTGGATATTGATATATAATTGGAGTCATTCCTGAAGCAAGTATTTCTAATAAATTATTTCCAAATCCTTCGATTGCACTAAAGTATGTTGTAATTCCCCCTAAATTGCTGAATATAAGAGGATAGTCTTCAAATTGTAATTCTGTTTTTTTGTCTTTATAGTCTTCAGCAAATTCTAGAATGATCTTATTTTCTTCGTATTCTTTAGAAAGTTCCTTATGGAGTTTGATAAGTTCTTCTTTTATTGTGTTTGTATTGTTTCCTGTTACAAGGAAATAGATTGCTTCATATTTTTTATTTCTTTTTCTTGATCGTGCAAGTAATTCAAACAAAAATTGTAATGCGAAATCAATTCGTTTTCGTTTCACCATTCGAGTATGTTGTAAACAAAATATTGTTTTCTCTCTCGATATGTCTAATTCGGAAAGTTTTTTATTTATTTTATAATTGTGAATAAATGTTTTTTTCTTTTTTTCTATTTCAGTCGAAAATAAATCGTCGTAATTTTCTATGAACATATCTGTAGTATTGTAGATGATGTCATGATTTTTACGAACTTTATCATAAAATCCTTTTTTTACACGATCGATGGATAGAAAATATTCTTCTGCATTTTGAAATTGTCCGCTGTTGATGAATGCTATATGTTCTACGTTTCCTCCTGGTATTCCTTCTTTTAGATATTCTTTTATTTCTGGAGCGGGATGTAAAAATGATTCTCGTTCTGCGTGTGAGTCATGCCACCAAAGAAGATATTTTGGAGTTGGATTTCCTTTTTGTAGTTCTTCTGTATAATATCTGCTGAGAGCGACTGACATAATAAAATTTATCGGATGGCTAAGATTATGTGCAATGATAACATCGATTTTATTTTTTTCTATGAATGTTTTAATCTCTCTTTGAGCAATTGTTAGTGCTTCTTCAATTTCTTCTTTTTGTTTTTCCGTGAAGCCAATTTGGAAATTTGTTTGCATTATTTTGTTAATTGCTTCATCAAAATCAAATAGGTGGTTTGTAGTTATGTTTTCTTTTGGCTTTTTGGCTTTACCAACTAAATAGAAAATATTTTCTTTATGCGCACCAAGTTCTTTGGTAATAACTTCTTCTAGTTGTCGCATAACTATGGAAACTCCATCTTCAAATCCAACGTGGCCATGTAGAATTCCGAAACGTAATCCTGGTATGTTTTTTTCTTCACGTTTGAATTGTTGTTGAATTCGTGGCTTCTCCATGTTATATTCAGATGGAGCTTTGCTTATAAACATTGTTCTTGTGTGCCTTATTTGGCCTCTAGAAGCGTTCTAAAACCAAGATAAGAGTAGTTTATATACTACTTAATAGTGGTTACAAAACGAAAGATTTATATATGAGTTCTGTGGAAATATTTATTATTAATATGGTGTTAAAATGAAGAACGAACTAAAAGGATTTTTATACATTGATTCTTTCGATGAAGCTGCAACTTATATGACTCTTTATAATACGGATTCATTTGATGGATTATTTCATGAATTTGTTTTTTATGATAATAATAGAGAGAAACTAAACGAATTTAATATGAAAAAAGTTAAACTTACTACAACAAATAATGGTTCTTATTTTACTCAAGAACTTGAAGATTTAGAAGCATATAAAGTACATATGGTCGGTTTAATGAGTTTTAAAGCAGAAGAACTTAAAAAAATATATGATTCTTAATTTAAAAAAATAAAATAAAGGTCTTTTGACCTTATGGAAAAAAGAAGATTAAATTAATAATCTCCGAAAGCGTCTCCAAGTCCTGCCATTAGATCTCCGAAATCAATAAATTCTACATCGCTAGGCGGATCGAATTTACTGTTTTGAGCTCTCCATGAATCGCAAGCATAACCGTATTCTTCATTGGTATCAATGCTGAAGTCATCTTCGCTTCCTTGTTCTTCAAGAAATTCAAGACTCATTTTCATACCTTGTGGAGTTGTTGATCCCCATGAATAAATATAATTGCCGTCATTGATCATGTTGGAAGTTTGAGTTCCATCAGATGTAACGATAGTCATATCAACTCGGTATTTGTCTCCGTCGATGTAAACATCCTGTTCTGATTTTACTCCACCCATATCTCCATTATAGGAGCAATGGTAAGCTTTACCCATTTTCATTAAATTTCCAATGGATGTTAGCATTGATTCTTCTTCGTCAGCATCTGCAACATCGTCTGTTGGAGTTACGTCTGTATCTGTCATATCTTGGTCTCCATCACTTACTGCAGGCGAACCGCATGCACTAAGAACTAGGAGAACTCCAAGAATTAATATGATTGTTAAGTATTTCATAATTAATCACCTGTGCGGTTTCAAGAATTAGTTGTTTAAATGATTTTCGTTTATTTCAGGTGTTCCTTTGCAACTATGTTTCGGATATAACTTGATAATATTGGATAAGGACCTGAACCAAATGATTTAATGTTATTGCATTGGTTCCATTTAGATAATTCTCTATACATTTTACTTATTATTTTATGATCGTTTGTTGTGTTATCATATTCTTTTATCATTTCTGATCCTATACCTTTTTCTATTGATTTATACATTAAAATTAAATCAAATAGTTTCAAGTCTTTTTTTTCTTTGTTAACAAATTGAGAAGCTGCAGTTATTAAACGTGTTATGTGTCCTATATTTTGGATTTGATAAGAT
>CAYRYC010000033.1:0-8867 GCA_964428445.1 uncultured Methanosarcinales archaeon | reverse complement strand
AATTAGTTTTTATAATGTAGATAATATTTGTTATGATTCAGGATCTTTACCTGGTTCAAATATAAATTTAGTTTGTAGTGGCATACAGTGGATGACTGAAAATGGAGATGCTCCTGATGGAGAGGATGCTTTTAGACTTGTTCAAGCTCCAACAAGAATTCCTGTAGGAGAACCTGGAAAAATGCTTGCAAAAATTATTCCAAACAAGTTTTTGGAAAAAACATCTTATGCATGTAGTTTCCAAGTTATTTGTGGTGAAGATGACGAAATTGTCGCAGAGACTCCTGTCTTTGTAGACGTAACTGCTTAGAGGTGGAAAAATGGCTGAAAAAAGAACTTTGTTCTTTTAGCAGCCCTAAAAATAAAGAGGTAATTTTTATGGCTAAGAAAAAACGAAATTTAACAAAAAGCGAGGAATTTGATATCCTCAAAATGGTTTTTAATAAGTTCCTACTTTTAGGTGTGCTCGTTATCGTCCTTGGACTCGTTATGATTACATTTGGGATTCAAGATTTCACATACGGATTTACCGTTATGGCTTCAGGAGCTTTAATCATGCTTATCTTTGCAATTATTCTTGTAAAAGAATATAATTTCATTGAGAGCAAATAATTAATTTTTTTTCTTTCTTTTTTCTTGGATTTATTCAAGGTGTCCTTTGGGACCTCTCATAAATTCGAGGTGCCGGCAAATTCTTTGCCAAGCATTTTTAATTTTAGGTTATGAGTATGATGAACAAAAAAGGATTTCAATTAACCATTAACATGCTTGTAGTTATTATTCTTTCAATCGCTATTTTATCAGCAGGCGTTTCTATTTTCTATAAAGGATTTAATCAAGCAGCTAGTTTGAAAGAGCAAGTCGATACTCAAACACAGCAACAATTAGACGATTTGATGACGAATAGCGATGCTCTTTTAGCAATTCCTTTCACAACAAAAGAGGCTGATAGAGGAGACTATGTAGACTTTAACATGGGTATTCATAACGAACTTGGAGTGGAGACTAAATTCTACGTTTGCGTGTCTTTTTCAGGAACATCCGCAGACTATGGAACCATAGAAAATTATTATGATAAACCTATTGATGAGTGGCTTCTTATGGCTGATTCTGTCAAAGAACTTGATATTGGTAATAATGAACGAGGCTATGTTCCAATTCGTTTTAGAACGCATAAAAAAATGCTCAAAGGACAGTATGTATTCAATGTTGTTGTGAAATATTTGGGAGAGGGAGCTTCCGCAGTTATTGATTATGATATGGTTTGTGATAATGATTTTAATTATATTATTCCTTATGCAACTACTCAGAAGCTCTACGTGACCATCAAGTAATTCTTTTTTTCCTGGGCGTAGTTTTGTTGCCATCCTACCTGGTGGCAACTTTGCAGAAACAGGCTGCATAAATCGCCTGTTTCTTGATTTTGCTACAAGGCCCTTCATTCTTTTGCGTTATCTTTTTAAACGGTTTCTAGTTCGTATATTCTATGAAAAACTTTTGGAGAATCGTAGACAAGGTCATAAATGAATCTGACATTGTATTAATGATTCTGGATGCGCGCCACATCGAGGAGACAAGAAACGTTGAACTCGAACAAAAGGTAGCTTCAGCTAAGAAACAATTAATCACTGTCATAAACAAAGCAGACTTGGTTGAGAAAGATCTCTTAGAACCTTACAAACAAAAATTTCATCCTTGTGTTTTCGTTTCCGCGCAAAAATTCTACGGCATGACCATGCTTCGTCATATGATCCTCCGTTATGCAGAATCTTTCCCTGTTATGGTTGGTGTTGTTGGTTATCCTAATACTGGAAAATCAAGCGTAATAAACGCACTGAAAGGGAAATCTAGCGCTGCTGTTTCTTCTGCGAGTGGTTTTACTAAAGGTCAACAAAATATTCGTGTTGATAATAAAATTATGGTTATTGATACTCCTGGTGTTATCGCTGGTAGCGATGATAAATCTTCTGAAAAGCTAAAAGTAACTGCGAGTATGAATGTTAAACAAGATCCTGATCTTGCAGCCTATGAATTAATTAAAATCTACAAAAAGATCATTGCAGAATTCTATGGTGTTGATTATGAAGGTTTATCCGAAGAAGAAATTCTTGAAAGTATTGCGATAAAACTTAATCGTTTCATAAAAGGTGGAGAACCAGACATTGATACTGCTGCTAGAATTATTTTACAAGATTGGCAAAAGGCTAAAATTCAAGTATAGATTTATTAATTATAATCCTTTTACTAAATTCTCAATTGCTTTCTTTTTATCTTTAGCTTTTGTAACTCCGCTTGCGACTAATACTCCTGCCGCACCAAGTTCAATTGCTTTCTTCACATCTTTTCCATTCTTCACACCCGCACCGCAAAGAACAGGTATTTTTGGATTAATTTTGTGAACTGCTTTTACACTTCTAGAAATTATTTTTGGATTTGCTGTTGTTACAGAAATATCTCCGCCGATTAACTTCGGTGGTTCGATTGCTATAGCATCTGGATTAAGCCGTGCGATTTGTTTTGCTTCACAAGGACTTTTTACACAAACAACTGCAAGCATTTTAGATTCTTGAAGCAATGCAATGGTTTCTGCAATATGTTTGAAAGGAATTCTATTTTCTGAATGGTTTACGAGGCTTCCAATAGCTCCATTTTCTTTTAATGCCTTAAGATGCACTTTCCCAGTATGTCCTCCTGGAGGCTGAATATCAACGTGTTGAGCTAAAACAAATTTGTTTTGTTTGCTTGCGTTAGCAATGTCTGCTGCTTGTACGCAGAGACTTACATTCTGTTTGAATTTACTTGCGACTTTCGCAAGATTAACTGCATCTTTTCCGCTAGCTTCCGCGTAGGTTTTTGTATTAATCATAATTGTTGGGAATTTCATTTGGATACCTTCTTTTTTGTTTTTTTCTTATAATCTTCAGGATTTTTTCCTTGAGCAACCATATACTCAATACCTATTGAGATAAACATTGCCACAATAAATATTTCAATGTATCTTCTGTCATTTGTAATGTCTGCAACAATAATCATAAGTATTATTTTTATCGCTAATACGATTAGCAGTATTAGTTTTGTTTTACTGTTCATTTTATTCTTCGGGAAATAATTTCCATTCGCCTTCTGAAATGACTTCGATTTTTCCATCAACTATTTTTAGAGCTGACTCATCATCCATTGCATATATTTTTTTGCCAGGATTCTTTTTTGAGATTTCTCTGAGATTCTCATCAATTACTTTTGGAAAATATTGTGATTTGTAATGTGGTCTGAAGTGGATGTCGTTATAGCCTAATCCATCTGGAGATTCTTCTGTTTCATCGCCGTACAAATATTCTGATGAAGTCCATATTGTTCTGTTTGTAGCAATACTTCCTGCACTAATACCTACATAAACTTTTTCTTTAAGAAGTTCAGGAAGTTCTTTATCTAATCCGCTCTCTCTGATTTTTTCCATGAGATATTTTGTATCTCCTCCTCCTACAACAATTACATTTGCTTTTTTTAGTCTGGGTAACCAGTTATCTTTTGGAATTGAAGCAATATCTATAATATCGAGATAACCTAATTTTTGAAATCCTTTTAAATCTTTAACGAGCCAATTTTTATCTCCTTCTTCTGGATTGGCTGCTGTTGGAATAAATGCTGTTCTAATTTCTTTTCCAACTAATTCTTTAAGTGCTTTCTCTATGCTTTTGTTTGTTATTCCTGCTGATGTTAGTAGTAGTTTCATTTTCTATCCTTTTTCAACCAATAATACTTAATAAGAATTACTATTGCGAGCGCTGCCATGACAAAGCTCAATATTTGTCCTGTTCCTACTATTCCGAACAGCCATTTATTGTCTGCTCTCCAAATATCTGTAATAACTCTAAGTCCTCCATATAATAATACAAACAACCATGTTATATATCCATCTTTTATTTTCTTTTTTAGTTTTTGTTTTGTATCTAGAACAAATAAGACTATGAATACAAACAGATTCTTAATAGCTTCGTAGATTGTTGAAGGATGTCTTCCAACTAGTTCTCCGTTCACTCCTCTTTCACCGAACCAATTAATTGCCCAAGGAATACTTGAGATAACGCCGACTAATTCTGCGTTGATAAAATTTGCAATTCGTCCGAACACTAATACTAGTGATACTGGAACTACAACATTATCTGTAATTTCATATATTTTCTTTTTGTATTTTCTACAAAACAAATGACTTGTAAAAAGGAATCCTATTATTCCGCCGTGAATGCTCATTCCACCTTGCCAAATTTTTAAAACTTGTAACGGATCTGAAAATAATACGCTTTGTTGGAAAAATAAAAACTCTCCAAGACGTGCACCTATTATTCCTCCGAGTATTGCATAAATCATGAATGTGTCGATTTGATCGGTAGAAAGAGAGAAGCGTCCTTTCTTTGATCGATGTCTTAACCAGAAATAAACAAATAGAAATCCTAGCGCATAAACTAGACCATAATATCGTATATCTACTGGTCCTATCGAAAAAAACACAGGATTTGGTACTACTGGAATCATAATGGTTCAATTGTATCTTTTTTTCTTTATATTTTCTTTGTTTCAGAAAAAAGTGAATTTTTCATAGTATCTTAGTATACTAATCTTTGCATAATTCAGTATTAAAGGGCATTCTCGGGCGTTGTCCATGAGGAGTAACTAAAAGAAATAAGCAAAAATTATATAAATACTTCTTTGCCTAAGTATACATTGAACTGATTAAATTTTAATTTTTTATCAAAAATTAATTAAATTCAATGTGAAGCAGTCAAAATGTGTAAACATTTGAGAATGCGCACATTCAATGCGAAAAATAGTGGCCTTTTTTGGGGTTTTAAGTTGATAAAAAAAATAATGAGGATTATTTTTTTGTTAACTTTATTTTTTTGCAAATATATTGTGATTAATACACATGGTAAGACTATTGAAAATAAAATTTTCAATCGGCTTACCATTTTTGAAAAAGTGATAAAATGGTAAGACCGATAATAGCAAGAGACACGCCGTTAGCAGAAATTACGCTACGTAAATATGAAAAACCTCAATCATTTTCTGGTCGAGATTTGGTTCGACGACTTTGTTTAACACTTGGTTTATTACAACCGGGCGATTCACGGGATGTCGTTGTTGATGTACTTTTTGTAATGTTACAAAATAAAGATAAATCAATAACCAGTAAAGAAGTTGAAGATTTTGTTATTCAAAGTAGAAAAGATCATGGCGTTGCACTGCTTGGTATTGCGCCTTCTAATATTCGAAGACAACTTCTTCGATGCAGAGAATTATTCTTAATTGAAAAAGTAAAATCAACCTATAGAATTACTGAAAATTCTACATTCTCAGAAATCTTTAAAGAAAAAATTGAAAGTTATTACTTAAATTCGATTCTTGAAAGAACAAGAGAGTATATGAAAAGAATTGACGAAGAATTTCTAAAGTAGAATTTTTTTCTTATTTTCTGTAATTATGTGAATTTCCACTTACCATTAGATCAATTTTTTTATTTTCTACTAGGTATTTGAATAATAGAACGTTACTTATGTTATCGAAGTGATTGTGCGTGATTCCTTGTCTTATTGGTTCTGCATTAAGGCCAAGAATGTACTCGTTGTAATATTGAGGAATATCTTTTCCTTGAACGTCTGCTTCTCGCACATTACTTTTCATTATTGTTCTTTCGAATGTTTGTAATGTTGCTTTTGGGAATTTTAATTGTTTTGCAATTGGCATCCAGTAATCGAGCATATCTATGTGCTTATTGTTTAATGTTAATTTTATTAGATTTGTTATGAATCTCTCATTTGCATAATGTATGTCGAATCTTTTGCTATTGAATCCTGCTATATACTCATAATTTGATGCGATATTTTGGAATTTTTCAAGAGCAGCTTTTTCTTCAGTAGGATCTCTGATGAATATAACATGGCTAACCATTTCTCCTTGTAATTCGTATGCCATTCCTATCATGTTAATTATATTTCCTGTTCGAATGAATCCGCAGGTTTCCAAATCAAAAAATATCGTATTTTTATTTACATATGAAAGATCTACGCTGTGATGATATTTATCTTTGAAGTATGAAAATGGTATTATATATTCTTTTTGAATATCTTGTTTTGGATTTAGACTTTGTTCTCTGTGTTCTAATGTGTTGTAAACATCCCTTAATAATGAAAGATACCATCTGCTTTGAAATTTATTTCCATTTCTTCTCATGAGATGAGTTTTATTGTGGTTAAGATCGTGGAGATGTAAAAGTTTTTCTAATTTTTCTTGATTGTTTCCTGCTATTACTGTTGAAACATTGTCAAAGAATTGAGGTTCTTTTTCAAAAAGCAATCTTATTGCTTGTTGATATGCGTTTGTTGTCATTTCCGAAGGCATTACCTCAAGACCTCCTGCTTCTAGTTTTTTAATATATTTATCTAGATTATATGTGTGGCCATTGAACATCAAGATTTTTTTATCTATTGGTGTTCCGTCAGCCCAATTATGCACAGAAAAATGTTTCTCGTATATTTTTCGTATTCTTTCAGGTCTGAGAATTGCATAATTTTTTACTTCAATGGCATATGATTTTCTCCCAGATAATAATTTAAAATCTGATTCTCCGTTGCTAGGGGTATCTTCGCCTAGTTCTACGTTTTGAATTAGATCTTCGTTACCTAGTTTAACTTCGTTTCTTTCGTTGTTTCTAATTATTTTTAATAATGGTTGATCTAAATATTTTTTTAATTCAGGAAAGAGAGTCATGTTTGGATCGTATTTTTTTATTATTGAAAACAAATTCCCTACTTCGTATTCTGAAATATCTCCTGTTATTTTTTTAGCAATAAATGTGTTGTCTTCTATGTCTTTAACCTTTATTCCTGGAATATCAAGATGTTTTGTTATTCTTTCTGTTATGGTTGTGTATTTATCTGCGGCATCGAAGAAGAACGGTTCTTTTTGTAGGAGTAATCTCATAGCTTCATCATATGCTTCTTCTAATTTTTTCTCGCCAAGATATGCTTTGTTAATTCCTTCTTCATCAAATAAATTTTCAAATTTTATTTTTGGATCTTTTATGTATGTTGAGATTTCTTTTTTACCCTTTAAATTAGTTATTTCATTAATTGTGAATTCATATTCTTTTTTAGTTTTCTTCTCTCCTGCCACTATTATTAATTTAGGTTCTAAGCTTTTTATGTAATTTCCATTCTCACTTTTATCAATAATTATTTTTTTTAAGTCTCCTTCAGGAAGATATTTTTTTAGAATTGGAAGTTTATCTAAATCTGGATCGTATAATCGTGCAATTTCTAGCATAAATCTTGCTTTTTCAAATGTATTTTCTAATTCGTCGTTATAGTTTTCTACTGATGAGAATATGTTTTTATATTTGCTTTGCGTTTTATTTAATAGATATGAAGGAATTTTATTTCGAAGGCGTATTGCTTCTTTAGTTTGAAATCCTACGTTTCCAAAATCAATAATATTTTTATTTTGTTTTTGTTCTTTGATTCGGGAATGTATTGTTGTTCCTCCTTTGTTCAGTCTAAGCATATCTCCTGTGATGCCCTTACCTTCGTAGAACCATCTTGTTAATTTTTCGTTGATGCTTTCTTCTGAGAGAATTTTTTTCTGTATTAATGCGTCGTATAGTTTTAATTGGTATTTTTCTTCTAGTTTAGGATACAAACCTTTAATCATTGCTTCAAGAGGTATTTGTTTTGTTTTTCTTATTTTTTCTATATCGTTTCTGTCGCCGACTAATACTTCTTTAACTCGTTTTCCTATTTTTAATTGTTGTTTATATTTTTCTTTTGTTAGTTTGGGGTTATCTTTTTGTCGTAGTTTAAAAATTAATTCTGATTCTGTATTAAGGAGGTTGCTTTGAAGTATTTTTTCATCTCCTATATCTCTATTGAAGATATAGTTGACCACGCTAGGACTTAGAGTTTCTTTGAAATAATTATTAATGTATTTTTTACTTAATGAATAAGGTTCATAACCGTATTTTTGTAATATTCTGCCTACTGATAAATAACCAAAATCAAGTTTAGATCTGTTTTTAAGATGGTAAAATAATGAGTTTTCTTTTTCTCTTATTTTAATTATAGGTATTTTTTCCTTAGGATTCCAACCATGTTTTTTTATTGCTTTTTTTAGAGATTCTTTTAGTTCTTCATCTGTTTTAACTCTAACTTTTTTATTACCTAATACAATAAAGTCTTCATCCTCTTTAATGTGCGGATTACCCATGTTTCATTCTCAAATTAAATAATTCTTCTTCTAGTCTCATAGCTTGTGCATGATCGTTATGTTTTAAGCTTTCAATAAGTTCTTTTTTTATTGAGTTCATTCTGTTGTGTGCTATTTCCATTTTGATAATTTTAGTTAATGACTCGAAATCATTTTCTAATGCTTTATTTAGTTGGATAGAATTATCAATGTTATCTGTCATAGAAAATTTGTTGTTTTCTTTGTTTCCTTTAGTTTCTTCAAGAATTTGTTGTGCGCTTTTATTTTCTTTAAGTCCTGTTATGCAGGGAATTAATGCTGGAGGAATTCTTGTTATTTTTCCCATCTTAACTGCGTTTGTTAAATAATTGTAAGTTTTTTCAATAGGGTCTCCTTCGAACATATTTTTAGGAGCGAATTCATCATATTCTATTGGGATTTCTAATTTTCTTTCGCTCGGAGATAGTAAGAATTCTTTTTCTATCATTCTGTAAATATCTCTTTGTTCTGTAGTGAATAGTTTGCTTTCTATATGTATTTCTTTGAATAGTGGTTTGGTATACTCTGGATTAAGTAAGAACAAATGTGCAAGATATAAATTTCCAATATGATGATCATATTTTGGGTTGAAT
>CAYRYC010000032.1:0-8951 GCA_964428445.1 uncultured Methanosarcinales archaeon | reverse complement strand
AGCTAACAAACGAACTGCAGCATTACTGCTCAAAACATACGTAGAATATGAAGAAAATAATATAGAAACTACAGATACCATAAAAATAATTAAAAAAATCGTTACTAAAAATATAACAAGCATCAAAAAAATAGAGGATTTGATACAAAATGCAATTAAATAAATTTATTAAAAAAGCTCACGAAATAGTAGTCAAAGATAGAGTTCACTTCGACAGTTTATTACAATTTGAAAAAACAAAAAAACTTCAAACAAAAGACAGAGTAAATTTCACAGTTGATAAAGTAGTAATTACTGAATTTCGAAGAACTTGTAAAGCCAAAGGCTACAATATGAGTGCGAAAATAGAAGAAGCTATGAAAAAGATAAATAAGAACTATTTTTAAACAAATTCTATAAATTTATAAATTCATATTGATTTTCCTTGCTTACAATGAGCACAGAAACAAAAACTGAAGAAATAAATATTAATCTCGATCAAATAGTCATAAATGAAGATTCTCGTTTTGTAGAAAAAACATTAATAGCAATGGTTCAAATCGCAGGAGAAAAATTATATAATGCGATAGCACTCACTTCAAAAAAAGCAAAAAATTTTATTAATTATGAAAAGAAAAGTCTTCTAACTAAAAACGAACCAGAAGGTATTTGGATGGGAAAAATATATGATAAAACAGTGGATCTTTATGTGGACAAAAACGATAACAACCAATTAGTAATAAACAAAAACCCCTACGAAAAACAATTCGGACCAGGATCTGCTGAAACTTTAATTCAAGAAGCAAAAGAAAGAGTAGAAAAACAAAATAGAAGTAAATCCAATTATGGCTCTCTTAAGTATGCTAAAGTTTTAGATTTTAACCTTTAATTACACCCATAGGTTTCAACTTAGCAACAACTCTACCAATATGAGCATCGTGGCTAACCTTGATAACTTCATCAACATCCTTGTATGCACCAGGCGCTTCATCGGCAACTCCTTTTACAGAACCAACTTTCAAATGAATATTAACTTTTTCTAAATCATCTTTGATTTGCTGACCATCAAATTCTTTTTTCGCAGCGAATCGACTCATCATTCGACCTGCACCGTGAGCAGTACTTCCGAAACTAACATTCATTGCTTCTTGAGTTCCTACTAAAAGATAGGATGATGTTCCCATGCTTCCAGGAATAAGAATTGGTTGTCCAGTTTCCTTGTAAACATCTGGCAAATCTTCAGATCCAGGTCCAAAAGCTCTAGTCGCGCCTTTTCTATGAACCATAACTTCTTCTTTTACACCATCAATTGTGTGAAATTCTCTTTTCGCAATATTGTGAGTAACATCATAGACTAATTGAAACATAGCATTAGGAAAAATTTTCTTAATAGCTTTTTTTGAATTTTCTGCAATCATATGTCTATTTGACCAAGCAAAATTAGCAGCTGCACACATTGCAGCATAATAATCCTTACCTAGTTTACTGTCGATTGGCGCGTAGATTAAATCTTTTTCAGGTAAAGCTGCAATAACGTCAGGATATTCATCTTCCATTAATCGAAGATAGTCCGATGCAACTTGATGTCCAAGTCCTCGCGAACCGCAATGAATCATAAACACAACTTGGTTTTTTTCTGTAATACCAAATACTTTCGCGACTTCAGGATCTTCGATTGAATCAACGTATTGTAATTCTAAGAAATGATTTCCAGCACCAAGAGTTCCTAATTGTCTTCGTCCTCTTGCTTGTGCTCTTCGAGAAACTTTTTCATGATTAGCTCCTTCCATAAAACCACTTGATTCGCATCGATCAAGATCATCTTGCATTCCATGACCCTGTTCAACTAAAAACGCAGGACCTCTATCAAGAATAGAATTAAGTTCTTCTTCAGTTAATCTATTATCAGATTCCTTACCAACACCACTCGGAACAACTTCATACAATGCATCAAGTAATTCTTTTACTTTTGGTTCAACTTCTTCTTTAGTCAAACTTGTTGCAAGTAATCTTACTCCGCAATTAATATCAAAGCCAACGCCACCTGGACTAATAATTCCATCTTTCATATCGAAAGCGGCAACACCGCCAATGCTAAAACCGTAACCTTGGTGCGCATCAGGCATCATTAAAGATTGTCCTTTAATACCTGGAAGTCTAGCAACGTTCATTCCTTGTTGTAATGATTTATCATTTTCAAGTTGTTTCATCAACTTTTCAGAAGCGAATATTTTCACAGAGGTATTCATATCACCCTCTTGCTCAATCTCGTAAGAATAGTCATTAAGTTTTTTTATTTTCGCCATAGTTTCACCCGTATATCTCAGCAATAAAATTGATGAGTGGTCAGGAATTTCATTCCAAACCGAACGTATTATACAAACAAAGTCTCATTTATAAGATTTATTAAAAGAAGAACAAATAAAACAGAAAATTTATTAAGTGCATACTGAATTGAAAATATATGAAATTTATGCCACCACCTCCAACTCGCGGCCAAAGAGAGGAATCCGAATTTAAAGAAAAATGGAATTTTCCCAGTGAACTAGAAGGAACAGTAGTTAAATCAATTAAAGAACTACAAGAAAAAATTCCTACTAATGGAACATTCAAAACACCTTATCTTTATTCTAATGCTGAAGTTCCTAACGAAGGAAAGTTCTCAGAAGGATACAAAGTTTACGCAAGAAATACCTTCGACGGGAAAACTACATATGTTGCATATCAACCGAACTGTTGTGAAAGTATTATCATCGGTCACCCAATAATTAAACTTGTAGAACCAGAGGGGAGCGCAGCAACAGATGCAATTCCTACTGCAGGCAATGAATCACACATATATTTCAATTGTAAAGAATGCAAACATACTCTTTATCATAAAGAAATATAATTAAATATCAACGACAGCAGTTATTTCAACAGAGTCATTTTCTTCTTTAATTTCCATTTCATTATAAGTCATGTTCTTAATTTCCGTCACAAGATCATAATCATACTTTTTATCTCCAGAAAGAACAGCATCTATATGAAAAAAACCTTGATCGCATTTCCAAATTTCAAGTTTTTCAACGTTTGGCAATAATAAATCAGCATCATCAAATAAAAATACTAATTCATTCATAAAATCATACAATAAAGATTCAATTTTATTTGCTTTCAAAGCAATTTCTTTTCGAGTATTACTTTTAACTTCATATCCTTTTCCTAAAAGAATTTCATAAAACGCCAGTACAGATGTTGCAAAGCCATCACTAAGAGAATCAGCTTTGACTACAAACTTTTCATCTGCAGTATGAGGTAAAAATTCATATGTTCCCATTCTAATACTCATCTAAATCATTGAAAAAACCAGTAGAACTTGGTTTTCTTTTAGGTTTATTTAATTCAACTTGATCTGCAAATCTTGAAGATTTTTCGAAATCTGAAGATTCTTTTTTTGGAGGAGCGTTTAAAATAATTTTATCTGTCGTATGCTCATCATACATCTGTACTGATGAAGGTTCTTCAGATGGAGTTTCAAATTGAGATTCCATACTATCCATAGGCGAACTAGATACAGTTGTAGGTTCATCGAACATTGCAAATGCATTTGCTGTTGGTTCAGGTTCGGGAGTTGATGAAGTATCATCATTGAACATTGCAAAAGGATTATTAAGTTCCGTCTTTCTAGATTCAATAGGATTACTAGGAGCAGAATATGATGGAGTAGATGAATAATCAGACATCATTCCGTCGTCTTTTTTCCCCAATTCCTCTTCAAGGATTGTAATTACTCGTCGAATTGTATTCGCAGAATCTTTTTCCGTATCAACAGTTAAATGTACCATGTACCTAACTTAGAACTTGAAATATTTAAATGTTTTCAGAGAATGTCTTTTTCTAGAAGAAAATGATCGTCCGTAGGATATTCTTTAACAATAGCAAATTCAAGATCTTCTACCCAATCGCGAACAATCTCATCTTTCTCAGGCTCTCTTAATTCAGGGACTAGTTCTTGTAGAATCCATGACGCAATAAGTAGTCTTTTTCCTTCATTTTCAATAAGTTCAACAGGAATATCAAAGTCTTCTTGTAACTCTAACCTGATAGCTTCAAGATCCACAGATTTTCCTTCCAGGGCTTTAATCTCTCCTCGAGTCAACATTCCTTCATCATCTTCTAAATCATATTCTTTAGCAACTGTTTCAGAACGAAGACGTAATCTGTTACTCAATTGAACTCCATCTTTGAAACCAGCAGAACAATAGTGAACAGGAATACCAACGGTTTTTCCAAAGTCAACCAATTCCTTAGCCAACTCCTCACTTTTTCTAATACCATAGGACAATAAATCTTTTACAACATATCCTTTTTCTGTTAATTTGTTTTCACTAACATCACTATATTCTAATTCGTTTAGATTTACGAACTTAATAATTCCTGTATTCTTACAAAAATGAATAAACTCTTTTGTTTTTTCTATCATTCCAGGAATCGCAGGAATTTCAACACCAACATCGATGGAAAGATCTTCTGCGAAAAGAAGTTTTACCCAGGAATCCATATCTTCCATATTAGCATGGAATCGAATTTCATCTAAACCAGCATCTTCCAATTTCATAATTGCTTCTTGGGTTACAAAAGGCAGAGAAGTATACAAATGAATATGAAAATCATTTCCAAATTTTTCTTTCAATGCTTTAATATATTTAATAGATCGATCAAGTTTTGCCAGAGGATCTCCTCCAGTTAAACTAGCACCTTTTGATTGACATTTTTCAATTTCAGAAAACAATTGTTCTAATCCTTCTTCTTCATCAGGATTAGTAATAATATGTTCGTTAACTTTTACAATATCCTTCCCTCTTTTATCATCAGAGATAGGACAATAGAAACAAGTATAATGACAAAAACCAGTTACAAAAATAACTGATTTCTCTCCTTTAACACAAAGATCGCATCCTTTTGCTAAAGGACCATGGCAAATTTTTTCACATGTTTCTAATTTCATTTTAAATAAACATCCTCTGGAAGTTTTAAACCTTTGTTTAAAACTTCAAAATCTATAAAAATATATTTTGATAGTTTGAGTTTACGAAAACTGAAGAATTTATAAAAATAAATTCTGATAATTCATAAAGATCGCGTCAGCAGTCTCATTCTCAGTCATGCCTTTAATCTCTGCAATCTTTTTAATACTTAAAGCAACATTCATAGGCTCATTGACTTCTCCAGGAACTGGTCCTAAAAAAGGAGCGTCAGTTTCAGTAAGTAATTGATTCATAGGGGTATCTCGAACTAATTCTTGAGTCTGTTGTAATTTAATAACCACAACTGGAATGGAAAATGTCCAACCATTGTTTCGAATTCGTTCAACAAATTTTCTCTTACCCATAAAACAATGCATAATAATTTTTTTCACATTACTTTCTTCAAGCATTTCAATAACATCAAGTTCTGCTTTTCTTGAATGAACAATAAGAGGCAAATTCATTTTTTCTGCAAGAGCAATTATTTTTTTGAATCCTACTTTTTGTTTCGCAATAAGTTTTTGTTTAGTTTCTTTGTCAAGAGCTTCCGTTTGATCATCTTCTGGTGCAAAGGCATAATCTAAACCTACTTCACCAATAGCAATGCAATTTTTCTGTTGAGAAATAAATTCTAATTCTGCATCTACTTCTTCTTCAGTAGATTCATGAACATGTGTTGGATAAAAACCCAGTGCAGGTTTTACAACATCATATTTTTTTGCAAGTTCTAAAACATTTCGATTGCTTTGAGAATTAGTTCCATTTGAGATAATAGCTTTCACTCCAGCATCAATAGCTCTGCTAACTACTTCGTCAGTCATTTTGTCAAGCGGAGGATAATCCAAATGCGCATGAATATCTACAAGTCTCATAATCTCTGATAAAAATGCCTTGTTTATAAATATCTCTTTTTTAAACACAAAGATTTAAAAGAAATATATGATTTTAGTCATTTATGAACATTGACAAAAGTTATTTTAAAGGAATGCCTTCTCGGCAATACACAGCAATTAAAGAAATTTATACAAAAATAAAAGATAAAACAATAGATGAACTTAGAGAATTCAGAAATAATCTTCCTTTAGCAGAAAAATTTAATCTGCAATTCATAAAATACTATCTAAATATAGGAAATGTGCAAACACAATATAATGTTAGTAATAATTTAATTACTAGAAAAACACTAGGTAAAGAATAATTACTTTTTCTTGGCCATAAGAACGACATTATCTCTAGTATTAGGATCAGCAACATTTAATAAATTATTATCTTCATAGAAATAAAATTCTTCTTGAAACTGTTTTTTTATTTGTTCAATAAAAGGAAACAACAACAGTCTATCATAAATAGAAATATTGTTTTGTCTTTCTGTGAACACAATAGACCCTCTCTTTTTTAATTTAGTTTTTGCAATTGAAAGTAATCGTTGAGGAAATATATTTGTATCAATATCTAAACAAAGGATTAAATCGACAGAATCCTCTTTTTGTTTTTCTAAAAATATTAAATTATTTTCACAAACAAAAGAAATATCTTCATGTGTTTCTTTGCAAAAATCAATAATTGCAGAATCAATATCAACACCAATTACTTCATCAAAGGATTCTTTGAGAATGCTTAATTCATGGGCAGTTCCGCAACCTAGAGATAATAATTTATTACCTGAAAAATATATATGTTTTTTTAATTTTTCTAAAAGAAATTCTACTTGAGGTTTACGATTATTTAAAATAATTTTTTGTTTAGAAAAGAACTCTTTTTTTGAAATCATTTTCTGCCTATTTTTTTGAAACTCTCAATTAGATCAATCATATATTTTCCATCTTCGAGTTTGTAAATAAGAGGTTGTTTTTTGTTAAATAAACTTACTAAATCCAGTTCATAGGAACCTGGTTTAAGAATTTTAATACTTTCAATATCAAGAACAACAGGTTTAGAATGATCAATGTCACTTCCTAGAATATCATAAACATCTTCTTCAATTTGTTTTTTATCATCATCCGATAATTTGAAGAGTTGCGGTTCTTCTTTTTGAAGTTTCTCAAGACGTTCTTTTTTAATGAAGAAAAAAAGTTTACCAGAACAAGTGTCGCAACCCTTAAGAATTTCTTCTGACCCATCGTCAATAAATTTTCCGCAAGCTACGCATTGGTGTGGCATTTCATAAACCTATTTCTTTTTAGTCGTCTTCTTCTTAGTAGCCGCTTTCTTTGGCTTTTTAGAAGTATCCTTTGTGAACAATTGAATTTTATCAGGATCTTGTTTAATTTCTTTAATTACATTCGCAGGACCAATAATAGTCATGCCTCGTCTATTTCCAAGAACCATATTAATAAATTGATGTCTAATCTTTTTGAAAAAATCCATATCCTTTGCTTCAGGATAAATAACGGATAATTCTATTCCTGTGAACTTATCTGAGATTGATTGCATTGTTTTAGTAATTAATGCAGCTTCTTCGTCAGATTTCAATCTCCCTTCAAGTAAAACAATCTTATCAGTTTTCACTTCTTT
Source organism: uncultured Methanosarcinales archaeon (assembly GCA_964428445.1). GTDB lineage: Archaea > Nanobdellota > Nanobdellia > Woesearchaeales > SKGA01 > SKGA01. The sequence continues at coordinate 1,449 of CAYRYC010000032.1, read as the reverse complement.
GAGAAGTTTCTTAATTCTTTCTTCTGAAGAGAGGCCCTCAATTTCCGTATATGGTATAAATTGTAATGTTAACATTTTTTGCACCTTTATTTTATGAAAGGTCCCGTACAACAAATTGTTGTAAGGATACCTCTATTTTGTAACCTCAAAGAGTTCATCGTAGAACTTAACAACATTCTTTCCAGTCTTTGCGCTGACCCCTAATACTTTGTATTGAGGGAATGCATCTTTGATTTTTTTAATTTTAGATTTTTTCAAGTCAATTTTATTTCCTACAATTAATACAGGAATTTTTCTTGCTTCTAAATTTCCAATAATTGTTACATTAACTTGAGAATAAGGATCTTTTGTTGCGTCAAGAACAATAACAACAGCATCCATGTCATCTAACCATTTGATTGATTCGATAACACCTCTTGTTGCTTCTTTACTTCTAGTCTTAGCTGCTTTTTCTTTCATACCTTGCTTCATGAAATCTTCATAGTCAATTTTAGTTGCGATTCCAGGAGTATCAATAAGATTAAACTTTAATTCTCGACCAGTTTTTTCAGATTTGATAATAATCTCTTCTTTTACGGCGATTTCTCTCGTCTCGTGAGCAATTGCACTCACAGAACCCATAGCTTCAGCTTCACCTAGCCAATCTTCGCAAATCTTATTCGCTAGCGTTGTTTTTCCACCATTTGGAGGACCATAAAGTCCAAGCTTTATCTGCTTCTTTGAGCCGAAGAGCTTTTTCCAGAAATGTTTTTTGAAAATGTTAAATATACCCATCACACATACCCCTATGTTTATTAGTAATAAAGGAGAATAGGAAGTTTATAAGTTTTATCATAAAATCAGAAATAAAGATTAAAATAAGAAAAAAATAATAAAATAAAAAAAATAGAACTAAACGTTCTTTTTCTTCTTCATCCAAGAAAAGATTCGAAGTTTTTTGGATTTTCCGTAACCACAGCTTGCACACACTTTCTTTTGAACGTGATAAGCTCTGCTTCCGCATCGTCGGCAAGGAATATGTGTCTTCTTACCAGACTTTTTACCCATGGATGCTGTTCCTTTACTCATCTTAAGTCACCTACTGCACACTAATATTAGTGATTGTGTCTCCTCGAATAAAAACAGTTCCTAACTTTCGTTTAAGAATTTTGTCGCCTTCAACGGTTTCTTCAGAAACTTTATCGTCGATTTGCGTAACAACCTTTTTATTTTTAGGTTCGTATTCTTCTGCTTCTTCTAAAACAGTGTTGATATGAATATCGAATGCTTGGAGTTTACCTACGTATCTCCATCCGTTCTTTAAGTCTACAAGTACTCGTTTTCCACGAGATTTATTCAGAGCGTCTAATGGTCTTGACATTTGTTCCATGATTTAATTCACCTTAGCTTTTTAATAAAACAACATAATAGCTAAATTAGAAGCATTATGAGTTATTCTCCAGAACTCAA
>CAYRYC010000031.1:0-9676 GCA_964428445.1 uncultured Methanosarcinales archaeon | reverse complement strand
AATTATGCAACTTTAAACAATCCATGTTTTCTATGTAAATATTTTCTAAATTCTTCAACGCCAAGGATAACTATTCCTCCTGAAATCATTACGCCAATTAATAATGGATTGAATGGTGCTGTTCCAAAGATTTTTTGTAGTGATGGTAAAAATACGATTGCTGCTAGTAATAGTAGTTCGACCGTGATTCCTATAAACATAAGTTTGTTTTTGAAAAAATGTTTTATATGGAATACTGATCCTCTGAATGTTCGACAGGATGTCAAATCAAAGATCTGAGTTATAATTATCGCTGCGAAGAATGCTGCGACGGCTGAATGATAAAGTGGATTAGATCCTGCCAGTGCATCGCCGAATCTCCATCCTCCTGCGAATAATGTCATAAAGAATACTGTAAATGCTGTTGCTGCTTGGATTGGCCCTACGAATCCGTACGATCGAATTAGCATTGACTTTGTTAAAAGTTTTGCATTTTTAGGTCTTGGTTTCTGTTTCATAACGTCTGTTTCTGATTTCTCTACACCTAGACTTATTCCTGGAAGCATATCTGTTCCTATGTCAATTGCAAGGATTAAAAGGACTGGTAATGCCAATGGCCAAGCAAATAATACTAAGAAAAGGAATGGTAAAATTTCTGGTATGTTACTTGTAAGAATATATACTATGAATTTTTTTATGTTATCGAAGACTGTTCTTCCTCGTTTAATTGCCTTAACAATTGTTGCAAAGTTATCATCGAGTAAAACCATGTTCGCTGCTTCTTTAGCTACGTCTGTTCCTGTGACTCCCATTGCAACTCCAACATCTGCTTGCTTTAATGCTGGTGCATCGTTAACACCGTCACCGGTTACCGCAACTACTTCTCCTAATTCTTGAAGTAAATTTACAATTCTAAGTTTATCTTCTGGTAATGCTCTTGCAAAAATTAGTTTTTGATTTTTTGTTTTAAGAATTTTTCTTAATTCATGATCTGAAATTTTTTCTAAATTGTCACTTGTCATTATAACAATTTTATCTTTTTCGTTTGTTATTCCTACTTGTTTTGCTATTGCAGAAACAGTTATAGGATGATCTCCCGATATAACTATTATGTTTATACCTGCATTATAACATTCTTCTACTGCTTGTGCAACTTCTGGTCTTGGCGGATCTTGTAATGCTATTAAACCTAAGAAAACATATTCTTCTTTTTCTAGTTCTGCTTTTGTTGCTGCTAGTTTTCCTAGTTTTTTATATGCAATAGCGAGTATTCTTTTTCCCTGTCCTGCTAATGCTATGTTTTCTTCGATCAATTCTTTTCTAAGAGCAGATGTAAGTGTTGTTGTTTTTCCATTGTGAAATATTGTTTTACTTTTTTCTAAAACTTTTTCAAGAGATCCTTTTAGATGAGCTATTCTTTCATCGTTATTAGGATTGCGTGTTGCAACAATCATATATTTTTTCTCAGCATCGAAAGGAAGTTCTTCTTCTCTTCTATAAGAAATATAACTGCTCGCTTCTCGCTGTGTATGAACAATTTGTTTGAGGGCAATCTCAGTAGGATCTCCTGCGGTGCTCGTTTTGTTTACAATACTATTATTGCAAAGAAATAATACGTCGAGAGTTCTTGAGAATTTTTTATCACTAATTACATGAAGATAGTGTTTATCTTCTTCATCGCAGAATGTTTTGTGGAATGTATTGTATGTATAGTCAGCTCCATTAAACCACAGAGATGTCACGCTGAGTTTGTTTTGAGTGAGTGTTCCGGTTTTATCCGTACAAATAGTTGTGATTCCGCCGAGGGTTTCAATTGCTTCTATATCTTTAACTAATGCATTGTTCTTTGCCATCTTTTTTGCAGCAATAGAAAGTGTTAGTGTTACTGTTGGTAATAATCCTTCGGGAACGTTCGCTACAATTATTCCTATTGCAAAAACCATACTTTCCCAATGTGTTCTTCCTACGACAAATCCTAGTATAAAAAACACTATTCCTAAAACGAGTGCGATACTTGAAATTCTTTTTACGAAATGTTTTATTTCTGTATGGATTTTCGAATCTGCTGCTTTTACTTTTGTTGTGAGGTCTGCTATTTTACCAAGATTTGTTGAATCTCCTATTTTTAGTACGATGAATTTTCCAGAACCTGATTGCACAAGTGTTCCTGAGAAAACCATGTTTCGACTCATAGTTTCTTTGTCGCTTGATGGTTCTAAAGCTCTTAGTTGTGGTTCTGATTCTCCTGTGAGCATGGAATGATCTACTCTTAGAACATGGGTTTCTATAATTCTTCCGTCTGCAGGAATTTTATCTCCTTCTTTTAGATGGATTATGTCTCCAGGAACGACTTCTTTGGAGTTGATTTCTATTTCATCTCCATCTCTGAGAACAATAATCTTTTCAGGCATTAAATTCTTGAAACTTTTCATGGCTTGTTCAGCCTTGTACTCTTGGATGAATGTAAATAGAGCGTTTAATATGGTAACTCCTATTAGTGCATAAGCGATGATGTTTGAACTTGATTCTGGATTGAATCCATGAGCTATGAATGCAAGCACTGCTCCTACTAGTAATAATATAGAGAAGAAGTTTTTGAATTGTAAAAAGAATCTTATTATTATTGGTAGACCTTTCTTCTCTGTGAGGCGGTTTTTACCGTATTTTTCTCTAGATATTTCAACTTGCTTTGTTGTTAATCCTTTTGGAGAACTATTATAACGTGCAAATAAGTCTTGTAATGGCACTTTATGTAAAGAATTCTCACCTTCCCCCATGTTTAGAATGAGGAAAAGGAGTTATATAAATTAATCGCTTATTTTAGAATAGCCTTCTGAGCGCTCTCATGTTTTCTTTGAAATCTCTGCCTTCTTCTATTGCACTGTATATTTTTATGTTTTTTTCTTTTATTTCTAGAAGATCGTTGATTGGTTGAAGGATTGTGATTTCATCATGTTCGTTCTTGAACTGATCTATGGTAATGTCTATATATAGTTCTCTTTCTTCATCGCCGAGCCATGCGTGAAAACTTTTTGTAGGCATATATACTCCTGCTAATGGGATTAGTTGTGGAATTCGTTCTACGCAAAGCGCAGTTGTTTCAATACAATAACCTTTAGGAAAACCATGTGCTTGTTCTAATCTTAATCTAATCTCAACTAGTTCATTATAGTAAGGAATACTTTTTGTGTAGTTGAAGTTATTCATTTTCATTACCGTTAAAATAACGTTTTATATTTTCATCAAAATCTTTAAGATTGTAAGGAACCCAGATTGAAAATTGATATTTTTCATGTTCGATTGTCCATGATACATAATAATTTTTTCTTTATCACTGTGTTTCATCTTTTAGAATGTATATGTAAAATTTGTTGCTAAGTATGGTTCGCTGAAAACAGTTTCTTCAAAGTCTTTGTCTACTGCAATTTGGTATGTTCCAGTAGCTGAGATGGTGATTTTATCTGATATCTTGTATCCTAAAGTAACTCCTAGTCCTGAGTGTGAAATTCCTTTTGCTGTTGAAAAATAATTGTTGTTGTAGGCCATTTCTGCTTGGGCTGTTATTTTTGCTTTTTTTCCTAGCTCTAAAGATTTACTTGCTTTTAAAACTCCTAGTGTTCCTGGTTTTGTTCCTGTATTGAATGTTTTAGCTAGTTTTAGATATATGTCTATTGGTAATCCTGATATGTTTGTTTTTACGAATACTTCTTGAGCATCTCCCATTTCTGTATTTGGGAATGTGTAGTTAGCTACACCTGGGCTTATTGTGATTGATTTTGCAGAATCAAGATTGAATGTTTTATTTACACTTAGGATATAATCTATTTCTTCAACAAAGTTTTGTTCTAAATTGAAATTGCTCCATGTTGCAAAATTAATATTTTTATTTCCAGCTTCAAGATAGATTCGTTCTCTTGGTCCGCCATAGTTCATTCCTACACACATGTTTTTATTTGTAATTTCATTATCGATGAATGCGTATGTGCTTGATTCTTTTTGTAGGGTATCCTGTTCACTAGTTTGTCCTTTGCCAATTAGTGTGGATAGTATTATTGGAATTGTTAGTAAAAGAGATTTTTTCCATGATTTCATTGTTTTTTACCTTATTAAGTGTTAATATTACTATATTTGATTATTTTTGTGTTATTTATAAATCTTTCGTTTTTGTAACCCCTTTTAAGTGGTAAACTGATAAATAGAAATTTACACTGGAAAATATAAATGGTCACCCGAAGATCTCAGGGATGCCTTAGAATAATAAATAAAAAGAATAAAAAAATAATAAAAAATTCTAAACCTAACTGTAATCAAAACCGCCGTGAGGTTCTAATGTTTTTGAGGCAGTTGATCCGTTCATAATATTGTTAGCAATTTTAAGAATATTTTTTCCATGGATTGTCCGCTGTTTTTCAACATTGGCTTCATATCGACTTAGCGAAACAATGACGCCTCTGCCTTTGTATCCTGGAAGTTTTTCTTTACAACAAAGATTAGAAAATATTTCGTTAACATCATCTGCTATGTTATAGTTTTTTGGTTTTTCTTTAACCATAGTGTTGTTTGCGATTTGTATTGCTGGAGCTTGAAAGTGGTAAGTTCCTTCATTTCCTCGGAAAATTACTATGTTTGTTGATTCACTGTTGTAAGGTAATGCTAATTGTTTGTTTGTCATTTTTTAAACACCATTAATCTCAATCTTCATTTCATTTATAAAATTATTCTTGTATTTGGGCAGTGCTTGTGAGAAAAATTCATTTTATGTCCTTTTTAGTGAAAAAATAGACCATAAGCTTTAAATGTGGTTTTTCACTTTGCTCTTTTTGATGATTAATAAAACTTCAAATTTAGATCTTGATTATATTAGTGTATTTTCTGATAAGATTCATGAATTAGGAAAACCTAATCCTTTTTTGCCTGTTTTAATGGCTAAAATTCCTACATATGAAGAATTTTTCAAAGATGATAAAGTTATTCTTAAAAAAGCAGAAGCTTCTTTCTTTAAAAATTCCCTTGATAGAGTTGTAAATACTTACAATTCCTATCTTTCTGTTGATCGAATGATTACAGGAATTATTAATTTTAATCATATAAAAGTTTACAAAATTCTTGTTCCTAATAACAAACATTCCTGAAATTATTTCGGATTATTTCTACAAGACTATTTTAAACAATACAATCATAATTATATTGTGATGAGGGAAACACTTCAAGATATAGGATTAAGTCCAAATGAATCTAAAGTATATTTATCTTTATTAAAATCAGGATCAAGTGGCGCAACAAACATTGCGAAGAAAAGCGGATTGCACCGCGCTAATGTTTATGAAACTCTCGGCCGTCTTTCTAAAAAATCTTTAATTTCTAAAATCCTTGTCAATGGTTCAACTAGGTTTGAAGCTGCGCCCCCGCAAACATTGACAACGGTTCTTGATGAGAAAAAATCTCGCCTCAATGCGATCATGCCGCAACTACAACTGCACAAAGATTTTTCGCAGCAAAACTCAACACAGATTATTGAAGGTGTTAATGGTTTTATGTCGTTGTTGCATGGTCTGCTTTCTCATCGCTCTGATATTATGATTATTGGTTCTCTTCCAAGAAGTGTTGCATTTACTCGCATGGTTCATTTTGAGAAAGAATGTGTGCAGAAAGGAATTAAATTAATTCGTTTAATGAATGATTCTCCTTCTACTGTTATATCTGGAGATACAGTTCTTATAACACTATGGGAGAAAGAGATTACATCCATAGCAATAAAGAATAAATCTCTCGCAGATTCATATAGGTTATTCTTCTCAACAATGAAGAATGAAAAGACTGCGAGTTAGTTTTTTCTTTGCCACGAAGATTATTATCTGCGTTGCAGTATAAAATTAAACCGCAAGTTAATTCCTATTTTCGCTCCGCTCAATAGTCAACTTGCTCAAAAGACTTCAAGGTGGCTTTCTTTTAGGAAAACTATTTCTTCTTAGGCTTTGGAGGTTTAGGTTTCTTCATCTTCTTTGTAACATCGATGTTTCCACCGCAGTGTTCGCATTTGAATTGAAGAGTTTGAACTCCTTTGACGCTTTTACGTTTGTAAGGTCCTTTAGCTCCGCCTTCTTTTCCACAGTGTGGACAGGTGTAGTTTACATATGCCACTAATGTTTCTTCGTATGCTTTCTTTTCTTCCACATTGTCGCAAGAATTACAGTGATATTCTAGAGCTCGGATTTTTGGTTTTCCGGTTTTTGGATCTTTTGGTTTTGCCATAAGTCCTTTTTTACATTTAGAACAAGGATTTTTAGGAACCCAACAGAATGCTTTTCCACTTGGATCTAAATTTCTTCGAGTAAAATAAACAAGTTCGTCCATATTTTCTGGTAAATCGTATTTCATGTGATAATACACCTCGGTATTGATTACATTGTGTTCTTTTTCCTAGTTAATAAAGTTTATTGTGCTTTTTAAGTGTTTTTGTAGTAAGCTTTTTAAGCAATCTCTTCCTCTCTCGCTACAATATGGCACACTCTAAGAAAAAACAAGCAAAAAACTTAGGATCGCAATCTAGTCGTCAGAATAAAAAGCAAAAGAAAAAACAAAAAACTATTAGTCTTATTCTGGTATTTTTCATGTTAGGATCTCTTGTAGCTATTGGTTTATCTTCCATAGGTGGAAATAACGAGGATGGTATGAAATATGGAGATTATAAATTTTCAGTTGAATTAGTTGAAGGTACAACGGATCAATATGTTGTAGTAACCAGAATTGACAAAGAAGACATATTTTTTTACACTTTACCTAAAGATGCTTTAACAATTCCTATTGAAGGTAACTTGACTGAGACTTTAGAAAAAGCTCAAATTATACTTATGACTTCAAATCCTTTAGATGAAGCTGCGTCATATTATGATCTAATTAGATATGATTTATCTACATTTTCAAATAAACAAATTGTTGGAGCAACAACTGAATTTGTGGAAGGAATTGAATTACCGATATTAACATGTGCTAACGCAACAAATTATACTCCTGTTGTAACAATGACTGTTGGTAATGAATCAGCAATTACTATTAATGGTGCTTGTATTTATGTAAGCTTTACTCAGGGAGATGTCGCGCCTATGCGTGATAGATTATTATACAGTTTATTAGGCATTATTAAAGAATAGGTGATTGTTTATGGAACTGTGAACTTTGTTCATCGGTTTTGTCTTTTGAGGTATGAAAAATGGAAAAACTACGAATTTTATTCGTCGGTTTTGAATGGAGTGGAACAAAATGAAAAAAGATAAAAATAAAACAACAAAAATTCATAATAAAGAAGACAAGAAAAAACATACTATTCTTTATGTTATTTTATTCGTTCTCATAGTAGGATTATTTGTCGGAGGATATTATATTACTAATCCAAGTGATGACGTAACTACACAAAAAGATTATGATATTTACAATGGCTTTGCATTCGAAAAAATTGGAAAATACTGGCAAACCATGATTGAACGAGACGGTCAAACCTATGAAGTTCCGTTTACTATTCATCCTCTAGATTTAATAGAAAAGAATTACACCTATGACGATAGAATTACTGAATTCATTCTAAGAGTTCCTCATGATAAACTTGTTATTGCAATAGAACCTACTGGTGGATCAATTCCTGTAATGGCTGGAGTTAACATTGCTAGAATTACTGGAAAGTTTTATGGCTTACCAACTTCAAGCGCATTGTATATTCCTTCCTATAGAAGAGTCGAGGGAATGAATTACTCAGCCCCTATTATTGAGTGTAAAGAATCATCAATTAATAATCCTGTTATTTTCCTGAATGTAAATGCATCAACAGAAGGTATTTATGGAATTGATCAATATCCTGGATGTGTAGTTTTAGGTGCGAATGCAACAGCTAATAATAAGACAATTGTAGAACTTAGTGATCTCTTTGTCTATAAGATTCTGAGAATCATGGAATAAGATAAAAGTGCCTTGCAGTAAGATTTTTTATTGCGACTAAGCTTTGCTTAGGAATCGTGATAAAAATAACTTTCGCAGCGAAGCTCGAACAGCAACGCTCTGCGCACTAATAAAAAGGAAAAAGAAAAATGGCTCATTATTACGACGAAAAACCAGAAGGAGATATCATTGAAGAGAATTTTCAAGATAAATTCTTCGGGAGAATTTTTTCTTTTGTTGCCGCTAGCGGTTTATTTTCTAAACATCATGTAGATGCAGCTACAAAATTAATAATTAAAAAATGCGACATTGAAGATGCAGAAACAGTTCTTGATCTTGGTTGCGGTTGGGGTGCTGTTGTTACAGTTCTTAGCGCACTTAATTCAAATAAAGAATTCGTTGCCTCTGATATTAATGAGAGAGCATTAACTTATACTAGAAAAAATCTTGATAAGAATAAAGCTAGAGCAAAAGTTTTCAAATCAGATATTCTAAAGACTTTTCCTGAAGAGAAATTTGATTGTATTCTAACTAATCCTCCATACACTGCTGGAAGAGAAACCTGTTACAAATTTATTACGGACTCATTTGAACATTTGAACAAAGGTGGAAGTCTGCAACTCGTAGCTCGACACCAGAAAGGTGGAAAGATGCTTGAGAAAAAGATGGAAGAAGTTTTTGGTAATGTTGAGGCTCTTGCTAAAGGTAGTGGTTTTAGAATTTATAAGAGTGTTAAAAATTAATATCGATCCCTATTTTTCTAAGAAATCCTTTGAAACCTTTTTGATCTTTATGTAAATCAACTTTACCAGTTGCTCCATCGGATAATTTGTTTAGTTTCTCCAAATCTTGAGCTCCTGCAAGAGCTACGTTTCCGTTGATTCCAGGTCCTTGAAATACATATGTTGGTACGCTCTTAAGTCCGAATTCTCTACCGAGTTCTTGGCCTTTTGAGGAATGAACATCCATGTATTCTCCTTCGATATCGTCTCGTTGTTCTAATAGTTTGTTGAGATTTTCCTTCGCAGAAGGACAGTGTGGGCAAGTTTGACTTGTGAATAAGTAAATTTTAGCTTTTGTCATGTCAAACCTTCTTTTCTTCGAATTTTTAAACTTTAGGGTGTTGAGGCCTATTTTGGTCGTATTTTCACTCTTTGACTTTATAAATAATAATATAGTCACTATAAAGTAACAACAAAACCAAAAGATTTATATATTGATGCTATTTTAGTATACATATAATTTGGAGTTTACAGAATGGAAATTGATGATTTTACGCATGGAATGAATGTTCTTGAAAAAAAGATAGAATTTATTCAAAAAAAATATAACATGAGTTCTCATGAGGCTACACTTCATTATTGGGACATATCGGCTGACAAAAACTATTCTCGAATGTTAAAAGCAGTTATTGAAACAGAAGGAAAATATTTTCTAAAAGGACTTGCAATAGGTCTTATTGGACTTGAAAAAACACGTTGTAAAGGGCAACTTCTTGCAAGACGGATAAAAACACCTATAAAAAATACTTTAAAACCTATAATTCAACCTGTAGCTCAATCCATTGATAATTATTTCAAAAATAGAGCAATGGATAAAAAGAAAGAAAAGGCATATGTTTCTTTGATTAACGAAGGATATAAACGAGAAGATATTAGATGGGATGAGAAACGAGAAGAAGCAATTCCTTCCATTGATTTGAGTAAATATTGTTGTTATATTGTGAGTAATTCTTCAAAAAAATAATTCTTTTTTTTACTATTTTATT
>CAYRYC010000030.1:0-10050 GCA_964428445.1 uncultured Methanosarcinales archaeon | reverse complement strand
ATTATTCCTTCTAAATCTTCTGCTCTTATGCTTTTAACAGCTTTTGGCTATTTAGAGAGCGAAAAAGCATTTATACTTGATCAGCCTAAAGGAACCATTAAAGCTCAAATTAATAGGTACAGAAATTATTTAAGAGAAAGAAAACTAATTTTAAATGATTATCTTTAGATTCTATGGGAAGCTTAGCTTACTGTGTTCATTAACATTCTCACCCGGATGTCGCTGATGCTCATCAGTATCGTTCGCAAGCTTTGCTTCACAAAGCTTTTGCTTACTGTCATTCGCAAGCTTCCTAACACGGAAGCTTTTTAAATTCCTTTCTTCTCCAATGACTTATTATTCATGGGTGCGTATTTAATGGAAAGATCATACGATTTTAAAAAAATAGAAAAAGAAATATTGACTTTATGGCGAAAGCACAAAAAGGATATTGATACTGCTATCGCGGACAAAAACGAATCAGGTAAAGATAGATTTACTTTTTTAGAAGGTCCTCCAACTGCAAACGCTCCGCCTGCTTTACATCATATAGAAATGCGTGTCTTCAAAGATCTTTTTACACGATTTAAAACTCTTCAAGGTTACAAAGTTTCTCGAAAAGGAGGATGGGATTGTCACGGTCTTCCTGTTGAAGTTCAAGTTGAAAAAAAACTTGGTTTAAAATCAAAAAAAGATGTTGTAAAATTTGGTGTTGATAAATTTATTAAAGAATGTAAAGATGATGTTTTTACTTTTATTGAAGATTGGACAAAGTCAACAGAAAAATTAGGTTTTTGGGTTGATCTCGATGAGCCTTATAAAACTTTAGATACAAATTATATGGAAAGTATTTGGTGGTCTCTTTCTGAAATATACAAAAAAGATTTATTATATTTAGGTCATAAAGTTGTTCCTTATTGTGCACGATGCGGAACACCGCTATCAAGCCATGAAGTTGCACAAGGATACAAAGACATAGAAGAAAAAACCGTCGTTGTAAGTTTTCCTGCAATTGATCAACAGTTCTTTATTGATAAAGGTTTAGCAGATGAAAAAAAACCTGTTATATTTCTTGCATGGACAACAACTCCTTGGACTCTTCCAAGTAATTTAGCACTCGCAGTTCATCCAAAAGTTAGTTACGCTTTTATTGAAGATAAAAATAATGTTTATGTTTTAGCAGAAGAACTTGTTGCAAAATATTTTGGTAACGAACAAGAAATAAAAACAAAAGTTCTTGGTAAAGAATTAGTTGGACAAAAGTACGAACCTTTATTTGATTATTTTAAAGAAGAAGCAAAAAATTCTTTTAGAATTGTATTAGCAGATTATGTAACAACAGAAGAGGGAACTGGCATTGTTCATCAGGCTCCTGCATTTGGCGAAGATGATAATCAAGTTTGTAAAGATAATGGAATTGATTTTGTTAATCCTGTTGATGACAACGGAGAATTTACAGAAGAAGTTTCTGATTACAAAAGTATATTTGTAAAAGATGCTGATCCAAAAATTATTGAAGACTTAGAAAAAAAAGGAAGACTTTTCAAAGTAGATTCCTATGTTCATTCTTATCCTTTCTGTTGGAGATGTAAAACTCCATTAATCTACTACGCAAAAGATACTTGGTTCATTAAAGTAAGCGCAGTAAAAGAAAAACTAATCGAACAAAATGAAACAGTTAATTGGTTTCCAGAAACAATCAAAACCGGTCGATTCGGAAATTGGTTAGATGGTGCTCGAGATTGGGCTCTTTCAAGAAATAAATTTTGGGGAACTCCACTTCCAATTTGGATTTGTGATAATGAAGAATGCGATCATGAAGAAGTTATTGGTAGCATCGCAGAACTAAAAGAAAAAACTGGAAAAGAAGTTAACGATCTTCATATTAATACGGTTAATCCTTTGACATATAAATGTGAAACGTGTGGCGGAACAATGCATAGAACTTCAGAAGTTATTGATTGCTGGTATGATAGTGGAGCTGCACCTTTTGCTCAACTGCATTATCCTTTTGAAAACAAAAAACTATTCGATGAATTATATCCCTATGATTTTATTGCGGAAGCAATCGATCAAACACGAGGATGGTTCTATACATTACTAGTTGTTAACACAATTCTCTTTGATAAAGCTCCTTACAAAAACGTAGCAGTTGGTGGTCTTCTTTGCGATGACAATGGAGAAAAAATGAGTAAGACAAAAGGTAACATTGTAGATCCTGAAGAAACATTTGACTCATATGGTGTTGATGGAACTCGACTTGCAATGACATCCTATTCTTTAGGAACTAATATTCGTTACGGTCCTTCTTTATTCAAAGAACAAATTATGCCGTTCTTCACAACATTTTGGAACTCCTACTTCTACGCAAGAAGTTTTATGGATAGGTTCCAACTTGATGGAAGAGAAACAAAAGATGTTAGTCTATTAGAAGATGAATGGATGATTTCAAAAACCAATTCAATGGTTGAAGAAGTTCAAACAAAACTTGAGAAGCATGAATATAATAGAGCAATAGAAACAATCTATGATTTTGTTAACAATGTATTTTCTCGAACTTACATTAAATTAATTCGACCGCGTGCAGCAAAAGAAGACAAAGACTTAGCATATGTATTTAGATATGTAATCGAGAAAACAGTTACAGTTCTTGCTCCATTTGCTCCATACATAAGTGAAAAAGTTTATCAAGATTTCATCAAACAAAAAGATGATTCATGGTCTATTCATTTTTCATCATGGCCAAAAGTTGAATATCAAAATAAAGATCTTGAAAAAGAATTCGAACAAGCACAAAATATTATTCAAGGAATTTTAGCTGCGAGAGACCGCGCAAAAATCGGTGTACGATGGCCACTTGCTGTTGTAAAAGTTCTAAGCGAATCGGTTAAAGATCTTAACAAATCAATAATTAATCTTATCAAAGAACAAACCAACATAAAAAACATAGAATTTGTTAGTGAATTCAAAGTAGAATACAAATTTGAAATTGATTTCAGAAAACTTAGTGAAGTATTCGGAACTGAAACCGGCGATGTTATTCCAGAGGTCAAGAAAAGCATGGATATGATATCAAAAGCTCTCAATGAATCAGATGTGGTAAGCGTTGGTAAATGGAAATTAGAAAGAGATTATTTCAAATCAGAAAAGATTGTTCCAAAACCATATGTTCTTGCTCCTTGTCCTGTTGGAGAAATCTATCTTGACACAACAAGCAATAAAGAGCTAGAAGCAGAAGGCTTTTACAGAGAAATTGCACGAAGAGTGCAAAATCTACGTAAAATAGCGGGTCTGATGCAAGAAGATACCATTCGACTAGGTTTTGAGACTAAAGATAGTGATCTGATCGTGGTTGTAGAGAAATTCCGAGAAGAACTCCTAGAAAAGGTTGGAGCTTCGCAGTTTGAGGTTAATTCTGATCTGAATTTCAAGAATTCCAGCGATGAGAAGGTCAAAGGTAAAGAATTTACACTTAGTCTGACTAAACTGTAAACTTTATAAACAGAATATCTGTTCTAAACACTTATCTGGCTAGGCTTTATTATGCGGGATTGCCGGAGTGGTCAAACGGGATGCGTTTAGGCCGCATTGATTTAGTATCTACGCAGGTTCGAACCCTGTGTCCCGCACCATTTTTTCTCATCTGACTATTATGTGTTATTTATCGTAGCAAGCACAGGGTTCGAACGTCTTCGCAATCAAAGATTGCTCGAGTTACGTCACTGCGTTCGTAACAACCCTTGCGTTCCGCATCATTTTTTCTTCAAGCTCTAGAGATTATGTTTAATTCGAATGATTTTCTTATTTTTTGTACTTGGTTATATATTTCTATTTTTCATTATTAGTTTATGGTTGAATGGGTTTTAGAGCAAACTGATGCTTTTGAAAAAGAATTTAATAAATTAATTCCTAAAAACATGCAAAATATTGTTAAAAAACAACTTCTTAAGTTAAAAGAAAATCCTTTTGTTGGTCGATCTTTAGGTTTTAAATTTTTTAGAGAGAAAAAGTTTGATAAATGGAGAATTTATTATTTGATTTATAATGATAAAATTGTTGTCTATTTTGTGGGAATTAGTGATAAGAAGCTTCAGCAAACTAAAATAAATGAATTAAAAAAACTTTTTAAGTCATTCAAAGAATATGTTGAAAATAAGTTTACTTAAATGGTTTGGTTTTTCCTTCTAAAACTTGTTCAACGCCTGAAACTAGCTTTTTGAGAAGTTTATTCTGTTCTTTTAGTAATTGTTCTTTTTTGTTCATATTGTATCTTAGTTTATACTGATTTATATATGTTTATATTTTGATTTAGGAAGATTTACATATGTTGAGTTCTTTTTTCACAATTAAATGTGTGTAACTAATGACTGAACTTAAACCAGAAAAAGAAATT
Source organism: uncultured Methanosarcinales archaeon (assembly GCA_964428445.1). Taxonomy (GTDB): domain Archaea; phylum Nanobdellota; class Nanobdellia; order Woesearchaeales; family SKGA01; genus SKGA01. The sequence continues at coordinate 5,678 of CAYRYC010000030.1, read as the reverse complement.
TTAGATCATTTTGATGCTATGTTTGATGTGCATTTACGAGATTATTCTGAACGAAAAATGTCTTTGAATGATTTGGATTCTTTGTTATCTTAATTTATGTTTTTCCTTCCTCTTTCCTTTATTCATCGAATAACTCATCGTTTTCCCTAAAAAACAGAGTTTTATTTTCCTATTTTTTCCATTCATTTTCTGCATTTTTTTGCGTTTTTTGTGTTTTTTGTTTATATTTCCTTTTTAAACAAACTACCACCTAAATTTTGACGTAATGCCCTTCTACTATTGGAGATTCGACCTGTTTTTAATGCGTTTATTCTAAGGAGTTTTCTTTGAATCACGAGTTCTAAAAGAAGCTTATTTCAAGCTCTATTTGATAAAATAAGTTCAGTTTGCGCTTGTTTTTTATGCTAAAACATTTCAAGCACAACGTGTCGTTCCAACACGATAGTGACTCAGTCAAACCCTTGAATTCAACAGCCTTAGAGCTTAGTGTGGGTTATACTATAACTAGTATCTATTATTAGTAGAAAACTTTATAAATCAAAATCGTCAATCCAGTGGTTGTATAGCTTGTATAAGGTTTAAGCATGCGAAGGCTTAAAGAAATCAAATGCTCTTTCGGGCGTGTGATTTCGGTGCAAACTTTGTATGCTTTACTCAATAGTAAAGCGAACAAACGTCAAGAAAATAAAATTTTCATGACATCGAACCATCATATGGTTCAACGTAATAAAAACAAAAACCGTTTTGGTGTTCATCCAGAATATTAAAACAATAAAAAAAACAAAAATATAAAATCCTGTGTTTGAAACACTGGAGGTGTTTTAAGTGAACGTAAAAAATAAAATAAAAAAAGTATTTGCGGTTGCAGTTAGTGCAGCACTAGTTGGAACAACCCTTGCAGCAGTAGCAGCTTATGATTTAAGCGACTACCCAGCACCATTCGTCGAAGACGGAATGTTTAACGGTGCAATTGTAGTAGGAGAAACTGCAGCAACAACCGATGTATTAGGTGCAATTGATATTGCAGCTAGTCTACAAGCTGAAGCAACAACACCAGTAGCTACTGGAGATGCTCAAGCAACAACAACCGTTACTGGTGGATACATGATTGAAGATGTAACTAGTCAAGATTTAAATCTTCTAGAAACTATTAAAGATCAAGCTGTTGATCAAGAAGACTTAGATGTTTTAGCTGACGGTGTTCTTGAAGATGACGATGGCGCAGAATATGACTATGATCAACAAATTGCTATAGATTCTGCTATTGTAGTTGATTTTGATAGACCTGACAACAACATCTATTTAGATCCTGTATTTTTTGTGGATTTAGAAAATAGTATATTACTAAATTTCAGTATTGGATTCGATGCTGGCGATGAAGTTGATTTATGGGCTCTAAACGATGGTGAAGCTTTCGATATGTTTGGTAAAACTTTTACCGTTAAAAACATTGGTGGAGCTGAAGATGATGAAGCTGAAAATGTACTTCTTTATGGAAGCGATTTAACAGAAATTGTTACTATGGGAACTCCATTAGAAGTTGAAGTTGACGGCGACTCATTTACTATTGAAATTCTGGGTGCAAACGCAGATTCAAATGAAGTACATGTTGCAGTTAATGGTGAAGCTCGATCACTTAGTGAAGGAGAAACCAAAACAATCAGCGGTCTAGAAATTTATGTTAAAGAAGTTTTCATCTCAAACATTGCAGGTGAAAGCGCAGCAGCAGCAATTTTCCTTGGAAGTATTGAATATGACTTAGGAGAAGTTATGAACGATACTAACGCTCTAGAAATGGGCGGCGAAGAAATTGAAGGCGTAGAAGTTGTTATGACTGGAAGCCAATACGCATTAGAGCGAATTGATTTCTTAGTAACTCCTGACCAAATTCTGAATGCAGATTTAGAAGAAGACTACGACTGGCTAGCTATGGGTGACATGTTCATTGATCCTGTATTTGGATTCAGCTTAGAATTAGTTGAAGAAGTTCCTGGTGTAATGGCTAGTTCAAAAGACTATGTTTCATTCAGTGGAGCTGGTGACGCTTTAGAATTAAGCTTTACAAACACTGATGGTGCTGAATATGGTGTAGAATTATTTGCATTTAATAGTACTGGAGAAAACTTTACTCAAGCAGATGACTTCGTTAACGTAGGATATGCTGGCGGAATTTCAATTCTTGATAATGGAATTTTCATTGTTGAAGAAGCAAGTGCAAGTACTGAACCTGTAAGTAGAATTATTCAATTCACAGGTACAAGTGGTTCTCTTGACGACGAAGCTAACTTCGAAGACTTAGGTAATGGTGATTCATGGACTCTAGAATCTACAGATTTCCTGGCAGATTCAGAATATGTTGTAACAATTAATGGTGAAGATGATATTTCATTAGATCTTCCTACAAAAACATACGTTATTACTGCAAGTGGTCTAAACATTTCAGGAATTGGTATAGAAGATTTAACTGGTGTTGGTGTTGCTTCAATAACTTTAACTATTGATGAAGATGCAATGGATGTTAACAGTGATGAAAATCTAGGTGGTGCTTACGATATTGTTTTCACTCCAGATACAACCGATAACGAAATTGATATGACTACAGTAGCACTTATTGATGCTGAAGAATCAGATGACGATGGAGATTACACATATGGTATTACCGACTTCGGTACATACATGGTCCATGAATCTGATGAAAACAGCATGCTAGAACTATGGGTTCCAATGGAAGATACAGTATACAATCTATACTTAGCTCCTCCAACGGCAGTTAAAATTCTTTCAGGTGCAAGTGGAGACGCTTTTATCGTTAACCCAATTGCTCTAGGATTAGGTGTTCTTGACACTGATGTTACACTAGGTTCCAAACCAATGATCGTTGTTGGTGGACCATATGTTAACAACATCGCTGCAGAACTTCTTGGAAACCCTGACGCTGAAACTATTGAAGCAACATTCACAGCTGGTAAAGCTATGATTAGATACTTCGATGGAAGCCAAGCAATGTTAGTTGCTGGTTACAGTGCAATGGATACCCAAGGTGCATCATATGTAGTAGCAAACTACAACATGTACAACCTAGTTGGATCTGAAGTAGAAGTAGTTGTAACTGACCTTAACAACATCGTTGTTAATTAAGTCTGAACTAAACAGGTATTAAATTACCTTTTTTTCTTTTTTTTTCTTTTCTTTTATTCTTCTAATTTCTCAATTAGTTTTATATTTTCTTTATTAAATTTAGAAAAAGCAAACCATTTCTTGCCAAGATCTTTAAGAGAAGCTCCAAAATGATATGTTTCTTCATCAACAATCAAAAATCTGTCGTGGCTTTTATCAAATTTTTTTAGAATAATTTCTCCGTATTGTTTTGAGAATTTCTCCACATCTAGTTTTAGTTGTTTGTTTATGTTTTTTGTATATATGCTTAGTTTAACATGTTTTCCCTTCTTAGAAAGTAATGTTAAAATACTTTCATCGATGTAATTATCTATTAATATGATTGATTTTTTAGCTTTTTTCACCAAATCTGAAACAAATACATATGCATCAAATATTTCTCCGTCAAAAAATATGCCTTTAGAAGGTTGTATGTTTTTAGATTCAATTAATGTAAAGACCTTCTCAAATTGTTTATCATGTTCTATTTGTTTGAATTCTACTGTATTTAATCGTTGAAATAATCCTTCGTTTGAAGCTATGAATTTACGCATAGCGACGAATGCTCTTATTATTTGTATGTTTACTGAGATTGCTTTTGAGCTTCTAAGAACGCCTGCTAAGGCAGTAATACCGTGTTCAGTGAAAGCATATGGTTTTTTTCTTAGTCCCATTTTTTCTTTATTGGATGTCACAATTTGTGACTTCCAATTGCTTAGCTCTTTTTCACCAAGCTGAAACATAAAATCTTCAGGAAATCGTTCATTATTTCTTTTTACAGCTTGATTTAATGCTTTAGTTGAAACCTCATATAACTCTGCCAAATCTCTATCCAGAATTACTTGTTTTCCGCGAATAGTTTGTATTTTATCCTTTATTTTCATTATACTGAGTTATTAATTTGACGTTTAATATATTTGGCTAGATAAAATGTGTAGATTATTCGGTTTTTTACCTCTTTATAGCTAAATACAGCAAATTTTATATATTCTCGAGTATGTGTATTCTTCACTATGAAACAAATTATAATATCATTAATTCTGCTTGTCCTTGTGGCAGGTATGGTAAGCGCGTACACTTACGGTGACGATGTAAACACCGTTGAGCTTCCTCGTGTTGATCAGACTATGACTATTGATTTCTCAACATCAATTACTGATAGATGGATGAATCCTGTTGACAAAGCTGTTTTTGCTGAAGCTGACGGAGAGTATTTTATTCAACCTATTGAGATTACGTCTGATTACGCACAGCTCTATGTTTCCACAGAGAACAAAATTGTGATCATGGAACCTGGCGAAGAAGCTTCATTCCAATTCGGAGATGCTCTAATTTCTATTGCATTCCTTGAAGGATATACTTTCAAAGGACACTTCGATTTCGCTCGAGAAGACAAACCTGTAGTTGTAACTACTACTGTTGTTGATGATCCTAAAGATAATGTTATTTCAACTCCGAGTGATGAGCCTGAAAAAGAAAGTAATTTTCCTTGGTGGGTTGTGGCAGTTGGTATTGCAGTTCTTATAGCTGTTTTCTTAGGAATTTTCATGACAAGACCTAAGAGGTAATTTTTTTTCTTTTTTCTTTTTTTCTTGTAAATTCTTTTGAATTTCCTAGACCTTACATCATTTTATTCGTAAGTTTCCGCAATTATTATAAGATAGTTCTTCCTAAATAATGTCATGAAGAGGTTTGTGATAGTATTAGTGTTATTTTTATTGCTTGCAACTAGTGCGAGCGCATTAGACACTATTAGTATTACTTCTGGTTGGCATGAGTTCATAGAAACCATTGATTATTCTGGAGAATCTTTCTATGTTTATGGTTCTGCTAATACTGTTAATGCTAATGATGATGAAGGATCTATTTTTATTAAACATAATAGCAATAAAACATACCTTGTTGGTTTTGGAAAATGCGAAGATGAAGGGTTATATGAGTTTTGTTTTACAAATAAATCTATTGAGAATTCAAAAATAACTCCTGGTCCTGGAATTAGTTTACTTCCTGCATTAGAATATTCGATTAAAAAAATCGATATTAGTTCTCAGATTGAAATTACTAAAACAGTTTCAAATAATAAACCTCATCTTAATGATATAATTGAAGGAACAACTGTTATTGAAAATACTGGTTCATCAACTTTAACAAGTGTTGCCTATGAAGATGTTCTTCCAAAAGGATTTGTTTTTGTAAATTATCACAATGATCTTTTACTCGTAGGAGATAGACTTACTGCGACAATATATCAATTAGGTGCTGGTAGAAAGGAAACATTTACCTATTCTATGAAACCAAGAAAAAGATATACTGATATTGATCAACGAAGCGTTTCAAGAGTTAAATATTCGGTTCAAGGTGTTGATGAGATTATTGATGAAGTTGCATACGAACAATTTAATGTTGTAGATCCATTTACTCAAACAGCATCTTTATCGGCATCAAAAGTCGCTAGAACAGATGATGTAATTTATTCCTTTTCTTTGAAAAATAATGAAGAGAAAGAAATTTCTTTGTCTGAT
>CAYRYC010000029.1:0-10153 GCA_964428445.1 uncultured Methanosarcinales archaeon | reverse complement strand
TGGAAAATTCTTTTTAATGAAAGGAACTGATGGAGAAACTGCTTTTGAAAGAGCAGGCCAAGGTTATCAAGAAGATCTAAATCTTTTCAAAGAATATGGAATTCATTTAACTAAACTTATTTCTGTTATTATTTCTGAAGCTAAGCCTAAAATTATTGTTATAGGAGGTTCTGTTTCAAAAGCATTCGAGTTTTACAAAGATTCTATTGTTACAGACATTACTATTGTTCCTTCAAGTCTGGAGAATGCAGGAATCCTAGGTGCTGCCGGATTATGCTTAAATGCTGATTAGATAGTTTTATATATTTTCTTCCTTCGTTGTCGTATATGAATAAGAAAAAATCTTTAATATTAGCGGCAAATTTCTATGGTTCTATTATTTTATCGTTGATATTCCATTATTTTGTTCTAACTAATTGGAATATGGGTTCTACTGCTAAAGTAGCTATTACTTTCTTAGTTTTTAATATTATATTTGGTATATTGAATATATCTTTCAAAGTTAGATTTTTTGAAAAATGATTTTTTAATTCCACTGGACAGCCACGGCCGATGTTTATATAAAGGCTAATTTATTTCTTCTTTTGTTATGAAATTCAATGCTGATGGAAGTTTAGACGTGATCAAGAAAGCTAGAAAAGATCATATTACTTTATTCTTATTTATCAATGAATTATCTTTCTCTCTAGGGAAAAAATTACTTATTCAAGGTCTTCGAGGAGAAGTGAATGAGAAGACGAAAAAATGCTTTCTTCATAAGAAGATTTACTTTGGAAGTCTTGGCGGTTATAGCGAAGACGAACTGATGGTTTTCCTTGATGCTCTTTTGGCAAGAGATCTTATTGAAATTAAAAAAGAGAAAGGAATCTATCAGGTTCTTGTTCTTAGTAGAAAAGGAAAGCAAGAATTAGAAGAAAGAGCTCTTTCTCTAAATATTGATGATATTGTAAAAAAGAGAGATGAAGAACCAAGTCATCAATTTGTTGCTCCGACATATAAAATTTCAGAAATAACTGAGAATGATAAAAAATTATTTTCTCAACTTGATTTTTTCCTGGGAAAATTTACATATCAACAAAAAAAGGCAATTATTTGCAATGATGCAAAACAACTCTGCATCGCTGGAGCGGGCAGTGGAAAAACAAGTGTCCTAACTCACAAGATTGTTTATCTTGTTAATTTCGGAGGAGTCGATCCAAAAGACATTCTTGCAGTAACATTTACTAGAAAAGCAAAGCAAGAAATGATTTCAAGACTCTCTAAACTCCTTCCTGAAAAGGAAATACGAGTGGAAACATTTAATTCATTTTCAGAGAAAGAACTTCTCAAAAACGGAACTAAATTCTATGGTATTAACAAAAGAATGGTTTCTCACAAAGAATTCAACCAACTTGTTATTCAAGGATTAAATCAAATAGGTTTCAGTGTAGATATGTTCATTAGTCATTATTTTACATCGCGGGAACGACGAAATAAAGAACAAAGACAATTATTCTTTTCATTCATGTATGATTTTCGAGCAATACTTGATACTTACATAGAAAGAGATGGAGATCCTGATCATTTCAAAGAAAAAATTGCAACGGCAACATTCTCAGAAAGAATCACAGCTCAGAATTTAGTAAAACTTTGTGCTTTTGTTCACAAACAATTACAAGAACAAAATCTACGAACATATACTGACCAACTCATTGATGTGAATAAACTATATGTACAACACCCAGATATCATGCCGAACTATTCTTGGATTCTAGTAGATGAATATCAAGACGTAAGCAAAGAACAAAAAGAGTTAATAAAACATCTCAATCCAAAACAATTATTTGTTGTGGGAGATCCTAGACAGAGCATTTATGCATGGAGAGGATCAAACCCCGAAACAATCTATGAATACATCGATGATAAAACAAGCGTCGTCGAACTCAATCATAATTTCAGATCATCGAAGGCAGTTGTAAAATTTGCAAACACTTTGATCGGTCAAACTCACAATGGGAAGAATTCCTATGCTGCATTAGAGTCTTCAACGGATGATAATGGTCATGTCTTTGTTACTAACTATAAGAATGAAGATGATGAAGTAAAAGGAATCATAGATTACCTTGAAGGCATTGGTGCTCCTAGAAATGAAATGTTTATTCTTTCTAGAACAAATAAGAGTCTTCAGAAATTCCAAGAACTCTGCGATGCTCGTAGAATAAAATATGTTCTAAGAACAGACGAGAAGAAAGATTTAGATAGAATTCCCTTCGAAGATGAAATAACATTATCTACAGTCCATAGTATTAAAGGATTGGAAGCGGAGTTTGTTTTTGTTCCAGGATCTAATTTTCTGAACTATCCTTGTAAGGCAAAAGATCATCATTACGTTGATTTGCTTGCAACTAAGGATGACTACGATCAATTTGAAGAAGAAAGACGATTACTTTATGTTGCTTGCACTAGAGCAAAGCGAGAATTACATGTTTCCTATTCAGGAGGAATCTCTCCTTTCCTATCACGCCATGTCGTGAATACAACAACTGGTCGAGTTGAGAAACAGGAAAAACTAGGTATGGAAAAGATTGCTGTGGATCCAGGAGTTATGGAAACTCAAAGAGCAGCTTTGAAGCGATGGAGATATTTAGAATCTCAGGATAGAAGCATTCCTGCCTATATGATATTCAATGATCGAGCAATGGAGGAATTATTAGAAGTTCAACCGATGACAGTTGAAGAATTGCTGGATATATCTGGCCTAGGAAAGGCTAAGATTAGAGAATTCGGTGAAGATATTCTGAGAGTTCTGTATAAATAATTTTACTTCTTAACCATCATCACTTCATCAGTATTTGTAATCTCTTTTCTCTTCTTCATGCTTTCTAGAAAGTAGTGCATGCAGTCGACACCATCAAAAGTAGCTTTTTTCCTAAATTCAGGGGGACCGAATTGTAGATGAAAACCTACGCCTTCTTTGACAGTGCCGCCACATACAGGACATTTAGTTTGGCGATTGACTTTTTTCTCTTTTAAATGAAATTTTATGAGTTTGTCAATGTTCCCTGCATTGTGATCTTTCTGTAATAATAGTAAATCGTTGTAGTCTAATTCTGATATGAGACGAGATAATTTGTTTGTCATATTTACACCCTTTTCTCTTAGACCATCTCCTTGATGGTTAGCATCTCACCCGCGTCATCAATAAGAATCTCGATTTTTTTTGCGAGATTCAGATAATAGGAATCTTTGTTTTTGATTCCTTCAATAAATTCCTCTTTTGTATGCACCCAGCAGGCTACATCGATACTTCCCTTTGCACCTTGTAGCTTGTGGCTGCTTATTGTTTTACGTAAATGATCGAGAGATTTTTTTGTTGTCATTGCGACAAGTTCAATCTTCTTCGATGTGATATTGATTTTTCCTAGTCCTTTGATAAGTTTGAAATCGGAAACATGGGACCAGAAATATTCGCTCATGGAATTTTTATGATCTTCTGGTATTTGAGTATAGAGTTGTAAGAATAATTGCATGCCTAGATCTTGTTCGAAATCTGTTTTTTCTGCGAAGCCTGGTCGAAGAACTGTTGATTTTACTATTGGATTTGTTAGAGAATATTCTTGCCGAGGCTTTCCAGGCAATCCTTGCGTTTTTTTTATTTTTCTAACTAGCACTCCTCGAGCTTCGAGAAGTTTAAGCTGAGAGAGTATGTAAGGAAGACTTGTTTTTGTTGATTTGGCCAATTCAGAAGCGCTTGCAGGTGTTTGAGATAACGAACTTAACAAGCGCTCTTGAACTGGAGTTATGGTTGCAATTATCATTTCTGTATTCTTTTCAAACCTTAGGAATATATAAAACTTTTGTATTTGTTTAGCTTTTAAACTAAATAAGTTACTAATTTTAGTAAGTTATATAACTTATTATGTGTATCCAAAGGGCAAAAGCATAAGCTTTTTAAATACTCGGACTCTAAGTCTGTGTAGGGTTACATTTCAAAAAGAGGAAGCGGTGTGTGTTAAGTTAGCTTCTTAATTGTAATCCTATTATTAAATAGGTGTGTGTTGTGCGAGTATTAATGTTCGGGTGGGAGTTTCCACCACATTTCGCTGGTGGAGTAGGTATGGTTTGCTATGAGCTAACCAAAGAACTTGCTTCAAATAATGTTTCTATAGACTATGTCATGCCGTTTTCAACAAAAGATCTTGATGCAAAATTTCTACGATTCAAAGGAGCTCAAGATGAAGAACCTGATATGAAAATTTTACATTCTAAATATGCTCATCTTTCTAAACACGAAGTCAGATCACTAATGTCTGCTTATCAAACTTCTGAAGAATATGAAGAAGTAAAAAAACTTCTTGATAAATGCTCTCGAAGCAAAGCTCCTTCGCAGTTTGGACAAAATCCAAGCCATGAAGAAAAAGTTCCTGTTGAAGGAAATGTGCAACTCTATGGAGAAAGACTTCTTGATGAAATGGATTTATTTTCAAAAAGAGTTGAAAAAATGCACGACGATGGATCGTTTGATAATTTTGATATTATACATGCTCATGACTGGACCACATTGCCTGCGGCAAAAGCTATTAAAGAAAAATCAGGAAAGCCTTTTATCGCACACGTCCATATTACTGAAGTTAACAAAGCCGCTGGAACTGGAGGGGTTAATCCTGAGATTTTTGCTGTAGAAAAAGAAGGATTCAATTCAGCAGACAAAGTAGTTGCAATAAGTAATTCAATTAAACAAACACTTATTCAAAACTATGGCGTTGATGATGAAAGAATAGAAGTTATTCATAATGGCGGAGTTCAAATGAGTGATTCTACAACAATTTCTGATGATCTTTCATTTCTCAAAGAAGATGGTCGTCAAATAGTTTCTCTTATAGGAAGAGTTACTGGGATGAAAGGACCGGAGAACTTTGTAAGAATGGCACAGAAAGTTCTCGAACATAAACCTAATACTAGATTTGTAGTTGCAGGAACAGGAGATAAATTAGCTGCATCTATTGCTCTAGCACAACAATTAGGAATTAAAGATGATTTTTATTTTCACGGTTTCTATAATCGAAAAGAAGCAGAAGATTTCTTCGCAATGTCTGACGTCTTTGTTCTTCCATCATTGATGGAACCATTTGGAGTAACTCCATTGGAAGCTATGCAGAAAAAAACTCCTGTAATTATTTCAAAACAATCTGGAGTAAGCGAAATTCTCAATCATTGTTTCAAAGTAGACTTCTGGGATATTAATAAAATGTCTTCTCAAGTTATTTCTCTTCTTACTTATCCTGAACTTAGTAAAGCTATGGTTACACAAGGTTTAGCAGAAGCAAAAGCAAAAGACTGGAAAAAACCTGCAGCTGAATGTATGGATATGTATACAAAATTAGATTTCGAGAAAAAAAATCCTACTTTTAACACACACAAGGGGGTGGGGACTAAGTGAGCACAACACACACTTTAGTCTTCACTCTCCAACTTTCCACACCAATTGAAAAACTAAATGTATTTGATATTGGCCTCAACAAGAAAAGAGTGAACGCAGATCAGTTGTATCATGCTGTAGAGAAGAATGTTCCTAACAGAATAAAACAATTAGAAAGATTACTTTCACGACATAAGAAAAGAGTATCTTTCAATCTGGCAATACCTGGTTTCCTTTTGAAGCTGCTAAAAGAAAGACACCACGAAACTTTCAATATATTGAAAAGAATTGTTGTCGAACACAAACCAGAGTTCCTTCTAACAACATACTATAACTCTTCGCTCCATGTTCTTAGTGATCAAGAAATTACAAGACAGTTAATACATGAACAGGATCTTCTAAAAGAATGTTTTAACACACAAGCATCTCTATTCTTTGCGCACGAACATGCATTATCGAAATCTCTTTCGCAGGCATTAAGAAAACAAAAAATAAAAGGAATTGTTTTTGCAAATTCATCAACTGTTCTTCCTGTTAATTACACAAATACATCAATACCTGTGCTTGATGCATTTAATATTCCTGATGATAAACCGCAAACACAGATGACTGTTATTTCCCTCGCTCAACTTGGAAATCACAAAACTCAATCTTTAGTTCATGAATTATTTTCACAGGAAAAACTGATTACTTGTTCGACAATATTTTCATCCTTGAAATCTAGAGTGATGTTAAAAGCAAAACAAAATGATGCTGAGTTTACTCCTCTCGAACAACATTTAATCAAAGAATTAAAATCATTATATCCTCATGTGATTATGAGTGGTGATGATCAATTAATCGCGCATTGGAGATTACTTGCTAATACAAATCTAATACAACAAGCAGATTACAAACTAGCAAGTCAGGATTACAATCCTTACGAACATTACACACATTTCATGCATTTACTTAATGACATGGCACACACGATTTATAGTGCAGAACAAGCGAAGAAAGGAAGCTTTGTAGATAAACCAACAATAAGCTCTTCACCTGCATCTATACTGCTAAGAAAAACCTGATAAATTATTTTCAGAGGTGAGACTATGAAAGAAAAGATAAAAAAAGATGGTGCGACTGTATTAGTGGAAGCTCCAGAAGACAAACAATTTGTTCTAGCTAATGGTAAAAAGATTGGTCATTATGTCGAAATTGCTGATATGATCGAGGAATTACATCACGATGTTCTTTCCCATCACGTTAATGATCTGAAACATGATTTTGCAATGTGGATTAGCAATGTATTCAGCGAAGAAGAACTAGCTCAAGAGCTAGCAAAAGAAACTGATCCAAAAAGAATCAGATTACTAATTTACAAAAATTTAGTAGATAAATATTTACGAGGTGATATGTAAATAGTCTTTGATGCGGAGATTGATAAATACAATTTAATTTTACAAAAACGACCTTGCACGAATCAGGTCGTTTTTTGATTAAGCTCCAAGGCAAAACAGACTTTTTCCATATATAAATAAACTATGCAAAAAACACCACCAATGCTCTTTGAAGTGAGCTGGGAAGTAGCCAACAAGGTCGGCGGGATATACACAGTGATAACCTCAAAAGTCCCTCTGATGAAAATGAATTATGATAATTATTTCCTTATTGGTCCGTTGTTTGATTATTTACCTATAGATTTTATTCCTCAACAAGCACCTGCACCTATTGCAGAAGTATTTGACAACCTTGCAAAGCAAGGAATAAAATGTCAATACGGAATTTGGGATATTCAAGGAAGACCAACAACAATTCTTATTGACGCTCGAAGTCTCGATAATAAAAAAGATGAAATTAAAGGATTCCTTTTTGATGCCTATGGTATTGATTCTTTATTTGCGGGAGAAGATTTCAATGAACCTTTGATATGGTCTTGGGGAGTTGGAGAATTCTTAAAAGAAATTGATAAACAATTTAAAAATTCAGAAATTATAGGACATTTCCACGAATGGCTAAGCGGCTTTGCTTTACTTAACTGTCATAATGACAGATCAAGCATATCGACAGTGTTTACAACACATGCTACTATGCTTGGAAGAAGTATTGCTTCTGATGGAACTGATCTTGTTTCAATACTTGATAAAATAAATCCTATGGAAGAAGCAAAGAAAAGAGGAGTTTTAGAAAAACATACTACTGAAAAAGCATGTGCAGAAAAAGCAGATGTTTTCACAACAGTCTCACAAACTACTGCCTATGAAGCAAGTAAATTATTTGGTGTAGAAGCGGATGTTTTACCAAACGGTCTAGCTCTTGATAGCTATCCAACATTTGAAGGAGCATCCTATCAACACCTGACGAATAAACATAAATTACAAAGACACATTATGAGTCACTTCTTTCCCTATCAAACATTTGATCTTGATGAAACTCTTTTCTTTTACACAAGTGGAAGATATGAATATGTTAACAAAGGAATGGATTTGACAATCGAAGCACTTGCAAAATTAAATGAACAATTGAAAAACGAAGGAAGTAAGAAAACAGTTGTTATGTTCTTCTTTTTGCTTACTACTGCGGGAGGTCCGCGAGTTGAACTTCTTGAAAACGCAAATAATTTCGACGAACTATTACATACTATTCAAGATAAATCTAAATCATTTTATTTACACATTATTGAAAATTTACTTACTGAATCTAATAAGCCGATAGAGTTTTGCTCTGATGATTGTTTACAACAAATGAGAAGAAGAGCAAAAACAATGAAGAGAAAACACGATCCTCCTCTATCTACACATGAGATTGATGAACAAAAAGATATTGTTCTACAAAAAAGTAAACAACTTGGTCTTTTTAATAGATCAGATGATAGAGTAAAAATAGTTTTAGTACCTGCTTTTTTGAATGGAAGAGATGGATTTATTGATATGGATTATAATAACGCCGTAAGTGCCTGTCATCTAGGAATTTTCCCAAGTAATTACGAACCTTGGGGTTATACTCCTTTAGAATCGCTGGCACTTGGAGTTCCTGCAATTACAACAACAAACGCAGGATTTGGTCAACACGTAAAAGATAAAATTGTAGGAGAACATCCTGGAGTTTTTATTATTAACAAACAACAAGAAAGACAAAAAGTTCTTGATGATTTATATCGTTCAGTAGAAAGATTTGCATTTTTATCGAAACAAGATAGAGTTGCAAGTAAAATGAATGCTCATGCACTTTCAACATACGCTGATTGGCGACAATTGATCCGACATTATTTGGCGGCACACCAAAAAGCATTGAAATTAACCAAACAACAATTAAAACAAGATAACAAATGATAAAACCATGAACTTGTTCATTGGTTTAGCATTTTGAACGAAGTGAAAAATGATAAAACGAACATACAAATTACCTAATGGAAACTTTGAAACAAAAGGTCCATGCAAAGGAGTCTTGACAAATTCCTATGGTAGTTATTATGCTATTGATAATGAATCTAGTTATCAGGGATGGCACGTTTTACAAACTAAATCTTGGAGATTACAAAAAACAATTGAAAGTCTTACGCCTCTTCAGGAAGGCGAATGCACAGAAATTTCTCATCAAGGATTTAATATTCAAAGAACATTCGAAAGCGGAGCAAAAGATGTTGTCGCTCTTTATCAAAACACATTGATGTATACTATGCTTGGAATGAGAGGTCCTTTACGATTAACACTTGATCATAGAGAAGCATACGATCCTTCAGAGTTAGGAAGAAACTATGAAATTGTTGTGGAAGAAAATTTTATACTGATTTCTTTTAGAAAAGAGGGAAAAGATTCCTATAAACATTTTATTGGAATAAAAGGAATAAAAAAAGCTATGGTTTTGGATTCTTGGAGAGAAGCACAATATGATGAAAATAAAAAAAGAGGAATCCAATCAAACTATTGGGTTTATGACGCGCTGGATCTTATTCCTAGAAACCATGTTGTTTTTAGCAGTGCGACAAGTGCTAGCGAAGCAAGAGTATTAGCTGACATAGCCTATTATCACTTTGATGAGATTCTAAGTAATGTTCATCATAATTCTGATAAACAATTATTCTCAGATCATTCTATTAAATATGAAGATACAAAAGTTGCAGCATATTGCGCAGCAAATAGTTTATTAGCACTTACTCAAGTTTATTCTTTCGATCATAGATTAACAAAAGGAATACTTGCAGGACTTCCTTGGTTTTTCCAACTTTGGAGTCGAGATGAACTGATTAGTTTAGGAGGATTACTTTCTCTAGCCAGCCATAAAGATCATAAATATTTAATTCCCACAATAAAAACTATTATATCAAGACACATGCGAAGTATAAAATCGGATGGGACATTACCAAATAGATTTCCAAAAGCAAAACTTGGAAGTATTGATGCATTAGGTTGGCTTGCTAAAAGAGCAAAAGAATTTATTACTCTTCTTAGAAATAATAAAAATTTATACAATATCATTTCTCCGAAAGAATTAGTATTTTGGAAACAACAATTGTTGAAAGCATTAGAAAAGTCAAAAGAATTACATCAAAATGAAGAAGGATTATTTGAAAATGATTCTTGCCAAACATGGATGGATACATCATTTCAAGACGATGGTCGAGAAGGAGTAAGAATTGAAATACAAGCATTATTTTATTCTGTTTATGACTCTCTTCTATTTATTGAATTGATTGTTAATAATGAATCAAACATAAAATTATATAATGAGCAACAGGAATTTAAGAAAAAAATAAGATCTAAATTTATTAGAGATGAT
>CAYRYC010000028.1:0-10227 GCA_964428445.1 uncultured Methanosarcinales archaeon | reverse complement strand
AAATGGAGGAGTCCTCCTCAGACGTTGATTTACCACGTCACCGGGCAGGCCCATTACTTACTCTTAGAATTCTTTGGACACGCGCTTTGTGTTGCCCGAATTTTTCTCCAGAGTCCTGCTGGGACTGCGAATAAATTGAAATAATTGATTATTGTTTCTTGAAAACGCCCATTTCGTGTAGTTCTTCTTGTTTTTCAGCAGGTAACAAGTGCCAACTATGAATCAATATTTCTTTGAATTTGCTTACGTCTAGTTCTACTGTTAGTTCTGGTTCGTCGTTTGGTTCTGTAGATCTTCTTACTTGGTTTTGTATGAGTTTAATATCTCGTTGTATTCTGCCAGTTATGGTGTTGATTGTTTTTATTTTATCTTCAGGTATTGTCATTATTTTCTTTTTTGTGGTAATTTGTTTTAAATGTGTTTGTTTTCGTTATTTTTTTTAATTTTTACTTTGAGTGTTTTTTTAACAAAAAATAGCTGATTTCGCCAATATTTGCAAAAAAAAGGTAAATTCAGCAAAAAGTTTATAAATAAGTCGTTCTTTTTATAATTAAGAGGTTAACAAAAATGCTTATAGAATTTAAAGTTTCCAATTATCGTTCAATAAAGGATGAAGTAGTTTTAAGTCTGGATTCAGCAACAATAAAATCTTTATCTAATAATACTTTTGATGAATTAGATTATTCTCTGCTTAAATCTGCAGTAATTTATGGAGCTAATGCTTCTGGAAAATCCAACATCATATCATCTATACTTTTCGCTTGGCATCTTGTTAGGGATTCTGTAAATTATAAAATAGATACAAAACTACTACAAATTCCTTTTTTATTGAGTGATAAAACTAGAAAAGAACCTAGTAAATTTGAATTTACTTTCATAAAGAACAACACCAGGTATATTTATGGTTTTTCATGTACTCAGGATGGTTTTGTTGAAGAGTATCTTCGTTATAAACCTGAAGGAGAAAACTGGAAATATTATTTTAAACGAGACGAAACAAAAGAAGAGAAATTTAAATTTTATGTTGATTCAAACAAACAAACAAAATGGGGTATTGAAACCAGCAACAAAAAGTTATATCTTCCAAATTCAGTAAATACTTATAATTATGAATCTCTAAAAGAAGTATATAATTTTATAGTTGAAGATATGGCGATTGTAACCAATATTAATAATGCTTCTTCTAATTGGAGAACTTACACTAGAAAAAAATTACTAGAAAATCAAGAATTTAGAACATGGGCTGAAGAAATTATGCAAAAAGCGGATTTTGGAGGTATCTTAGGTTTAAAAATAGAGAAACAAGAAAGATCTGTTAATGAAATTGAATTGATATTTGAAGAAGGCGCAGTAACTCATAAACGAACACCTAAAAGAAAAGAAGCTTTTTATGATTTAAGTTTTGTTCACAAAGATGATTCAGGGAATGAGGTTTTGTTTAAAGAAGATTTACAATCTTTTGGAACAAATAAAACGTTAGATATGTTAGGCCCTATTTATGATATTCTTGAAAATGGGAAAACATTATTTATTGATGAATTTGAATTAAATCTACATCCGAACATAACTGAATTTATTATAAAATTATTTCATAGTAAACATAACAAGAAAAATGGTCAATTAATAGTTACTACTCATGATACAACTTTATTAAAAAATAAAGATTTGTTTAGACGTGATCAAGTATATATTTGTTCAAAAGCACCAAATAAGTGGACTGAACTTAATTCTCTTATGAATTTCGATTTACGAGAAACATTAAGTTTTGAGAATGCTTATCTTAATGGTAGGGTTGGAGGGTTACCTTTCATTGATGAAAATTTCTTTGAGGAATAATAATTATGGCTAGACAAACTCCTAGAAGATTAAAAAAAACTGGCAAATTATGGATCTTTTGCGAAGGAAATACTGAAAGAAGATATTTTGAAAATTTAAGAGTTTTTGAAAGACCCCGAATTAAGATTAGAACTAAAATTTCTGATACTACTGCAGAACAAATAGTTGATGAAGCAATAAAGTTTTCAGGAACACCCGAATATGATAAAGAACGAGATAAATTAGTGTGTGTTTTTGATAAAGATGATGAAACACAAAATAGCGATATTGTTCTTGCTAATGCGAAAAGAAAAGCAGGATCTGAAACTTTATTGGTTTATTCTAATC
Organism: uncultured Methanosarcinales archaeon; assembly: GCA_964428445.1. GTDB lineage: Archaea > Nanobdellota > Nanobdellia > Woesearchaeales > SKGA01 > SKGA01. The sequence continues at coordinate 8,064 of CAYRYC010000028.1, read as the reverse complement.
CTTCATTTGAATATTGGATTATGTGTCATGAAGGATATTATAATTCATCGTCTATGGATCAAAGAGAAGCGTATGAATTAGTAAAAACTAAACTAGGAATAGATACTAAAAAAGAATTTAAATTGTATGAAAAAACAAAGAAAGATCTTGATAAAGCAAAAGAGCATGCTAAACGAATACAAAAAGTGCATGAAGACACTGGTGTGGAACTAATTAGTAGGAAACCGACACCCTTAACTTTAGTATATAAAATAATTGAACTTATTGAGGAATTCAAGTAATTATTTTGAATAAAATTTTTGGAGGTGAAAATAATGGTAGAACCGAATAAAAAAACGGAAACAAAAACCTTGATTGGTAACGTGGCGAACGATAATTTAGTAAATACTAAAGAACTAATAAGTGAAAATCTTGTTCAAAAATCACTTACAGGAAATATTAACAAACCAAAAGTCGCTCAGACACATGGAGTTTCTAATAGGAAAAATCTTCCTTCTGATAAAGAAGCTTAACCAATTATTTTTTTTATTTCTGTTAAATTTATTGAAATTGCTGCGTATTCTATATTTATAGCTTTTTCATATTCGTTTTTTTCTTTATTAAAATTAATTTTTTGAATAGGATCTTTTTTAGTTCCTACTAATTTTAAAAAGTTGCTATCTTGTAAACAAAATAAACCATTATATCTGGTTTGGTTATTTAGTTCAATTAAAATGAACTTTCTTTTTTTTGACTTTTTATTAAAAAAGAAAAAATAAATAATTATTAAAATAACTAATAAAAATATGAGTGCATAAATATAAATCAACCAGAACGGGATGTTGGTCGTTTCTTGAATATTAATAGATGCTAAAGTTATTAATGCTCCGAATACAAAAACAAATAATGCGGCTTCCCACTTTTCAAAAAATTTATCGAATTTGGATACTTTTTCAAAAATATAAAAAACGATATATGGAATTCCTAACATTAACAAAATGTGCATTAATGTTACTTTAGTGAATTCTATATATAGGAAATTAAAATCAATCATAAGTTTAAAATTATAATTTAAGTTATATAGTTTTCCAAAAAGAACTCATTATCGAGTCTTTTCTTTCAAAATCGGAGGATTTTGTCCGATATTCTCGACAATATATGTCGGACTCAAAGCTTTGGATGTGGGCTTTTGTTTGGCGTTTTAGGCCTTAAATGGAGGAGTCCTCCTCAGACGTTGATTTACCACGTCACCGGGCAGGCCCATTCATTTCATTCTTCTTAACAGAACTATATTGATACGAGAACCGGGTCCCGAACGATAGCGAGGATATCCGGGAGAGTTCTGGGAGGGACCATTCATTTCATTCTTCTTAACAGAACTATATTGATACGAGAACCGGGTCCCGAACGATAGCGAGGATATCCGGGAGAGTTCTGGGAGGGACCATTCATTATTTCTCCGTTTAATTTATATACTTCTTTTGTCTAATTGGGTCCATGCATGCAAACATAAAAGATATAAAAAAATTGTTTAAGTCAATTAATGTTTATTTTCATCATCATCCTATTGTTAGATTTTTTATAGTGTTCTTTGTTTTTCTTGTTTACTTATTTATTTCAATGTATACATTCGGAGCTAAGGATGGTTTCTTTGTAAGTTTGTTAACATGGTCTTTTTTTGTTCTCTGTACTCCTGTTGCTGATGGTGGTATTCTTCTTGATTTACCAATACGTTTATTGACTGGTTTGAGAATGATGTATTCAGAAATAATTGTATGGTCTATTGCAATTTCTGTGAATATTTTATTCTTTTTTACAAATCCTGCTTTATACCAAGATACTCATCTTCTCGGTTTATTTCATAATATTTTGGCCCATCCTTTTCCCTATTGGATTATTATTATTCTTTCAGGTTTAGGAACTTTCCTTTCTCTTTTATTCGGTGATGAGCTTATTGATTTGTCATATGGTCATAAGAAAGAACGAAAACATCATGCTAAACACAAACATAAATATCGTTTCATTCTTTTAGCAGGAATATTTGTGATTATTTTGTTTATTTATGATTATATGTTGAATACTTTAGGAATTAGTATTTTTTAGAATTGTTAGAAAATAATTATTTATTTCCATCTAGCATACTTTGCTTTCTTTCCCATCTGTTCTTCAATCCGCAACAGCTGATTATATTTTGCAACTCTATCGCTTCGACATGGAGCTCCCAGTTTAATCTGGCCAACACCAAGACCGACAGCCAAATCTGCAATGAAACTATCTTCAGTTTCTCCGCTTCTATGTGATACCATTACTGTCCAATCTGCGTCCAGTGCTAATCTTGCGCTGACTAAACTTTCAGTTAATGTTCCGATTTGATTTACTTTTAATAATAAAGAATTGCAAAGTTCTTCTTCTATTGACATTTGTACTCTCGCAGGATTTGTTACGGTGAGATCATCTCCTACTATTTGAACTTTTGATTTAGCAGTCATTTTTTTCCAACTTTTAAAATCATCTTGATCGAATGGATCTTCTAGAGATATTATTGGATAATTTTTCAAAAGTTTTTCATAATATTTTTGCATTTGTTCTGGTAATAATTTTTTCTTAAGATATGAATGAGATTTTTTATTATAAAATTCGCTTGCTGCTGCATCCATTGCAATTCGTAGTTCATTTGTATAACCAACTTTGTCCATTGTTTTAACAAGTAAGTCTAATGCTTCTTCTGCGTTCTTTACTGGTGGCGCGAATCCTCCTTCGTCACCGACATTTACAGCGTTCTTTCCATATTTTTTCCCAATAACATGTTTTAGTTCGTGATATGTTTCCGCAACTATTCTAACTCCTTCAGAAAAACTTTTTGCTTTTACTGGAGCTATCATAAACTCTTGCATTTCAAGTTCGTTTCCTGCGTGTACTCCTCCATTAATAACATTAGAAAAAGGAACAGGTAATGTTTGTTTTTCATTCTTTGAAAATCTTTTTGATTTTCCAAGCCCTTTCAAACTTTCGTTTTTCAAGGTTTTAAAATCTTCTGCAATTGTTTCGTGCAGATGATTTAATTTTTGTGTTGATCTTGCTCTTGCGAATGCCATGCTTACTGCAAGGATTGCATTGACTCCAAGTTTTGATTTGTTTGGAGTTCCGTCTAAATTAATTAATTCTTTGTCAAGATCTTTTTGAGCAGTATATGTTTTTCCAACAATTTTTTTCTTTATGATTGTATTAATATTTTTTACAGCTTTGCTTACGCCTTTTCCATTATATTTTGCGGTTTTGTCTCGTAGTTCTATTGCTTCGTGGATTCCTGTTGATGCTCCGCTAGGAACTATTGCTCGTCCGAATCCTCGTGCTGTCCGTACTTCTGCTTCGACTGTTGGATTGCCTCGAGAATCGAGAACCTGTCTTGCATGTACGTTTGTTATTCTTACCATCTTAGTTTTGTATATATGTTCTTACCAAATATTGTTTTGCCAGCCAGTCACGTCATAGGCGTACGAGTACGCTTCGCTAACGCTCACCAGTACTAGTTCTGAATATATGTTCTTACCAAATATTGTTTTGCCATACGACTTGTATTGAAGTAACTTGCATTTATAGCAATTGCGTTTCGCATTACTTTTGCATATTCTTCTTTATCGTTGTAATATAATGGGATTATATTTTGTTCTAATTTTGTGTAAATATCTTCTGCATCTTTTTTATCTATTTCTTCATCGCTTCCATATGATTGTTCGCCGTTGATTGCCCATCCGGTAACTCCTTCGATGCATCCTTCGATCCACCAACCGTCAAGAACTGATAAAGATGGAACTCCGTTATGTGCTGCTTTCATGCCGCTTGTGCCGGATGCTTCTAGTGGTCTTTTTGGTGTGTTCAACCAAATATCAACTCCTGATGTTAATAAATGTCCGATGAACATATTATAATTTTCAAGGAAAACTAATTTTATTGAACCGTTAAATTGTTCTGATAATTTTTTTATTCTTTGAATTATTTCTTTTCCTTGTTGATCTCTAGGGTGAGCTTTTCCTGAGAAAATAATTTGTATGTTTCCTACGTTTTGACTTATACTTTTTAGTCGTTCAATATCTGAAAATAATAGTTCTGCTCTTTTGTAAGCTGTTGCTCTTCGCGCAAAACCTATTGTAAATGTTTCTTCTGAGAATCCTGCATTCATAGTAGTATTCACGAAATCAATAAGTTCTTGTTTTGCTTTTTTATGTGCATCAATAATTTCGTTTAATGGAATTCCTAATGCGTTTCTAAGTTGCATTGGATTACTTCTCCAATCAACAAAATATTTATCAAATAATGCTGCATAATTTTTTCCTGTCCATGTTAAAGAATGAACTCCGTTCGTTACATAATCTATTTTATGTTGTGGAAACATTCCTTTTGTAACTTGTTGATGTTTTCTTGAAACTGCATTTATGTAAGAAGAATTATTCATTGCAAGTTTTGTAATGCTAAAAGAATTTCCCTCGCAGGCTTCGTCAAGTAAATGACTTGATGATCGAACTTTTATTTTGTCGAAAACCATTTGTTTATCGAATGAATCGTGACCTGCAGGAACGGGTGTATGTGTTGTAAAAGAACAAAGTTGTTTCAATAAAATTCTTGTTTCTTCTTCTTCAAATTGATCTCTAAGTTCATCATATAATTCTGTTATTAAGAATGCTGCGTGTCCTTCGTTTAGATGAAATTTGTTTGGATGAATTTTTAATGCATCAACAACTTTCATTCCACCACGACCTAAAATTATTTCTTGTTGTAATCTATAATTAAGATCTCCTCCGTATAAGTGGTCTGTTAGTTTTTGATCGTCAGGATTATTTTTTTCATTTTTTGTGTCGAGAAAATAAATGGGGATTTCGTGTCCGTTAACTCCTTTGATATTATATTTCCAAACATCAATGTGAACTTCTCTTCCTTCAATATGTGTTTTTACTTGTATGTCTGTTTTTTCTAAAGCTTCTTCTGGATTCCATTCGTAATCTTTTTCATTTTGAAAATCATTCTCGTCGAATTGTTGATAGAAATATCCTTTTCGACTTAGTAAAGTAATTGCAATTGCTTTTACATTGAGATCGGCGAATGCTTTGATTGTGTCTCCCGCTAAAACCCCTAATCCTCCGCTGTATGTTGGGATTTCGCTTTTGAAACCTATTTCCATACTGAAGTAAGCTATAAGCGGCGAACGCTTCGCTAGAAAGTCTGATTGTTTAGAACTGATCTCACCCTTGTTCATGTGATTATCTAAGAATTGGGACTATATAAGGTTTATTCTTTTTTACTTGCGCCTGTGGTGTGAAGATCAAGCGCTTTATCAATATGTTTTGCTGTTTTTTTCACTTCATCAATCATTGCATTAACACTGGTTCTCATATCTTCAACTAGGTCTTCAAGAGTTTCATAATTGATGTAATATTTACTTTTATAGTTAGTTACAATTCCTGCTTCCATTAATCGATTTAAGTGATGAACTATTGTTCCTCTAGTTAATCCTGTTTGCGCAGCAAGTTCATCGCTTGATAATTCAACGCCTGCCTTTAATGCTTTAACAAGAACTATGAAAATACGATAACAACTTTTGTCTCGATCTCTTGTACTAAAGAGTCCGAGTGCTTGTCCAAAAAGTAAAAGAAGATCGTTGATATTGTTTTTTGGATTTTCTTTTTCTTTGACAATTGTTATTTTTGTTATTCGCATATATTTACAATCCTCTCTGGGTTTAAATGTTTTACTTTAAACAGGGCAAAATGAAAAATAATCTCTGCATTTTTGTTTTTCAGTTATTTCTAAATTTGGACAAGCCGTATTATTTCTGTGTGAAACATAACAAAGTTCTGGATTAACATTCAATGAAATTATATTTAGTTCTGGATGGTTCTCAATTGTTCCGTTTGGAAAGGTTACTATTCCATCTGTTTTGTAAACTGTATTACTTGCAGTATTTGTAATGTTATTAATGTATCCTGAAACATCATATTGTAAAAATTTAACGTATTCGAAATTTCCGTATATTGTGACAATTTCTTTTCCATCAAGTAATTCTATATCGTATTCTTGATTTGTAAATGAACGTAATGTAAATGTTCTAGTATAATCTGTTAAAGAATTATGTGCTAGTTCTATTTCTGATGTCGCTAAGTGACTTGCTTCTCGCAAGTATTGTTTATCTTGTTCCTGCGACATATCTACAATTCTTCCTTGAATTACAAAGAAGAACATGAAAAATACTATTATCATAAATGATACGAGTACGACAAATTCCGTTGCGCTTTGTGCTTTTTTTATTTCGTTTCACTCCATTCAAAACCTTTTTGAAATAAAAATTTCTTCAAAGTCTTCTTTTCATTGCAATATTCTAAAAACGATGATTCCTCCTCGTTCTGATTCGACTCGTATTCTAGTAAATCCTCTGTTAATATCTAATACGCATCCATTTGTGCAATCAACTCCATCCGTACTATTTAGAAATGTGTTTCGCGAATAAAACATCGCGTCCGACATATAGTCCGATCCGTGGCGCATCACTAGTTCACTTCCATCGCTGCTATTATAAATCGTAACTGTTTTGATATCCTGTGGAAAATTAATTTCTAAAGTTTGCCAAGAATTTTCTCCAACTGAGTACATCATCTCTGCACTATCGACTAAGTCTGTTCCAATTTTATAAATTTGAGAACTTACTATTGCTTTTTGAGATCCTGCTGTATATTGATAGAAAATAACTGTTCCTGGTATAATTAATGCCAAAGCCATCGCTACCATGAAAATGTATTCCACTGACGATTGAGCTTTTTTAGATTTTCTTTCTTTATTCTTTGAGAACAATAACACTTCAAAACCTCTTTTTCATTATGTTGCTCTTTTGTTCTTATAAATTCTTTCTTATTTTTAGTCAAAATTCTTGTATTTTTCTCTATCTCAGTATACTAATCGGTATATTTATATAGTTCCGGTTATAAATAGATATACGGAGAGTACACTTTACAGAATCATTGGTGCCTAACGGGTACTTTTATAAAACTCTTAAACTTGCCCTGGCTCAGGGATTTACAGCAGAGAAGAAACGATGAATACCACTATACAAACCAGGGAAACTGACTTACCTAAATCTTCCTCTGAGAGAGTTATAGATATAATTCTAAAAGAAGATGATATTAATTGGAAAGATCTAATCTATAATCTTGTTCGAGAAGAAAACATGGATCCATGGGATATTGATGTTTCAGTTTTAGCTGGAAAATTTCTTGAAATGTTATCAACATTAAAAAATATGGATTTCCGAATTGGCGGAAAAATGGTTTTAACATCAAGTTTACTTCTTAAAATGAAAAGTGATCATCTGATGAAAGATGGTTTTGCTGGACTTGATAATCTTATTAACGGACCTGAAGAAATGGAAGAATTCCTAGATGAAGGTTCATTCGAATTTGAACAAACAGATATTAATCATTTCCTTAACGGAGATCAGCGACTTGTCCCTCGGACACCGCAACCTCGAGAACGAAAAGTTTCTGTTTTCGATTTAGTTGATGCTTTAGAAAATGCATTAGATGTTGACGTTCGAAGAAGAATTAATCTTTCTCGACGACAAGACGATCAAGATCCTGACACTCGAGGAAAAGATCCTTTTGATCTTACAGAGAAAATGCAGTTTATGCAAAAGCAATTATCAAAATTATTTACAAAAAAAGAAACAAAAGTTTTCTTTAAAGATTTAGTTCCTGAAAAAGCAGGAAAAATTGATATGGTCTACACATTCCTTCCTCTTCTACATTTAGAAAATCATGGAAAAGTAAATTTATCGCAGGAAGAGCATTTTGGACCAATCGAGGTAACAATTTTTAATCGAGCTCTTTAAGGAAATAATTAATAAGTCGGCAAGGCCTTGGAGTGTTATTATAAATCAAGCTGATTGTCTGCAAGCTTGATTTAGCGAAGTCTCCGAGGGACGAGGAGTAAATCTCCGCACAGCTGATTTATTAATTATATTAGGTGTACATGATGAAAAATATCAAAAATGGCATAAATAAAAAAGGAAGTCATTCCGCTTACACATTCTTAATTTTATTC
>CAYRYC010000027.1:0-10516 GCA_964428445.1 uncultured Methanosarcinales archaeon | reverse complement strand
CTTTTAATTAAAGGTCATTCTCAAGATTTGCATAATATTTCTGAAGATCAAAAAGATGATGTTTTGGAAGAGCGAATGAAAAGAACTTATAATCTAGCAAAGCAACTTTCTGAGTTTTAGTTAAAAAAAGAAGAACTGATAATCTCTCCATCTTTCTCTTGCATTTCCAATTTAGTGAATGAAACTGATTCGTTTAATTTATTTTCTAATAAGTATTTATCCGAAGGAATTATAGTTAATGATTTTAATTCTTCGAGTGTGAACCATTGCAGTTCTCCAGATTCTGAAATAATTTGTTTTTGTTCTTTAACACTAAGTTCTGTGAACATCAATAGGAATGAATGTTTAACTTTTTCTCCTTCTTTGACGTGTTCTTGAAGTATTGCTCTGTGTTCTACAAATTCTCCTTCAATATTAGCTTTAGTTTTAACAAGCCGAAGACTGGCATCTTCTAATGATTCTCCGATTTTTATTTTCCCACCAATCATTGACCAATAGTTCTTGTATGGTCGTTTTTTTCTTTTGATAAGAAGATATTTATCTTCGCAACGCACAGCTACTAAAATAATTGGTAATAAGAAAGTTGATTCTGGTGAATAGAATGGAAGAAATTTTTCTGCCTGTGAAGAAAGTTGATAGTATTCTTGATTTTTTTCTAAAACTTCTTCTTCGACTAGTTTTTCTATATGGTATGCGACCATGTTTGATCGAAGACCTAGAGCTTTCTCTATGTCGGAAAATTTTAGTTTTTGATTATGTAAGAACAGTTTGAATATATCTTCGCGTTCTTTCTTCTTGAAGTCTTTCATCTAGTCGAGAAAATTCGAGGAACTATTTAAATAATGCTTATTCGTTATTAAAGCCTGGGTGATTATCATGGATAAAATTAAACAAAAGGCTCATTATATTGCTGTAACCGGTATTATTCGAAAAGGAGATAAATTTCTTATTTGTAAAAGAAGTCCTAATGAAAAAGTATTTCCAAATAAATGGTGCGTTCCTGGAGGAAAGCTAGAACAAGGCGATTTTATTAATTCTTCAAAGGATACGAATGATCATTGGTTTGGTGTTTTTGAAAAAACATTGATTAAAGAAGTAAAAGAGGAAACCGATCTTGATATTTCTAATATTGGCTATGTTTCTAATCTGGCATTAATTCGTCCTAATGGATTCTCTACAATTATTGTTAGTTTATCTGCAGATCATGCTATGGGAGAAGTTAAGTTAAATGAAGATGAATTGACTGATCATGCTTGGGTTACTTTGGAAGAAGCTAAGAAGTATGACTTAATTGAGAACATTTATGAACAGCTTGAGAAGGTTTTTCGCAATTAAAACCATCGCCAGCAGGATCCACTATTTTTACAGTCATTCCATAATAAACAGTGTCGTTTTTTTCGATATTTCCATTAATAGGTCTTACTTTCGTTATGAATCTTTTGAATTTTTTTTCTGCTTTTTCTATGTCTTCGGATTTAGCTAACATAGCTTTGTAGAATTCAGTAAGTTTTGGACTTTCTTCACACATTTTATCCAATTCTGATTGTACTCGTGTATCTATAATATTTTTTATAGCACTTCGATCTTTGTGTGTATATTTAGAATGATAGAGAAATTCTTTTGTGTGTGCAAAATTATTTTTGATTTCATCTGTGAGAAAATGATTAACTGACATTTGGTCAAAATGTAATTTGCCGTATGAAACTATAATTATTGGATAATATGCTCCAAGAACTGGATGTTTATTGTTAGCATATATTTCTGCGTTCCAGTATTTTTCTGCGATTGTTGCAATATCATATAAATTAGTAATTGGTTTGTAAACATTATCTTCGAATGTATGAATTTTAACTGGCTCTTCATTGAGATCGACTGTATCTGCAGCGACATTAAGATAAAGATGTCCTATTTCTAGGGCGTTGTGAAAATGTTTATTTTCAAAAATTCCGAAGTTCTTTTTTATTTTGTATTTTTTTTGTAATTTATGAAGTATTGGAGATGATTCTTTATAAATTGCTTTCATAATTAATTTTGAAATTCCTTGACATTGTCCCCAAGGATAGTTGTCTACTTTTTCTTGAACAGAAGGGTCCTTTTTTGCCATTCCTTTGAGTTTTTCAATTAAGAAAGAGTCGAGTCCTTTTCTTAGCATAGTTAATTCTTCTTTTATTTGAGGGATGGCTCTATCTAGTTCTTTTCTTTTCTTTGAACTATAATTTTTTGGCAGCTTAAATGATCCGTCTATTTTACGCTGCGCGAGGTCTTTGTAGAGCATAAAAGACCTAATTACGATGGTGTTTTTAATGTTTTCTCCCAAAATTCTTATAAACTCAGCTCTATTTAGCTTTTCTATGGATAATAACGAAGAACAAAGATCTAAAGAAGATTTTATAGCTGAATCTATTGCTTCTAGTAATAAAAATAATTATATTGGGTCTATTTATTTAGTAAATTATTCTTCTTATTCAATTATTAATCTTGCTGGTTCTGCTAGTGTTGTTCGAGAAGATATTAATTACTTTAATTCTATTGAAAGTGCACTTTCTAAAGCTCATAAAAAAGATGATTGTATAGGAATTGTTCCTATGTGTAATGCAGTTAATGATTTTATTTATAATAATTATAAGGGTAAAGTTACTGGTCAACAGAGTTCTCCAGTCGAGCCTTTATTACCTAATGGTATTACTTGGTATCATTTTAATACGTAATTTTTATAAGTTCAGCTCCACTTTGCTCTTTTATGGATATGGATACCTTAGATTTATATGAAATGGCTTCATCTGAAAGAGAAAATGCTATTAATCAATTAGTAAGTGGTTTACCTTCTGATGATCATCCTGAAGCAATTAAAACTATTAATGAAATTTGCGATTTGTTTCCAAAACATGATGTTCTTACTATTGGTGTTTTAGGAACTGCCGTTGAAAAAGGAGTTTTCAATGATTATGTCTTTAGATTAAAAAATTATCATGAAACTAAAGGTTTTTATGAATCTGTAAAAAAGGAAGTTAAATCTAATAATGAAAATCTCGTAGAGATTAGATCTATGCTTGAGAGCATGGAACAATATAGAAATAGACATAACATGAAAACTGATTATCTTCATTCTGTTAAGATGCAGCTTTTCTTCTTGGATTGTCACGAATTACTTAATCAATAGTGATTATTTAGAGAAGAACGAACTTTAGATTATTTAAATTTGTCACCTAGCTTCTTTTTCCTGAAACAATCATCACAATAGATTTCTGGTTTTCTAGGTTTGAACGGTAATGTGAATTTCTTCCCGCATTTTATGCAGATTACATCCGTAGGTGCTTTTCTAGCGTTTGTTTTTTGACCTTCTCTTTCGAAATCGATATGTCTATTTCTACTTTTGAGCTTCTCGCTAAATTGATTGTTTGATTTTGTTGCTTCTGGATTGTTTGGATTTTTTCCAAACTGCGGAGGAGCTTTGTGCTCAAAAATTAATGATTTTTGGCATACTGAAAATCTTTGATTTTCATTACTTTGACTGGATTTTCTTCTCATTTTACCTATTCAGACTCTTTTGCTGCAATCTTTTTAAGTTTTTCTATTGCTGTGGCCTGATTATCGTTGGAAATGGTATATTTGAACTTTATTTCATTAATTGCGTGTTCGTATCTGGAATCATAGTATTCTTCTAATAAATACTTTGCTACGGGTTCGTAATCTTTTTTATCTACAAAAGCATTAAGTTCTTCAACCTTGGCATTGCTTAAATGAACTTTTAAGGACGAGATTATTTTCTTGATTAATTCGTCTTCTTCATGACTAAAATAATCTTTTACTATTCTTTTTACTCTGTTTTCAATCTGTGTTTCTATTTTAATTGTTACTGCTTTTTGCATTTCATCGAAAAGTAGCATTGGCATGTTTATCTTGCCTATCTTTTTTGCTTCTCCTTCAATAAAAATTATTTTCTCATTTTTTAACTCTTCTAGTTTTACCCACAGTCGACTTTCGAACATTTTTTGACTTACTGGCTCTAAACCTATTGCTCCAAATAGAGAACTTCTGTGTTTTGCAATTCCTTCTAGATCAATTGATGGATTAATATTCTTCAGGAGATCTGTTTTTCCATTTCCTGCTAACCCTTGTAATACTAGTAATTTGGATTTGAGTTTGTAGTCTTCAAAATATTTCATAACGTGTTTTCTAAATGATTTATAGCCTCCTTCGAGTTGGTAAGCATCTAATCCTATGTTTACTATTAGTTCTGTAATCACTTTTGATCTCATCCCTCCTCTCCAACAATAGATGATTATGGGTTTTGTAGAATCTAATTTTTTGAATTCGTCTATAAAATCTAATACTTTCTGATTATAAATTTCTAAGCCTTTTTCGTAGGCTTCGCTTTGATTGTTTTTGTAGAGTGTTCCGACTATTGCTCTTTCATTGTTTGAGAATAAGGGTTTGTTTATTGATTCGGGAATATTATCTTCTTCGAATTCTTTAGGGGTTCTTGTATCTATGAATGTGGCTTCTTTGAGTTCCAGCGCTTTATCGATGCTAATTGTTTTAATCATTTAGTTTTTTCATCTTTAGTTTCTGTTTTTATTGGTTTTTCTAGAGGCCAAACCTTATTCATGCCTCGTTGACCAAAATAAATAATAAGTGCAACTATGAAGAAGAGTGTGAATTGTTCATTCATCAAACTCCAGACCGCGAAAGGCACAAATAGAATTAATAGAATGATAGAAATGATCTTTTTTGGATGGTGTTTACGCCAAAACGAAGTGTGGTGTTTATATCCAAGCTTTTTACTTCTATTTTTAGTTACCATATGTTCTCCCCGAATATCTAATTGTAAGTCTGATTTATATGTCTTTTCCCTGTAATTAGGCTTATCACATGCGCAAAGAAGCTTTGCTTTGTGCTGGGCTTTTTCCCAGCATATTTATAAATGAGTTTATCTTGTATATTGTATTATGGCTAAGGGTGCTAAGAAGAAAGGATTTAAGAAAAAATCATCTTCTAGAAAGAAATCTTCTTCTAAGGCTAAATCTTCTGAGAAACATAAACATAAATTCTTCTCGGGAAAAACATTAAAAATAACAGGAATTATTCTTGCTATTTTGCTTTTCGTTCTTGCAATGTTGTTTTTATTCGGTGTTCAAATTAAATTCCTATTATATGATGAGCTGTATATGGAGATGTCTCCTTTAGAATATTCTCTAGATATAGTTAATGGCGAACAGACCAATGTGACTTTTGATTTTGATCTTGCCGCACCTTTAACATGTAATACTAGATGTACTTTTGAATTAATAGATTTAAGTACGAATACTTCTTTGCTGAGAAAAGTTGTCGAGGAAGCCTCGAAAGAATCTTTTAATATTCCTCTGGATATGGATGCTCTTGGCGAAGGTCAGAATTTATTTTCATTCCAAGCGACCTGTAATAATGTTAGATCAACATTATGCACATCAAAAGAATATCCTTTTTTCAAAACAGCATTGATTACTGCGAATTATAATCTTTCAGAATCTGATTCTGCGAAAAAGAATATTTCTCAGGATCGTATTTTGGTGTTTACTAATAATCTTATTGTTATGGATGAATTTCTGCAAGAATCTTCTTTATACCTTGCCGAATTAAACTATTCATTAAATTCTTCTTCCGTTGAGGAATCTTCTATGCTAACAAGAATTTCTGATGCGCAAGAAGATTTTACTTCTTTGATAGAAAGCAAGGATAAATTACTATCTCTGTGGCAAAACTATCAGTTTACTGAATTACTTTCCGAATTGAATTCTTTAGAAGGAAATTTAAACAGTCTTCTTGATGAATCTGAAGATATTTATGGTGATTCCGTTAGTCTATTTTCTTCATTTGATAATTCTTTATCTGTTTTAGAAAACATAGCTTCTTTCGAATCTAAATTGAAAGATGCAAAAATTTTATTTACCAAACATGGTGATGCTGTTCATCTTTCTGAACTTGTTTCTTTAGAAGATTCCATTGAAGATATTTCCTATCGAGTTGCTGAAAAAGATTTCAATACTTTCGGAGATATTAACTCTGATATTAATTCTTTATCTGTGCGCGTAAATATTTTACTTGATGATTATGCTGTTCTGCGTGATCAATTAATCAATGATTCTATTCATTATGAAAAAACCTTATCTGATGTAATATATTATCTTGATAATGGAACTTTTCCTGTGTCTGTTCTTGTTCCTACTTTGACTTCGAAATCTGCCCCGCCCGATCTTGATAGTTCATGTATTGCTCTTTTGGAAACCATTTCCAATTCTAGCCAACATGATGTTATTGCTCAAACGAATAAAGAAACAATTTATCCCTATCTTAATCATAGCGTCTTACTTAGAAGTGCAAGTGATTTGTTTATTGACTATGTTATTGAGAAACAAACAAATGCTTCTGCTATTTTTTATCTGAATCCTTTGACCTATAATTTAGCTCCTACGGATTATCCTGCTCTCATTGGTGGTTTAATTGTTAATACCTATAATATAACTTTAATTCCTGAAAGTGATTTCCAATTAATTAGTAAAATTAATGTTTCAAAAATAACAAACGGTTTCGAATCAACATATTGTGTTCCTGTTCTTGTCGCATTTACTTTGAACGTTTCAGTTCTTCCTGATCTTAATGATTCTATTTCCGTATCTTCTTCTATTAATGTTGAATTTCCAGAATTATTTTCTCAGTGTTGTTACATGGGCGATTGCAGTGCATGTTGCGATGAACCTGAATGTGCTCAAGAAAACTATCCTGTACTTTTAGTCCATGGTCATTCCATAGATAAGGATAATAGTCCTGAAGAAGCGTTCGATAGATTAACAAAAATGCAAAACGAATTAGAAACCATTGGCTATGTTAATGCTGGTCAAATTTCTGCAATCTCTGACTTCACAACAATCCCTGATGGTGATTGGGGAAGAATGAATAATCCTATTTCAGTTAGAGTTACCTATTATTATATTACTCACCAGGATGTGGCTGGATTACAATTCGTTACTGAAAAAACCGATAGCATTGAAAACTATGCTCTTCGTCTACGGGAAACAATTACTGAAGTAAAACGTAGAACTGGAAAAGATAAAGTTATTCTTGTTGCTCACTCAATGGGTGGTCTCGTATGTCGAGAATATATTTATTTATTTGGCGGAGCTGATATTGAAAAACTTGTTACTCTAGGAACTCCTAACAAAGGTATTGAAGGCGATGTAAAACGTTTTTGCACTGTTACTGGTGCTCAGAAAGAATGTGAAGACATGTATTTCGATAGCGTGTTCATGAGTCGATTAAATGCTCCTGGCGTCGTTCCTCAATTTACCGATGTGTATACGGTTACTGCTCATGGTTGTATGATGTCTTCTGAAGATGGTCGAGGAGAAGATGGCGATGGTGTTGTTCTTGCTAGAAATGTTCCTCTTGACTTCGCTACGAACTATGATACTAATGGAACTTGTACGGATTTTTTAGGAACTAATTTACATTTACGATTTGTAGAACCTGATCTATTCCCTGATACCTTCGATATTCTTGCGGAAATTCTAGAGAATTAATTTTTTTCTTAATGTTTCAAATTCTTTATAGTTTTGAGTAATTTCTTCATCTTTTTTTATTTCTTTAGTTGAAACTAAATTATTATTTTTTAAAGTGATATTGCTATCTAAACTATGATTACAAAATCTTATGTCATCAAAGGATAAATGCCAAGCATTCTTTTTTTTATCGAAGTAACCATAATGTTTGATTGTTTGCTGTTCATTCTTCGATAGTTGATTAAATTTTTCAATAGAAACAATCAAATCTAAAGATTCATTTATAGAATAAACTATTGAATCTTTAGGAATATTCTCATCAGCAAATAATCCTAATTTATGGATTTTGCTCGGCATGACTTTAACTTTGACATGTAACATATTTTAATTCCCTGTGCTTCCCATTCCGCCCTGTCTTTCTCCATCAGCATCATCATTATCTGCGAAAAGAATTTTTTGGAATAATGCTTGGCAGAACTTATCTCCTTTCTTAATAATAAAATCTATGTCAGAAATATTTATGAGTGTAATTATTGCTTCTCCTTCGTTTCCAGGATTGTTGTAATAATCTGCTTCAAACACTGCTACGCTGTTTTTGAGCTGAATTCCCTTCTTTGTTCCTAGTCCGCTTCTTGTATAGAAGAAAAGTCCTTCGTCGGTCTGGAAGTATGATTTGATGCCTGTGTGTATCTTCAGCTCTCCTTTCGCAGGAACAACTCCATCGATTGGTGAGAAGAAATCATAAGCTACGCTATGTTTTGTTGATCGAGCTGGTAATTTAAGCTCAGAATTGTCTATTTGAGCTGAAATCTTCTCAAATCCTCGAATTTTACCTTCCATTAGAGTTCCTCGATTCTTTGTATAAGTCCTTTATTTATAAATACAATGAATACATTTATAAAGGACGTGCTATTACTATGTAATAGTAACATGACAGACGATCAAACAGAGACTAAAATGGAAAACGACGAAAATTCTAATAATGTTCCAAAAGTACTTGATCCTGCTGTTATTGTTGCACACCAATATATTCAACAAATTGCAGACGTAAATTATGAAGAAGGTCTTGAAGAAGGTATTGAAAAAGGAAAAAATATAGGCAATGAAGAAGCTATCCAATTATTTGCTAAAAATTTAGCTCCTAAAACTTATTTCGCAACTGTCAAACTTAGTACTAGATTTAAATCACCAAAGAATGCTTTTACAGCTCTGAATAAATTAATTGTTGGCCAAGATGATGCCAAAAAAATACTTATTTCTTCAATGAATACTACTATTCAAAATTATTTATCCGAGTCACCAATTAAATCCAATTCTCATGTTCTTTTAGCAGGTCCTGAGAATACAGGAAAAGAAATGTTGGTTCGTGGTCTTGCAAAAGTGTATGGTGTTCCTTTTGTAAAAATTCCTTTTCAAGATTTTAAGGATTATGAAGGAGTTATGACTTTTGATCATTTTCTTAAATCAAGTATAGATCAAAATTTAGGACAGAATATAAAAACTAGACTTGTATCAACTTCTAAAGGTACTGTCGAGGAACAATATTTTGAATCTTTTAAGAAAAATTCTCCGTTGGCAGTTATTTATTTCGACGGTCTTGATCAGTTTATTTCTGAATCCATTTCTAAAGCTTCTATTGATACTCCTTACTATGAAAGTAAATTCACAAGATTCTTAGAAGAAAGTAGACCAATTAGAGAATTAGCAAACAAATATATTTTAACAAATAATAATATGCTCTTCGTTGGTGCAGGTTCTTTTCCTCGTTTACAAAAAATTATTGAACGAAGAATTATCGGAAAACATAGATGCGGTTTTACTCCTGATGTCTTATATCCTGACGCTAATAAATATAATTCTAACAAACCTTTTGAACATGCAACAATTGATGATTTCACTGAGTTCGGATTTAGTAAAAGATTTATGGGCGATTTGTCAAATATGGTTTTTACAAATAAATTATCTAAAGAAGATTTTGCAAAAATACTTTCTAAGAAAAGTTCTTATCTTAAAGAAAAAATTAGTTCATTTGATAAAAAATTAGAAATTTCCTTGGGTAAATGCGCTATTGACGCTATTGCTCAAAAATTAGTTAGTAATAATTCCAATGCGGGTGGAATTAGACAAGCTGTGGATAAAGTTATTGATCCTCTTTATTATAGACCTGATAATTCTAAAGTTAATATTGATAAAAAATATGTAAATAAATACTTAACAAACAATTTATTTAATCCAAATAAATAGTTAATTATTTCTACTTTTAAGGGACTACAAAACATAAACCTTTATATATGCCTCTCTCATTTGTATAATATGTCGGGAGAATATGAACTTGGTTTGGAACTTCTCAAAAATCTTCATATGTGGGGTCTGAGTGGTGATAAATTGCCTAATGATCAACTTAAGGTATTTGTTCACGATATTGATGCACTGCGTTCTTCCTCGATAATTGTCCACGACAGTCCTTCTTCGCTTGATGACTTATATATCTCTGAATTGGCTAGAACTCTTGATCATCACAAAGTTGTTGTCCTAAATTCTTTGAAGGGTGGTGCTAAAAATATTGATGATTTACTATCTATTATATGTTTAAATGAATCTGATTTTAAAAAACTAGAAACTTGGTTATCTAAAGCAAAGGATGTTTATAGAAAAACATCTGAAAACGGAACTAGATTTTCGAATCCTATTGAAAAGAAAGATATTGATGATGTTGTTCTTACTAAAAGTAATGTTTATGAAAAATCTTTGTTTTGTTTTAATGAATTAAAAAAATCGTTCTCTGATAAAATATGGAGTTCTCATTTTAATTTTATTAACTTAAATTTGCCTTCTAATAATGCTCCTTCTAATAATGATCTTATTAAATTTGATGCCTCTCCTTCCTATGATTTTGACTCTAACACTGTTAATATTCCTGTTGCAAATGTTCTTTCATTTGTCAAGTCTAGTTCTAGTTGGGAATTTGATATATTTAAATT
>CAYRYC010000026.1:0-11028 GCA_964428445.1 uncultured Methanosarcinales archaeon | reverse complement strand
TACAGAAAAACAGCTTAAAGCAGAAGAAATATCTCTTAAAATAGAAAAAAGCAATCCTGATTATTATAGAATCATGATAGAAAATCATTATCTCAAAAAATATGATATAATTAATATTGAATTTGAAGATAAGAAAATATTCCCAATCATCCAACAAATAACATCTAATTTAATAGGTTTTGAAATACTAGAACAAAAAGAAAAATTCTGTAAAATAGGTTCAACAGTTCCTCCATCAGCAGAACAATTTAAAACACTTCTAAATCGATGTTTTAATATTATCACATATACTCAAGACAGTATCAAAGAAGATTTAAATAAATTATCTTTCCAAAACCTAACAGAAATTGAAGCACAAAGTAACGATGCAAGAAGATTTCTATTATTTTGTACTAGAGCATTACACAAAACGTCCATAATCACGAGAAAGGAAGAAAGTTTCGCACATCTTTTTCTAGAAAGACTCATTCTAATCGAACACAACCATTACTATTTATACAAAAAAATATCTCAATTAAAGAATCTCAAAGTAAAAAAAGAAGTTAAAGAAATATATAATAAAGTCATAAAAATGTTTAATCTTTTCAAAGAAATGTTCCATAAAAAAGATCTTAAAAATTTCTCAATAATAAGTAAATACTGGAACGATATTTACTTCAAAGAAGGACATAAACTTATGAACAACTGTTCCGAAGAAGAATCCATTATAATTTACCATACAATGCATTTATCCAAATTAATATTTTTAATTTCTCAACCGAATTTTATAATGCTTAAGTTAGAATAAAATTATATGTCCTCTATATCAAGAGCAGAGTCCTTATTCTCCTCAAAATAGCCTCTACAGCTAATTATATTAGAATCAATTTCAAACTTCACATCCAAAATTTTCTCTGCAACATAAACGGATCCTAGGATTCTATCACTTATATTTTCAGATTCAATTGTTCCTCCAAGCAAAGCCAGAAGAGGAATAAGAGCTTCAACAGTATGCGGATTTAATGCTTTATTTAATAATCTATTCTTAAACGAGTCAAGTAAATCAAATAATTTTTGTTCTATAAAATTATCTTCTATTCTTTTATCCGCACTTATTACAACTGCATTATCATTATCAAATCCATGTTCATCTCCATAATATGCAAAGAGATGTAAATTTACACAATCTATACAACTTTCTGCGTATCTAGTATTAATAGTTACAGGAACCTCGTAGGATTTCAATCCAACTTTTGAAATATGAGCAAATGATTCTAATAATTCTAAATCTGCCATCGATTTACTTGCAAAGAATTCTCCTTTAATTGCCACGAGTTCTCGTGGTTCTACAATTAATGCTGGACGAGAGTCTTCAGAATCTCTAGGTTCGATAACAACAGTTGCAGTTCCTTCATCATCAGTACAAAAACTTAAATTTTCAATTTCAATTGTCGCAGTAGATGTATACCTGTGAATAAGTCTTAGGAAAGTTTCTCTTAGAGAAGTTAAACTAGGAGCATTTTTTAGATGTGTTCCACCAAGTGCAACAAAGGTTGTTTTTTCTTTAGCGAATAATGCGGCCACCATTAATGATTGTAATGGCAAACTAACTGGATCCTCAAAAAACTCTACAAATATTTTTTTCTGATTAAATATTTGTTTTGGATAGAATGCTATTGTTTGAGATCCATTTCCAGAACCTTTCACTTGAGCTTTTGTTGCTTGTGCAAATAAATCAATAGTTTTAATATGAGAATTGTCCAATCCTTTTTCCTCTCGGTTTGAAATACAATTAATCATTTCAAAAGGAATTTTTGTTACAGATGAAAGTATAAGTGCGCATCGAAGAAGAGATCCTCCTCCATTATGTCGCGATCCATCTATAAGAATTGATTCATTCATAGAAAAAGAAAAATTGTTCGTAGTAATAAACTTTACTGGAGTCTTTTTATAGCTTCTTCTTCAAGCTTTTTAAGGTTAATCTGGTCAAAGAGTGATTGAATAAGCTCATACATCTTCTCTCTGTCTTCTCCTTCCATGTGAGAACTTATGAAAGTGACTCTAGCTTCATTGTATAATTTTTTAGCATAGGAAATCTGTCCTGCGTTTATTGCTGATTGGCATTCTTTTGTTAATTGCTCCAATTCTTGATAATAGTTTGACAGAAATTTAGGAGAATATTTATCTTTCTTAACTTCTGGAAAGAATACGTCTTTTGCAAGAGAAGCATCTCCAAGTTGAGAAATTTCTGGAAGAAAAGCTTCAACATCAGATTCTTCATATATTGGTTTCATATGAGTAACTGGATCATCTAATAATATTCTTCCTTCTTCTTTTATATGATCAGGAATAAAAGCTTCATCTGAAATTGGCGCATCATTAATAAATTCTGATTCTGACATGGGATAAAATATTTCTCTAGCTACTCTTTTCATCGCCAGAATGTCGCGTTTTTGTTTATCTAAAGATTCATCCATATTATTTCTTCCGTTTACCTACTTTTTTTGTGGTTTTTTTGGACGAAGTCCGAACCACAGAGGAAGCTTTTGCTTTCGACCGCGTCTTCTTAACAGCTTTCTTTGAGATAGCCTTCTTTATAGGTTTTTTCTTTATGATGGTTTTCTTTTTGACAGCTTTCTTAACAGCTTTCTTCTTAGCAGCTTTCTTCTTAGCAGGCTTCTTCTTAGCCACATAACCTTCCTCAGAAGACCAATCATAAGAATCAGGATCATGATGAACAGGATGGAATGTCATTTTATCATCTATAGAAGTATATGTTCCCTCTTTGTGAACTTCTACTTCGATTTTTTGTTTTTTTCTAGTTGGAACTTTAACTTTAGGCTTCTTAGGTACAGATTTATATTTTAATTCCACCATATGAACTTCTTTGGATGTGTTTACATCAACGATTTCATTGCTTTCCTCATAGACAGTCTGTTCTTCTTCGTACTTTTTTACTTCATCATCAGTATCACTATTTGCTTCTTCCACTAATTTATTGTATAAATGTTTTACAGATTTTTTCTCTTTCAATAAACCAAGTTTTTTTCTTAGTTTTTCTGCTTCTTTTGAATTAATAGTAGCTTGTTTTGTTGATTGTATTGATTCTTGAACAAGCCCAGGATCATTTGCTCTCACTTTAATTTGCCGAGAAGTCATGTGTTCTTTAGTCTTACCTACTCCCAATAGTCTAGCGACAACTGATCGCTTTGGTTTCGAATGAAGAGACGATGGAGGACTTATTTTCATACTTATTTATTCACCCTATATAATCAACACAGCCTTTAATGAGTAAATTCGTTTTAAAAACGTTTTGTTAGCACTTAAGAGTCAAAGAATCGAGAAAAGACCAAATATACCTCAAAACATATAAACTAAAGATGCTAAAAAAGGAACATGGCTGAAAAGAACGAGGTAGTAATTGATACAAAACTTATTGATCAACTTTCTCGAAGAGTAGGGCTAGCAAACGATTCATTTCAAGAATTTTCTAGTTCAAAAAATAAACTCGATGGCGATATCGAAAAAAGAAAAAAAGAATTCGCTGAACGTATTAAAAGAGTACATAAAGATCTAGACGATATCAAGGACGCGACTAAAAAACTAAGAGATTCTGTTTTCTCAATGGGTTCAACCCTTACTGATAGAGTCACCAAAAGAGATTTTGAGAAATTCAAAGCTAAGATCGACGCTTGGAACTTAGAAGATACTATGCACAGACCAGAACTTGAAAGATCTTTTAATAAATACAACGACAAATAAAAATTAATCAACTAATTCTTAGCAAGCTTCGCATTCTTCTTAGCATCTGCTAACAACACAGCTCTAAGTGCAACTCTAGCAGTACTAATATGTTCCGGAGAAGGATTATTAGTTGTTAATCTTTGTAACCATAATCCTGGAGCCATAAAAATCTTAAAAATCCATAGTCCAGTTCTTGCACTGAGTCTTTGAAATTCATAACTAGCCCCTATTATAATTGGAAGAAGAGATATTCGAATAATAAGACTAGTCCAGAAAGGTATTTCTTTAGAAATAAAAAGAGTAATTAAAATTGTGAAAAGAATAACTACAAAAATAAATGCAGTTCCGCATCTAGGATGAATTCTAGAAAATAAAGAAATGTTAGCAGCCTTTAATGGCTGTCCTGATTCATAGCAATGGATTGTTTTATGTTCAGCTCCGTGATAAGTAAATAATTCTTTGATATCTTTGTATTGACTTACAAGAAAAATGTACAAAACAAAAATAGCTAATTTTGTTAAACCAGCTACAATATTAAACAAATAAGTAGGAATTGAAATATAATTATTTAGTAATGTCGCAGCACCTAAAGGAGCAACTTTGAATAAACCAATAGCAAATACCGTACTTACCAAAACAGCAATAACCATCATAAATGAAAAAGCAGATTTCTGAGATTTAGTAATTTTCTCCCCACTCATTTCTTCTTTGTGTTCACTACCGTTCTCACCCTTACGTTCGCTTGGCTCGTAAGCATCTTCAATTACTATGTCAGCAGAATAGGAAAGAGATTTGTTTCCAACTTTCATCATTTCGATAAGAATAACTATTCCTCTAATTATAGGAATGTTCAGAATTTTGTATTTTTTTGTAATTGAAGAAAAATTGAAAAATTTCTTTTGTATTCCTGTAGAACTATTTACAGCAATAGCGTAACCAGTCTTTCCTTTCATCATAACACCGTTAAGAACTGCTTGTCCTCCGTATAGAGGTTTAGCTGCTAAGAGTAGAACGTATAAAATGATTAATCGTAATTTCGATATAAAAGCCATAAAGATTAGAATTAATATGAGTTTATTAAACTTGTTAAGAATACAATTTAATTACTTTTTAGCTTTTTTAGACTTCTTTGTCTTCTGTTTGGACAAAGTCCGAACCGCTGAGGAAGGTTTAACTTTGTTAAACTCGCGAGAAGACTTTGTCTTTGACCCGACTTTTGCTTTCGACCGCGTCTTATGATGTTTCCCCCAAGGAACTTCATAGAAAGTAAATGCTTTCACAAATCGAGGGAACCGTGAAATAATTCTAACACTTCGAGATAATTTTGCAGTTCGAGAAATTCTCCCAGCAATCTTAACTTCTCTAAGAACCTTTGATACTCCTTTCTCCACTTCTAAACCCTCATGAAGAAGAGTCTGTCCTTCAGCAAGTGATTGTGAAATATAAAGTAAATTTCCTATTCCTTCAATAAATCTAAATGCTAGTGCAAAAGGAAATACAGCCAATATATCCAACCAAGAATGTCTTAGGAATTTTTTGAATGGTTTGATTCTAATATATTTGAATATAAGATCTATAAGGAAAATTGTAACAACAATATAATCTCCAATTACAAGCCAAGTATGATAATGGTGAGCCAAATCTTGGAAACCCCATTCTATAACAATAATGATCCCTAAGAGAATTAATGAATAAGGAATTGCTCTATCAATAAAGAGTTCAAGATGTTTTGCCCATCGTTTCATACAATCAGATATAATTACTTCATTCTTAAACTTTACCCTAAAGAAATAGCAATATAAAAGTCTTGAAAACTAAAATATATCTTCAAAACGAAGAGTTAAGACTCTCTAGGCATATTTTGTCCAAAACGAACATTTATATATAAAGAGGACATCACAGAGCTTCAACAGGGAAGAAAAAGAATGAAGAATTGGGGTAACGTATTCTTCTCACCAACAAACAGATTAAACGAATACTCCGCTAAGATAAAATGTTAAAACTCAAGGCGTTAAAACCTGCACTGAGAGAAAAAAAGAGATATATAGTATATCAACTCGAAGCAGCAGACAATAAACCAGTAAAAATGTTTAGCTACCAGCAGGCGCTTGTAGAAAAACTCCATGAATTATTAGGAGTCTTTAATGCAGCTCATGCAGGAATTCTTCCGTTGAAATTCGAAAATACTACTCAAAGAGGTATTCTTAGAGTAAATCACACAGCAGTTGATAGTGTACGATCATGTTTTGTACTCATTGACGAGCTAAACGAAACTCCTATTCGAGTAAGCACTCAAGGAGTTTCAGGCATAATGAAAAAAGCAAAGGAAAAATACCTTTGTTCATAATTAACACGTTTTGGAGGAAAAAATAAAATGGGATTACCAGCAGATCATCAAATGATGGGATACGATAGAGCAATTACAATGTTTAGTCCAGATGGACGGTTGCTTCAAGTAGAATACGCAAAGAAAACAGTTCGACTAGGAAATACCGCAATCGGAATTACATGTAAGGACGGAGTTTTACTCGTAACAGATAAAAGAATAGTTGACAAATTAGTTGTCGCAGAATCCGTAGAGAAAATTTTCGTAATTGATGACCACATCATATCAACAGCGGCAGGAATTATTGCCGACGCTAGAGTTCTTATCGAAAGAGCTCAAACAAAAGCTCAAAATAATCATATTACATATGATAGTCCAATTGATACATTAAGTATTGTTAGAGATATGGCAGCACTTAAACAAGTCTGTACACAATCAGGTGGATTAAGACCTTTTGGAGTATCAATGTTAGTAGCAGGCGTTGATGAAAAAGGACCATCACTATACCTAACGGATCCAACAGGATCATATTACCAATTCAAAGCAGTAGCTATTGGTGAAGGTGAAGGCGATGTTCAAGAAATGCTTCATAAAAACTACAAATCATCAATGACAGTTAACCAAGCAATAAAGCTTGCTGCTGATGCAATTAAAAGTTTTTTAGGAGAACAATTCAGTATCGACAGATTAGATGCAGCATTTATCGATGCAGAAACTCGAACAACTAAAAAATTAACAAATGAAGAAATTAAAGCATTACTTTAATTCGTAGAAAAAATGGCAAAGGGAAACAAATTAATTGACGACCACATTCAAGTCTCGTTAAACATAGCTAGATTAAAAAGCCATGGACGAACATTTGAAGTAGCTATCGATCCAGACAAAGTTGTCTCATACAAAGAAGGTGATCATGTTGATATCGAAGAAATGGTACAAGCACTAAATGTTTATGCCGACGTCAAAAAAGGTTTGTTAGCTTCAGAAGAAGCAATAAAAGAAGTATTCAAAACTGAAGATGCTTACGGACGTAAGGCCAAGAACAATAGTGACTGGACAAAAGAAATCCTGAAGCAAATAATTGACAAAGGAGAAATTCAATTTCATCAAAAATACAGAGAAGAACTTCGGAAAAGAAAGCATAACAGAATTGTTCATTTAATTCATATTAACGCTGTGGATCCTAAAACAGGTTTACCACATCCAGAAAATAGAATTGAAGCTGCAATGGATGAAGCGAAAGTTAAAATCCAAGATTTGAAAAAAGCAGAAGAACAAGTTGGTGATATAATCAAAGCTTTACGGCCGATTATTCCAATATCAGTTGAAACAGTAACATTACAGTTAATTGTTCCTCCTCAGTTTAGTTCAAAAATCAGAGGACGTATTGCAGGAAAAGTAAAAATTATTTCCGAGCAATGGCTTGATGATGGAGGTCTTCTTCTCAAGGCAGAAATGCCAGCAGGTTTGAAAAACTCAATAATTGACGAAGTCAACGGTGTTTGCCAAGGCAAATGTACAGTTGAAGAAGTCAAGAAAACATAGAATATGTTTTTGGGATGTATAAAACCATTAAAGGTTTTTAAGCATCAAAAATTAAAATCAAAAATGAAAAAAAAACACACTATAGGTGAAAACAAATGAGTGAATTATTAATAAAAGCAAAAGATATCGTGACCCCAGGTCAAATACTCGCAACAGGAATGGAGTATCTACCTAGTCACGGAACATACAGAAAAGACGACCAGATTTTAGCGAATCGTTTAGGCGTTGCTATCATCGATGGCAAAGTCATAAAGACAATTCCATTAGCTGGAGTATACAGTCCGCGTCGAAACGACGTGATTATTGGAAGAGTAATAGATATTATTAGCCCAGGATGGAGAGTTGAACTTAACTGCCCATACAGCGGATTAATTCCAATTAAAGATGGAACATTTGAATTTATTCCTAGAGGATCAGATCTTTCTCGATATTTTGATATCGGAGATTACTTCGTTGGAAAAATTACAAATGTAACAAGTCAACAACTAGTTGATGTGAGTACAAAAGGACCAGGTCTTTACAAACTCAAAGGAGGAAGAATTATTAACATTAATACAAATAAAGTTCCTCGAGTTATTGGTAAAAAAGGTTCAATGGTTTCCATGATCAAACAAGCAACCGATTGTAAAATTACAGTTGGACAAAATGGACTTGTATGGATCAACGGAGAACCTAAAATGGAAAATCTAGTTGCAATAACAATTGAGAAAATCGAAAGTGAATCCCATATTAGCGGATTAACTGACAGAATAAAAGAGTTCCTTGAAAAAGAAACCGGAAAGACTATCGAGATCAAAGAAGATCGAGGCGAAAGCGAAGAAACTCATAAAGAGTTCAGCGAGCAATAAAATGAAATACGATAAAAGATACGACGGAAGAGCAATGGACGAAACACGACCTATTGTTGCAAAAGCAGGTATTCTAAAAAATGCTGATGGTTCAGGTTACTTCAAAATTGGAGACACAATTGCATACGCTGCAGTTTATGGTCCAAGAGAAATGTACCCTAGATTCCAACAAAATCCTAAAAAAGGAGTTTTAAGAGTTAATTACAATATGCTTGCCTTTTCAGGTCCAGGTGAAAGAAATAGACCAGGTCCAAATCGAAGAGCAAAAGAAATCAGTTTGGTTTCAGCTAAAGCTATTGAATCAGTTGTTGATCTTAGTAAATACCCAAACGCAGTAGTAGATGTATTCATCGAACTTCCTCAAACAGATGCAGGTAGTCGATGTGCAGGTATTAGTGCAGCATCAATTGCACTTGCAGACGCAGGAATTATCATGAAAGATATGATTGCAGCAGTTGCAGTAGGTATGGTTGGAGATACACCAGTTGTAGATCTAAGTTACAAAGAAGAACAGCCAGATGGCATGGAAGCAGTTGATATTCCAATTGCAATGATTCCAAGCACAGGAGAAATAACACTTCTTCAAATGGATGGAATTACCAACAAAGAAAAAATTGTTGAAACAATTAAAATGGCTAAAGGCGCATGTGAAAGAATTGCAGTAATTCAAAGAGAAGCACTGCAAGAAAAGTACGCAAGAGGTAAGAAAAAATGAGTAGAGACCAAAATACCCCTAACGGAAAACCACACATGATTAAAGCTTTACAAGAAGAAGCACGATACGACGGAAGAGCTAAAAAAACATTCCGAGATGTTGAAATCACATTCAAAGCAAGTAATACTGCAGATGGTTCTGCAACTATTAAATGCGGAGATACAGAAATCATCATTGGAGTATCATTAAGTGTTGGGAAACCTTTCCCAGACAGACCTGATGAAGGTGCACTAATGGTTTCATGTGAACTTCTTCCAATCGCACACAACGACATTGAATCAGGACCTCCTGGAATCAATGCAATCGAAATCAGTCGAGTTATCGACAGAAGTATTCGAGAAAGTGGAGCTTTAGATGTAAAAAAACTATGCATCGAAAAAGGCGAAAAAGTTTGGATCGTAAACGTTGATGTTATCCCAGTAAATCATGACGGAAACATTATCGATATTGGTGCACTTGGTGCTATCGCAGCTATTAAAAAAACCTTATACCCTAAATTAGAAGATGGGGTTGCTAACTACAAAGAGAAATCTAAAGACCTTATTCAGTTAAAACATCAACCAGTTTCAGTTACTGTTTGTAAACTTGGAGATCAAATTTTTGTTGATCCATCAAGAACAGAAGAAGGAAGCATTGATGCTCGATTAACTATTACAGTTATGGAAGATGATAATATTTGTTCACTTCAAAAAGGAGGAATTACTCCTTTTACAATTGATGAAATTGAAGAAGCATTTAATCTTGCAGTAGAAACATCAAAAGGTTTACGAAAGCACCTATAAGGTGATTTTGATTTCCATAAAGGCGAAAGCCTGTTGGTGCCAGAAAACAATTGTTTTCTGAGCATTTTTATTTTTTTTAATTATTTTTTTTCTGATTATAATTTACATGAAGCGTCAATTTATGATCATAAATCTTATCAATAGGAATCAGTATTCCAGTTTCTAAAACATTTCCAAATTCTTTATTATGAGCAGTTCCGAAAACCTGTAAATTTGGAGAAGTATTTATGTAAATATTAACTAAAGGAGGAATTTGTTGATCTATCTTTCTCATTTCAGCTTGAAGAATTTTATGGCCTTCTTCTAGAGAACGATTTTCAAATAATTTTATATTATCTTCATTAACTGGTCTAAGATATTCTTTTTCTTCCTTAGGTTTAAATAATTCTTTTTCAGGTTTACAACACTGATCAAAATAAGTAAGAATTAAATCCAATGCATCTTTATTATAATTATCATAGAATGTAACTTTCCCTAAAAAATAATTGTGCTTAGGATTTTGAAGAACCAAAGATCCCAAACCATCCCATAAATTCATTAAAGAGAACATACCTAACTTCATATTAGCTTGATATTTTGGTTGAATAAATGAACGTCCAAGTTCAATAGATCTAGAAAGATATACATCATTAAATTCTTCTGAGAAATTAAATAATTTTGATGTTGCAAAAGAAGGGTTCCCATCAACATTTAAAGGAAAATCTTCAGAACCAAGCATGTATCTATAAGCTCCTACAATTTCTTGATCTTTAGAATTATATACAACTAATTGTTGATAAGGATTTTCCGAATGAACATCATATTCATCAACATCTAGTTCTTTCCCAGTTCCACCACCACTATGACGAAAAGTGATTTCTCTAAGTCGACATACTTCATACAATAATTTTAAACTATTATTAGTTGAGAAAGAATGAATTTCATTATCTAACTTATTTGTATTTCTTAAAAAAGTTTCTTCGTTGAGTAACTGTCTTAGTTCGTCTCTGTTTAAAGCAGGAATTATTTTTTTCATTTTATTATTTGCCATTTTTTAAACCTGTTTTCTTATAATATGTGTTAAAGAATGCCGTTAATAATTTTTTTCTTTTT
>CAYRYC010000025.1:0-11367 GCA_964428445.1 uncultured Methanosarcinales archaeon | reverse complement strand
GAATGTGCTGAACTTTGCCTCAAGAAATGCCCTGTTAACAAAATGGGAGAGGAATGTATCACCATTCAAAACGGAAAATGCCACATCGTAGAAGAAATGTGCGTAGGTTGTGGTATCTGTCCTAGAATTTGCCCTTTTGGAGCTTTAGAAATTATCAATTTACCTGAAGAACTAAAAAGCGAACCAATCCATCGTTATGGAGAAAATCAATTCGCACTCTATAATCTACCAATTCCAATCTTTGGAAAAGTCGTTGGACTTCTTGGTCGAAACGGTATTGGGAAATCCACTGCTATGCAAGTTCTTGCAGGAGTTATCAAACCTAATTTCGGAAACTACGAAAAAGAATCAACATATAGAGATCTTATAAATCATTTTAAAGGAACCGAAGCTCAGGCTTATTTTGAAAAACTTGAGAAGGGAGAAATTACTATTTCATTCAAACTGCAACAGGTTGAACTTATTCCTAAAAACTTTTCTGGAAAAGTCAGTCAATTACTTGAGAACGTAAACGAACATCCAGCAGAAAGATATCAAGAAATTCTAACAATCCTAGAACTAACTAATCTTTTAGAAAGAGATATTAAACAAATCTCAGGCGGAGAACTACAAAGAGTTGCAATTGCAGCTGCAGTTCTGAAAAAAGCAAATGTATATTGTTTTGACGAGCCAACAAGTTATTTAGATATTAAACAAAGATTAAAGATTAGTAAATTCATTCGAAGTCTGGCTGATGAAAACACAGCAGTATTAATTATTGAACACGACCTTATTATTCTTGATTATCTGACAGACTTTGTTCACCTTTTTTATGGTAAGGAAGGAGCATACGGTGTTGTTAGTTCAGTAAAAGCAACTAAAAATGGAATCAATACATATCTCTCAGGATATCTTCGTGAAGAGAACGTTCGATTCAGAGATAGAGAAATTAAATTCGACGGAAGTGCTAACGAAGAAGCTCTTTCATCATTACAATTATTTTCATGGCTTGATTTTTCTAAAAAATTAGGAACATTCAATTTAGAAGTTAACGAAGGAACAATTTTCCGTAAAGATGTTATTGGTGTTCTTGGAGAAAATGGAATTGGTAAAACAAGTTTCATTAAAGAATTAGTAAAAGCCAGTAGAAATGAAGAAGATGCTATCGCAGAAATTGAACTTGCAGAAACTATTAAAGAACTTCGAGTCGCATACAAACCACAATATATAGAAAGCAGTGACGAGATTGTTAGAATATATCTCAAAGATGCATTAAAATATGACATTCAACTTATCAATCCTTTACACGTTGAACATTTACTTGATCAACAACTTAATCAATTATCAGGTGGAGAACTACAAAGAGTCGTTATTGCAAAAACTCTAGCAGAAGATGCAGATATTTATCTTCTTGACGAGCCAAGCGCATACCTTGATGTTGAACAAAGATTATCATTATCAAAAGTTATTAGAAACATGATGGAAGTAAAAAGAGGAAGCGCTCTAATTGTCGACCACGACCTGCTATTCATAGACTACATTTCTAAAAGATTACTTATCTTCGAAGGTCAACCTGCTATCAACGGTGTCGTTAATGGTCCTTTCAGCATGGGAGAAGGAATGTTTTCTTTCCTAGAAGATCTTAACATAACATTCCGTCGAGACGAAGCTAATAACAGACCTAGAGTTAACAAAGCTTATTCTCAGAAAGACAAAGAACAAAAAGCATCCGGAAATTTATATTATTCCGGATAGTAAAAATAAAAAAAATTATTTCTTGCTAATTATAGCATGTTTATTGTTAATGAAACAATTAAAACTATCGCAGCGATAGCAACAATTGCAACAATTGCAAACCAAGTATCTTTCATAGTATACACCTCAAATTATAATTAAAAAAATATTAAAAATTTAAAAAAATAAAAAAATAATTTACCTAAAAGGTAAACCATTTCTCAGCTAATTTCCCAATAATAGGAACTGGTTTTGTCTTACCTTGAATTGCATAAACTAAACCAAATATCCATAAAATGAATACGATTAAGCTACCAATTGGAAGAATAACAAACCATCCGATAAAAGGAATTATTGAGCCTACAAAACTTACTACAAATGATGCAATCAGTATAATAAGAACTTGTTTTAAATGATATTTTGCAAACGAATTATGTTTCATTTTGTCATCTACTAAAAACCAAATTAATCCTATTAAAAAGATTATATACATTAAAATAACGCAAATTTTGCTTTCTTCAACATCTGTTGCCATAATAATAAACCCCCTTGTTTATGCAATAGCTTAGTTTTTTCTTCTTATAAAGTTTACTATGTAAATAAAGCCTAATAAAGCGGTAAAAGTTACAAAGAGAGTAAAGGCTAAGGTCATCATAGAGAAAAAGAATGTTTCTGGATAGGTTGTTATTAAAACACTATCAAATGGAAAGAGAAAATTTCCTTGTGGGAAAAACAATAGATGAAAACCCATAAAAACTTCATGAAACGCCGCAGCTAGAAATATTTGAGCAACCGTAAAAAAACTAATTAATCCAAACGGTGTTAAAATAATTGCAAGTCTGTCTTTCTTGTTCAATTTCTCTTTGCTCTTTGGAAAATACCAACGAATCTTTCTAAAAGGAGATTTATTGAACCAAGAGAATATGGTTGCTTTTAGTAAAAGAAGCGCAACAAATACAAATATCAGAAGTAATCGTTTTACATCTTTAAGATGACTCGCTTCTTTTTCAGTCATTGTTGGAAGAAGACCTTCATCACCTGTTATCAAATATTTTGTAATCGCTTTATCATTCATTACTGCAGAATCAGATTCTAGATAAGGCGCGTGTAAAACTGAACTATAACTAACAATAAGAAAACTAACTATTAGTAGGAAAAAAGCGTATGTAAAAGCACCCGCTACAATGTTTGAATTTTTTGATATCATTTATTTAGCAATAATTAAAGTGCTTGTTATGTTCACGCCTTCAACCGGTCGAACTTTGTCAAGAATAAATGTTCCTAAGTCTTGATTGGAGTCAAGTTTTACTTTTGCAACAACATCCCATTCTCCGAATAAAAGATGCGCTCCACTAATTTCACTCATGTCAAGAAGATTTTCATAAACTTCTTGTTCTTTACCTTTTTCAGCGTTAATTAAAACATATGCTTGTCCCATTTTATTACCCTCCTAAATGTTACGTTTAAATTTTCTTGCGATTGTTAAAAACGCAGTGTGACCTAACATCGCATGTTTAGGTCGTAATCTTTTTTCATCGATTTCCCAACGTCTCTGTATAATCTCTATGGTTGTGATGTATTTAAAATCTTCGCCCAAAGCAGTATAGACTTCTTGAGCTTGGTTAATATGAGGTGTGTAAAACACAACATAGCCTCCTTGTTTCAATGCTTTCTTTGCAGTTCCAATTGCTTTAACAGGTTCAGGAACATCAAGAATTACAGCATCAACTTCTTTTGGTGGATCAAGAGTATAAATATCTCCAACTTCCAGTTCAACATTATCTAAGCCAAGTTTTTCACAATTTTCTTTTACTAGCTTAAGATGTTTTGGTTCAACATCATAGCTGTAGACTTTTTTGCATAGTGCTGCAAGTTGACAGGTCATTCCACCTGTTCCCGCTCCAGCATCAATAACAACATGATCTCTTGTTAATCCAATTTCTGCAATAATAAAACCAACGTCCTTTGGAATAATAATTGCAGGACCTCTTTTCATTCTATTATAATTATCTTTGAATGTTGCATTACAAATTAGCATTTTATGTCCAGTTGTTGTCTCTCGAATCTCTGCTTTATCTCCTAGAGTGATTAGTTGTTCTCTGTCGATTGCTCCTTCGTTAAGACTCATAGAAATATTCACGTCTTCGACTGGATATATTCTGTTTTCTTCAGTTACAGCTATTTTTTTGATGTGCATGAAGATATAAAGCGAATTTAGCTTATAAATATGCGGAAAAACTATTTGCCCAATAAAAGGCCCTTTATAAAGGCATTTATAAATAAGCATGTTTATTTACTTATTAGTGGTAACAAAAGCGAAAGCTTTATATATGAGTTCGACGAAATAAATAATACTATGAATAAAACTCTAATAACAACATTAACTTCACTTTTTATCGGAATTGGTAGTATTGTATACTCTCAAAATCACGTTCCTGTTTCGGAACTTCCTAAAAATCCTGAAGTAGTTACTTTTGACTACAATCTAGACGGAAATACTAATGAAACAAAAACAACAAAATACAAAGGGAATTTCAAAATTACTAAAAGAGAAATTGACGTTAATGATGATAATTGCATAAATATCGTTTCAATTCAAAAATACGATATGAAAAAAGGAAGAATAGTTAATGAAGAAACAACACTTTCAAATTATCCTGTTCTAAAAGAACATTTAAAGACAGATAACAAAAATATACATTCTAAAGAAACAATAAATGGAACTAATTTTGCATACAAAACAGGAGATGGATCATACATCGCATTCACTGCTCATACAAATTTATTCTAAGGAACAGCTACAATACCACCATCTTCACTTGCACTTACTCCCACAGCAGTATTCGTTTCTAAATCACTACCTGAAACAGTTATATCTCCTTTCTGGTAAACATTCACTTTATAGATTGGAGAAGCAATAATATTTCCAGAAGCATCTTTTCTCTGCAAGAATAAAGTAATAGCTTCAACATTAGGAGTTGGGACCATAGCAATAGCTTGACGAATATATCTATTAAGAAGATTGTTAAAAGCAGTTCCTAACTGATTCATATCAGTAAACATTTGAACACTACCACCGGTTGAATCAGCCATGTCTTTAATACGATCATAACTATTAATATTAGAATAGGGTGCAGAACGCATAGCATCAATACCACCAGGAACAACAAGAATAAATTCGACTGCAATATCATTAATAATAAAATAGTCTTTCATAGAGTGATAATCAGCATCTGTTAATTCTTTTACAGTTCCAGAACTAGAATCATAATAATGTAATAAATTGAATTCTCCATCAGAGAATAATACAACAAAACTCGGCATTTGCATAACTTGATCATCGACCAAATTTTCTTTCACAGAACTCAAAGCAGCAAGTTCAGGATTAGATTTTTGTAAATAAGAAAGTAAATAATTTTGTTGAGAACTAGATAAACCAGTCAATTCTTGAGTATCTTCAGATATAGATGCAGTATTAAGTTTAGTTAAAACATTGCTTCCAAATTCTTCTATTTCTTTTTGCATTGTAAATAAAGCAGGGAAACCAGGAGTAGAACCACCTATCAAATAAGGACTTAAAGCTAAAGCTTTTGGAATACTATCGCCAATTCTTTTCATAGGATTATTTCTTGAAGCGATAGAAGGATTTCTAATAAGAGATCCTCCAGCATCTCTAGAAAAATAAATATCATTAAATTGAGTTATAAGAGCATCTTTAATAAATTCATTTTGTAAAAAACGAGTAGACTCAGCAATCAAACTATCTTCTCTGGTAGCAGTTGATGAAGTAGATGATTCCATACTTCCACTGTTATCAAGAACAAGACCCACAGTTCTATTCTCAGCTCTAGGATCACTAAAAGGAACAATGGTGGTTTCTAAACCCATCTCAACTTGCATTATTTCAAAATTTTCTTTAATAATAGGCACGGCCAAAGACGGATCTTCGTTATCAATAAGTAATTCACCATAGAAAGTTCCATCAACATCAGGAACTAATTTTCTCTGTACGGAAAGTTCTATATCAGCAGTAATAGGACTTGGTAAAGTCTGAGAAGATACAGTAACTGTTTTAGATTCAAGAACAGCCATACCAGCATCTTCATCCAAAAGTTGAGCATCGAATTCAACAACAACACCTTTCTTAACTCTAACACGATTAAATTCTTCAACTACCAATCCAAACGTATCTTTAATATCATCTTCATTACGAATTATTATTTGTTTAAAATTAATACCTGCGTTTTGAGCATTGTGAACAAAACTAGATGATTGAGACATATATTTATCAATATTATCAGGGAATACCAAGAAGTATAATGAAAGATTTTTATTTTGACATTCAGAAATAACTTTATTCTGAAGAGTCATCAAACCAGGTTCAGGAGAACCATAACCAATAGGAGTAGTATCAGACCAACCATCAGTAAATACAACAACAACTCCATTATTATCAACTGAATTAATACCTTCTAACGTATGAGTAAACAACCATGTTGCTCCAACACCTTTTCCAGATTCAAGAACACCCGAATCAAAAACATATTGTTGAAAATCACTCAAAGAAGAAAAAATTTCTAAATTAATAAGTAAAGGATCAAGAGCGGGCAAAGGAGGACAATTTATATCATTAAGTTCCACATCATTAGGACAATGATCAACCGTTTCTGAACCAAAAACATCTATTGAATAAGAATCCATAGAGAAGGGTAAATTATTAACTAAAAATTGAATTCCTTTATTTCTTTTTTCCGCAATGTTTTCAGTTATTGAACCAGAATGATCAACTACCAACGAAAACGATTTAGGAGGTCCTTGAAATTCAAAACCACCAAAAGAATTTCCTTTAGGAATAAGTCGTAACCATTCCGCTTTTTGTAAAGCATCTTCAGAACTGAATTCAACTGAATGAGCATCGGATAAACTTTCTACCAATTTATCATTAGTAAATAATTCAAAACATTCATCGAAACCATAATACTTTTTAGAACTTAATCCGCCAGTAGAAAAAGATCTTTGTTCTTGATCACAAGAAAAATCCAATTCTAAACTGCAACCATTCAATGCAATACCTATTTCCATATTAACAGAAGCTCTGTAATAAACAGGATTTTGATTTTGCGTTCCTGCTAAATAATTAACAGCACCGACTTCAGATATACTGGACCTAAAGAAAGCTTTATCTTCTTTTATTTGAGGAACAGAACCTGTTCTATCAATAAATAAAATAGCATTGTCAATCGCATCAACAATATTATTAGCAACAACAGCATCAATAGTAGGATCATCAAGAACTTTAGAACGCATAGATATTAACTCATCTTTCTCATCTATTTTCTCAGAAACAACATCATCTAAAAAACAATATTTATTTTTAGTAACAGAAAGATAATTATCTAAAAGAGCATCAATGTCAGAAGGTTCTTTACGACCTTCAAGATTAATTTTTGCAGGACGTTGAGAATATAAAGATTCTTTTCTCTGATCAGCTAATGCTTTTGAAACAGCAATTTTCCAACCATCATCTACAGCACCAAGATCATTAATGAATTTCTCTTTTTTAAGAATATCTTCATAGGACACAAATATTTCTTTTCTTTTATTATCAGTAATGAAGAAGTTATCAATTACCTCAATAACTGAATTAACATTTAAATCAAAAAAATTTAAATCACGATTTCCATGTAAAGCAGAGAATCCTTGGTCTTCAGTATCATAAAATTTGTATCTAGTAGGAGCAGTATTTTTCTGTTTTAAAACAATAGCAAAACCGCCTTTTTTTTCTTCAGGATCGAAATGAACAGCAGCATAAATACTATTATCCTCATTATCAGGCAAGAAAATTAATTCTCTAACCATTTTTGATTTATCTTTTGTATAAGTAATATCTTGAGCTTTTATGCTTATTGAACCTCCAATAACAGATTGTATTTCTTCAAAATTATCATCAACAATATCTGCAGAAACAGAAACAGATAAAATACTAATAATGAAAATAAAACACAAGAGCAAAGTTATCAGTTTAGATCTATTCATACGACCACCCCATAATAACGATTACCAACTTGTTTTGAATTATAAGAAATTTCTGAAGCATCTACAAAAGTATTATCGTCTTCATAGAATTCTGCAAGATGAGACATGGTTCCTTTTTCTCCCTGACTCGCATCATCATTAGCAAATATGTGAGAAGGAAATCCAGGAATTAATTGTGTTACTGCAAAAAGATCAACTAAAGGAGTTCCCGCAGGATTTGTTTCATAATCTACAGTATAACTAACATCTTTTTCTTCTGAAACTCTATCATCATAAATATAGCCAAAACTCATTTCAAGAATAGTGGCATCAGGAACAAGATCAACATAACCATAATCAATAGCATAAGGTAAACCATCATCAGCAATTAAATAACTTGGAAGAACATAGGAAACATATTTTCCTTTAGCAAATTCTTTGTAAACATTAAGATAATCAAATCCTCCAACACCATATTTTCCTTTAGGATATAAAAATCGAGAATGCAAAGGAGGTCTTCCAAATTCATAGACAGTACTATTTTGTCGTAGAAAGAAACCTTTACTTGAAAGAGTATTAGTATCAAGAGAAGATAAAGTACCCAAAGCAGAACCCAGATCACCATTCCAAATACCTAGTGCATCATCCATAGAAAAATCTTTACCTAGAATATCATTTGTATTAATTTGAGCTTCACTACCAACTTTACCTTTGAAAGCAGAAAGATCCTCAGTCTTATTAAATAATTTATTTGCAACATCTTCGGAAAACATATCTTTTATTTTTGGAACAATTACAAATTTTTGATAACCGTTTGAAGGATTAGTAGCCAAAGTAAGCAAACTAGAATCATCTTCTCCTAAAATAGAAATTTTTGAATTGCCAGCTATTTCTAAAATAAAATAAGGAGGCTTTCCTTCTTCTACATTAATTTCAATAGGAAATTTAATTTTTCCATTATAGGAAATTTTCAAAGAATCATATGCAATTACAGGGCCTAAAGAATCATAATCGCCACCACTGAAAAAAGTATAAACATTTTCTATGCTTGCTGTTCGAACTAAATAATCTTCTTCCATACAAAGAACAACTCCTTCTGGAAGATCTCCGCCAAGATGTTTCTTGAAACAAACAGTTCCTTGATTATCTACGGAAACACCATCAAAGTCCAGATAATTATTCAAAATCAACAGTTCTCTCTCAGTGAGAGCGGAATCAACTTCATATACATAATTATATTTTAATTTTAGACCATCTTTAGTTTCTTCTGGAGTCAAAGCAAACGACATTGTTGACACTAACACAAATATCAGCACAATCAACACAAGTAGTTTAGCTTTCATCTAATACCTCACGATGAAGTTCAATATTAAGTATTCATCATATTTTATTTTATAATCATCATAGTTTATTCTGAATGCAATGTCATCTTCATTAATATTAATAAGATCGAAAGTATAGTAATTATCATACGCATCAGAACTTATTTTTTCTATGGACAAAAAATCTTTTACTTCCCCTTCAACAAATCCTCGAATAAATTCATACTTCGTTTTCATATCGTATTCAAGATCAAAAGAAAAATCTCCAATCTCTTCACTTCCATCAGATTTAGTTATTGTAATAGGATAATCAAGACTAATAACAGTCATTGTTCCAATTTGTGCATTCACAAAAGGTTCTCCAGATGTAAATTCTACTCCAGGCAATGTACTTTCCTCAAAACATTTCTTAACACCATCTCGAACAAACAAAGCATAATTATTTTGAAATGCTTCTTCGTCAGGAACTAAAGAGAATGCTTGTTTGAAATAAGGAGCAATTTCAGTTTTAGTAATAACAGGCAAAGCGAGTAAATCCGTTGGAACAATATATTCATATCTTACACGTTCTTCAGGTAATTCATAGAAAAATCCTTGATTGAAAAAAGGAATAATTGCATCAGGTGCTGCTCTTCGTAGACAATTTTCAACAGCACTTTCTACCATTTGAACTTCTTGGCTCGGAGCTGCATCAAAAATTTCCAAAGGACTCTTATTTGCTAATGAAAAGAATAGCGCCGCAGCTATCACTAAAACTAGGCCTATAATTACAAATAGACTAATTTGACCTCTTCCACCCATGACTAGAGCTTAGGAATAATCATTTATAAATATAGCTATAAATAAAGAAAAAAGAACTAGTGGCTCTTAGCAATATACACTACATGCTTTCCTGCTTTACCACAGACAGGACAGTCACCGAAGACCTTCTCATCAGCATCAAACTTCTCTCCTCGAACTTCAGCACCAAGTTCCTTCTCAATACGCTCAGCGCAAGGAGCACCTTCGGGTCCCATTGAACAGAAATTAGTTCTAACCATAAATCCTTGATCAACATATTGTTTAATCTCAGCTTCGGTTTGAGCATCTTTCATTTTGGAAGCAATAGCTTCATCGGCAATCTTTCTAATATTATCAGTAAATGTTTTTGAAACTGTTTTTAGAAATTCATTTAGATTATCAGCCGGAACAGTATCTTTTGTTCCAAGATCTCTTCGGAAAATCATGTATTGATTATTTTCAATGTCTCGAGGTCCTACTTCAATTCGTAGAGGAACGCCTTTCATTTCCCATTGGTTGAATTTCCAACCAGGACTTTGATCATCTCGATCATCAAGAATAACTTCGTAACCTTGTTTACTTAGATCAGCGAACAGTTCTTTTGCTTTCTTAAAAACAGGTTCTTCTTTTCCTTTAAGGAGAATAGGAACAATAACAATATGTTTTGGAGCTACACTCCAAGGAAGAATTAAACCTTTATCATCACCATGGAAAGTAATTAGAGCGCCATAGTTTCGCGAATGGCACGGACCGTAACAAGTAATCCATCCTAGTTTTTCTTTCTCATCATCATCTTTGAATGTAACACCGAATGCTTCACTAAAAGATTGATTAATCATGTGTGTTGATGGTAATTGTAGAACTTTTCCACTTGGTAATAATGCATCGGCTGCAAATGTATTTGTTGCTCCGCCGAATTTATCCCATTGTGGTCTTTTGAAAAAAATATGAGGAATAGCCATCTCTCCATAAAGAAGTTTTTCAGTGATTCTCATGTCTTCTCTGACTTGATCGAACGCATCTTCTTCTGTTCTAAAAACGTTATGTGCTTCAGTCCAATGAAGTTCTCGAGTTCTCATGAAAGGTCGAGTCATTTTTGTTTCATGTCTATATACACTACATGATTGATATCTTTTGAAAGGAAGATCTTTGTAGGATTGAATCCATTTTCCATACATATAATATAATGCTGTTTCAGAAGTTGGTCGAAGTGCTAATCTTTCTTCGAATACTTTGTCTCCAGCTCCGGTTACCCAAAATACATCAAGACTGAATCCTTCAACGTGTTCTGCTTCTTTGTGAAAATTTGATTCAGGAATAAGTACGGGCATCAATAATGGTTCGTGACCTGTTGCTTCAAGTTCATCTTCCCACATTCGAGTAATTTTTCTAATACTTCGAACTGCCCAAGGCATATATGCTGGAAAACCTTTAATATTATATCTAGTATCAGCTAGTTCTGCTTTCTTCATAAGCTCCGTAAACCACTCACTGAAATTATCGTCTTTTTTTACCGTGATACCCATGTCGTTCTGTT
>CAYRYC010000024.1:0-11507 GCA_964428445.1 uncultured Methanosarcinales archaeon | reverse complement strand
CAAGAAAGGAAATCTACCTATAATAATATACGATATTAATAGCGATACAAAACCATTTGCAGTAATAAACGTCTCTGCTATGAAAGAAAAAGTATCCTACCAATCCCCATGGGAAAATGAAAATCGAGACTATACAATATCAAAGACAGAAATAAAGGAGCAAAATCTCTGTGCATTTGTTAATTGTCAAATTTCTCCTCAAGATCGTCTAACTAAAGCAATAATAAATTATCTAAACATTCTCACAAACAATAATATTTTACAGAGTATAAAAGTTTATAAAGATGAAATTCCATATTTATCTTTTCGAGTTTAATATGAGGAATTAAGAATGAAAATAGGTTTTAGTACGGAAAAATATGTCACAGCTCAAACAGAAGCAATTAAAGAACGAGTTGGGAAGTTTGAAAAATTATATCTTGAATTTGGCGGAAAAATAATAACAGATTATCATGCAGCAAGAGTACTACCAGGTTATGATCCTGGATCAAAAATTAAAGTTCTTCAAGCACTAGAAGATAATGTAGAAATCATCTATTGCGTTAGTGCAAAAGATTTACAATCAGGCAAAATAAGACAAGATTTCGAATTAACCCATGATGATTTAGCGTTGAAGGAAATAAAAGAACTAAAAGAAAAAGGCTTAACAATCTCAGGATTAGTCATTACACGATACGAAGGAGAGAAAGCGGCAACCAATCTAAAAAAACGAGCTAAAAATTTAAGAATTCCAGTCTACACATCAGGAGAAGAAAAAGAGTATGCTAAAGATATTGGTAAAACAATCGAATTCTATGCAAAACAAGATCGTATTAATACAACAAGCCCTGTTATAATAGTTACAGGAACTTCCCCTGGAGCAGGAAAATTAGCAACGAGTTTAACTCAATGTTATCTTGATAATAAAAACGGCATAGGTACAGGCTATGCAAAATTAGAAACCTTTCCCGTGTGGAATTTAGATTTAGATCATCCAATTAATTGGGCCTACGAATCAGCAACAGCAGATCTATTAGATTACAATGTTGTTGATAAATTTCATCTAAAAGCATATAAAAAAACAGCAATAAATTACAATCGAGATATAGATGCATTCCCTACACTTCTAGAAATGATTAAATCAGCTGTTAACAAAAATAATTTTGTTCACACATACAAATCACCTACCGATATGGGCGTTAATATGATTAAAGAAGGAATCATTGACGATTTAATATGTCGAAATGCAGCAAATCAAGAAACTATTCGAAGATGGTTTGATTA
This sequence comes from uncultured Methanosarcinales archaeon, assembly GCA_964428445.1. Lineage (GTDB taxonomy): Archaea > Nanobdellota > Nanobdellia > Woesearchaeales > SKGA01 > SKGA01. Next base: position 10,244 of record CAYRYC010000024.1, on the reverse strand, counting down.
TAGAGAAAAATTCCATAAAGGATTAGAAGAAGAAAAAACACTTGAGAAAATGAACCTTATTCTCAAAAAACTAAATCTTAAGTCAACGGATAGAAAAGTTGTTGAAGAAGCACGAAAAGTAATTCGACGAACAAATGACTATCCTATAAACTATTCAGCAGCAATGCAACTACATAATGAAAAAATAATCACTGGAAGAAACTCATATCTTCTTCGAGCAGAATCATCTCTTCTTATCAACGCTATGAAATACCAAGCAGGATTCAATGATGATTTGCGTGTTCTTCCAGAAAATTGGATTCATCATGTCCAAGAACTAAATACCAAGAATTTTAACAGACAAATAGATGGTTTAAACATCTCGGAAATGTTAAACATTCTTGCTAGCAGTAAAGGAGAGAACCCTACTGCGAAACCTTGTTTAGATCAACTTCTTAGCTTCAAAGGATGTCAAATGCATCTTACAAGAATGCCATCTTCAAAAGATAAGACTGACCTGCGCGAACTAGGAATTAATCTAACTTCCGATGTGCAGCTTTCTATAGATTAGAATCTGTTTCTTTTTTATTTTAATGTTTTCTGCACATAGGAACGCTTTTTCTTAGCGCGGCGTCTTGGCAAAATATTAGCAATCAGCAGAGCTACAAGAACCGCTAAATAAAGTTGTCCAAGAACAGCTTCAAACACAGAAAGACTTCTAACCACTTCTGAATCAGGAGATATATCTCCGTAACCTACAGTCGTCAGAGTTACAAAACTAAAATACAAAGAATCACCATAATCCATGGTTTCAACTTCAGTTGTGAAAGAACTAGGATCAACAAGTGTTGCAAAATGAAATACAGAAGCAAAAATAATTCCTAACAACATATATACACAAGCAGCACCATAAACAGTATTCGGCGTAACTTCATGATGATTAAGAATATGATCAATAATAAGTTTAATAGTATAAGCAAAGAATAAAACTGCAACAATAGTAACCAGACCTGAAAAAACCACATTATTCAAAAATAAATTCATGAAACTTAAAAGAAGATAGGAAATTCCTAAAGACGACGCTATAAAAGTATGATCCTTAGAATCACTATCTGCATAAATCGCAGCTCCAAAAACAAACAAACCAAGAATCCAAAGAATAACAGTTTCAAAAGCTTCCTGTTTGAAGAAAGGATATACGAGAAGCAATAGAAGCAGAGAAATGAATAGATAAGCGAAACGCCCTCTCATTTTCTTTAAATGTTTTCTAACCATTAAATCTCTCCTCAATCATACTAAGCGTATGTAAATATTGTAGGAGAGTTAGTTTATAAAGCTAGCGAGAGATTAAAATTTAGAAAAAGATAAAGTATTTGTTATACTATCAAAAGAAACAGTATCACCTAAACGAATAGGAATCATACTAGATTCATGACCAAGAGGAAGCTCATAGATAACAGGAATATCTAAACGACGTAAAAAACGTTCTAAAAGAGGAAGATATTTTCCACTTTTATTCATATGTCCAAGAAGAATAGCTTTGACATGATTTAATTTACCTGAAAGATAAAGTTGTAAAAGCATAGTGTAAATAGAAGCAGGTCTTTCTCTAACATCTTCAAAAAATAAAACATCCCCATCAGAAGGTTGAATTTCAAATTCAGTTCCAAACAAATGACAAATAATTCTTAGATTTCCTCCAAAAATTTTACCTTTAAAATCAGATTTATTTAAAAATTTTGCAGATGATAAAACTTCAAAAGAATAATCATCACCTTTAAGACAAGACTTAAGCAAATCAAGATATTTAACATCATCAGACCAAGTTAATTTAGATCCAATATTTGGACCGTGGACTAAAACGCCTGAATAATTTTTTTTATAAAAACCAACTAATAAAGCAGTAATATCACTATGACCCATAAAAGATTTTTTTGAAGATAAAATTAAATCCCAATCAAGATTAGCAAGCAACTCCATAGAAGCATAACCTCCTTTAATTGCAAAAACAAAAGAACCATTTGAAGAAGAAAAAGCGTCATTAATTTCATCAACCCGTCTTGATAAAGTTCCTGCGAAATAAAGATCTTTTCGTAAAATATCAGATCTATAAAAAGGTTGAAAACCCATAGAAATTAATCGTTCTTTAGATAATAAAAATTGATCACTAGATAATTTATTTGAAGGCGCAATTAACCAAGCTTTATTATTTTCCATTGTCAAAAATGCAGATATGCCAATATAAATAAGTATCTCTTATTAAACATCCCAAGAATAATTATTTTTCCAGTTTAATATCTCATTATTAGACAATCCAATATCTTTCAAAGTTCTTCCAGATTTCATAAAATCGACACCAACCAACTCACTAGCTTCACGAATCATTTTTTCATATTTAGGAGTTTCAATATTGAATATCTTAGCAATTTCCACAGTAGGTACTGCTCGTAAAGGAATTTCTTCCATAAGATAACGATGATATAAATTCTTAGGAGCAGGAGATCTATTAGGAGTATCTTCAGTATTCATATAAGGAGGAGTATTTTGAATCATAGTGTGAAGATCAGATATTTCGACACCATAGGCGATATTTAACCATTCATTAACAGTTCTAGGTTTTATTCCCACAGCTTCAGCAACCTTACATCGTTCAGCATCCATTTCTTCCATAAATATAGCATACTCAGGAGTAATTCCATCAATATAAAAATTAAAATCTTCTTTATTTAAAATTCTTCCAGCATTTTTAATCATGCCAACAATATGAAAAACAGGACTATCATCAAGACCCATTAAAGGATTACGAGTATTAATAAATTGAGGATATAACTTCAAAATAAAATCATCAACACTGTTTTTCTTTGAAGAAGGAACAGTCGCATAAATAAGACTATTTTTTTCAGATTTTATATGTGAATGACCAATAGCAGGAACTTTACAAGCATACATCAAAGTATCTGTTTCTGAAACAGTAATATCAGAACTAGGATTTAATTTTTTTACAAGATTGTAAAATTCTAAAGCACCGCCAACACCAGGAGATAATAAAATAATATCTTGATTTTTAAGATCAAGAGCCATTTTTTCAGCATAATAACGATGCGCAGTAGCATCACTAACAATAAAAATTTTATCATTAGATTGAACAGCAGATTCTAAATCAGAAGTAGCAGATTCAAGTTGAGCAACACCAGAATATAGACCAGATAAAAAAACAGTATCACCTTGCGCATTAATCAAATCAACTTTTTTTGGAGTATGGGAATATAAAGTTACAGAATTACCTCTTAATGTCGAATAAGCAGAGATTGCATGACCTCCTTGTCCAGCACTACAAACAAGAATTTTTCCACTCATATCTTTATTTATAGGATTCATTTTAAACCACCATAAACTGTTGAAATAATTCGTTCAACAAATTTGTTTGCATGTAAATCAAGAATAGGAGAACCTCCTTTGTAATTTCTACTCATACCAGTTCCAGTACCATTTATTTCATTAACTTTAGTACCAATAAAATCAACACCAATTAAATATGCTCCAACTGCGTCAGAAATTTTTCTTGCAGAATTAAGTTCTTCTTCGTTAGGTTGATAAAAATTAGAACTGTGCTTTTCATTTTTAGCCCAAGGAGCGGATCTATTTTGATGACGCATAGACCATAAAAATTTACCATCTAAAAGAGTAATCCTAGTTTCATCACCAAAAAGAGGTTCTTGTAAAACATAATTACCTTGTAAATCATTTTCAGAAACATCTAAATTAAAAATATCTTCGATTAAAGATAATTTATTTACTCCAGCACCTGCACAACCAAAAATAGGTTTAATAATAATAGAACCATATTGATTAATTAATTCTTTTGTTTGATCAAAAGAATCAAAATAAACAGTTTTTGCAACAGGTAAAGAATCATCAATAGAAAGTTTAATTAAACCATCTTTCAAAGTTAATTCTTCAGTTTCAGGTTCATTAAAAAAATAGGAAAAAGAATTATTTTGTTTTAAATTTTTCAAAAAAGAATATTGATTTCTTCCAAAATCTAAACCCGCATTTTTTGAAGTTTCATCACCATAAATTATAAACATATCTCCAGAAGGAAAATGTGAACTTTTAGATTGTTTAATTGTTGTAGGATTAACAAAATCAAAAGCACGATTAATAGAACCATCATTTAAATTGTAATCTCCAGGATGTACCAAAACAAGATCAACATCGGGACGAGCATTTAATAATTCCATAACTAAACGGCTAGTTTCATATTTTTTATCGACAGGAGTTTTTTCAAAACCCTCTTCCACAGACATATAAACAATTTTATTCATAATCATAACCTAAAATAACTATAACAAAAGAAAATTGAAACTAACTTTTAAATCTTTCTATAAATTTAGCCTTTTTCTTGGAATTTCCAGACCATCCAACCCTCCGACAAATGAACCCGAGTCGAATCAACAAAGCAATTTAACATAAACCTTAATTTTATTCCTTTGTTAAGAAAAATAAGCTCAATCTAAGCTTAAATTACTCCATTTACTGCTCATAGAAGTAACAAAATTCAACTACCCTAATATACACATCACCTCCTGAGTGTGGGAAAAACCATACTAAATCAGAACATTTATATACTAGTACATACTTATTATGTATACATTAATTCAAAATAAAAAAAGAGAAGTGAAAAAATGGTAATCCTATTCAATCAATTCAGCTTACCTGAAGACATTTACGAAATAATCTTTGCGACAACACAGCAAGTTCAAGTAGCTCGTTTGCTTATTGACGAAATCAAAGTCAAAGGTGGCGAAATAGGAAAAACAGAAATGAGCATGTTCGCAACAGCATTACACGAAGGTAAAATCGTAGAATCAGTAAGTGAAGGACCCTTTAGACAGAAAAAGAAGGTGAAGATATCTTATAACAAACGTCAGTTTTACGATCGGATTTTGACTCCGATGAAAACTATGGGCTTAATTGACTACGACCTTTACAAAAAAACATACAAGATCAGCGAGAAGTTCAATAAGAACATGATGCGAGTTGGTCTCATGTGGCTCCAAGAGCTGCGAAAACCCCCATTATCCTAAAAAAACCCTTAGAACAAGCAAGAAATCACACAATCCTTTTAACCCCAAAGAAGGCCTCTATGGATGCTTAGTTCTTAACAAACCACCCTCCCCAATACAGTAACTTCAGAGGCCTTCGCTTTTTTTCCCAATCAAACACGGATTTATTACAAACAAAAAGCTATACAATAAGGGCGGATTAACGCTCTTATTGTTTTTAATCTTCTAATAGAATTTGATGAGAGAAGATTAAAAACTCAAGAAGCGAAGCTACGCGGAGTTTTTTTCTACAAGAACAAATTGATGCGAGAGAAACAAAAAAGAATAAAAAAATAAAATTACCCACAAATTAATTCAAATTATGTCCTTCAATCCTAATCAATGATTTTAACTCACGGGACAAAATATGAAGCTCCTTTTCAATTTCCCCTTTATGTTTTTCATGAGTTCGAGCACCCATATCGCCTTCTTTTTTTTCAGCTTCTTCAATATGTCGAAGAGTGAAAATCATGTATTTGAAGTCATAAATGAAATCTCTAAATTCAACAACCATATCTTCTTCCATTTTATTAAGAAGTTCTGGAATTCGTTCAGGATTGTTTTTATGAATTTCATGTAACTCTTTCCGAGTATCTTTGAGAAGAGTTCTACTATCTTTCATACTTTTTCGTAATGATCGGTAAGAAGACAATTCAGATTTTTTCGCTAATTCTAGCGCTTGTGTAGGATCACCTGCCATAATATCACCAACATAAAACAAAATCAAGAACTATTTAAATTTTTGCTAAATTTAAAAGAAATGAACACAAATATCTCAAAAAATTATTAATAAAAAATTATTAATCATCTTAATCCACAATATAAACATAGCAATAAAACAACATAGCAACAGCACTAGACAGATGAAGCTAAGATATATAAGTAAAACAAATAAAAAACAGCTTATGAAAAGAAAATTTTATGTCGACACATGCATTTATCTTAATCTTTGGAAAAAAGAAAAACTATTTTGGGAGAAAGCATTATCTTTTTTTGAAAAACGAGAAGAACATGATGAAAAAATAAGCTACTCCAAGCTTATTATTAAAGAATTAAAATACATATTATCTGAAAAAGAGTTTGAACATAAAAGAAATTTATTTAGAGAAAATAGATTTGAAGAAATAAAACTTATTACAGAAGATATTATCAATGCCAGAAAAATTGAAACCGAAATAAAATACGAATTAAGTTTTTATGATATTCTTCACATGCTTCTAGCAAGAAAAAGTCAATCAATTTTGATTACAAGAGATAGAAAACTAATAAAAATAGCAAGAAAATATAATATAAAAACAAAACGACCAGAAGAAATTCTATAAATCATTCAATTTAGACAAATCAAATTCTTCACTTGAATGCTTCTTACGTAGTTTACGAACTTCATCAACAGATGAAATTTCTGAAGAACTAATACTTCCAAGTTCTTGTTTCCAAACAAATCTTCTCACAGCATCGCGAATCACATCTGAACGATTTGCATAAATTCCTTCTTTAACTAAAGAATCAACTCGTTCAATTAAACCATGATTGAGACGTATTTGTAAAGTATCCATTACCATTGTAATGTATACGTAATGGTTAATATATATAAATGTTTCGTTTAATTAACTCTGTTCAAAATGGAACTTTGTTCTACTATGCTTATTTTTTGTTCAAATAAACATCTAAAGATTTCGGCGGCTCATTTTTATAACCATAATTCCCCCATCCGGAAGCAAGTTCATTACCTTTCGTATCTATAACCACCCAAAGACCCTTGTGAGTCATAAGATTTACTTTTTTTAATGCTAAAGTCTTACCATTTTCATTAAAAATATCTAATTCAATATATGTTTGGGAATAAATTCTCTCGCCTTTTTTATTTATATGACATTTATGAAAATTTCCATCTATATCCGCAATAGCATAAGCTCCATGAAAAGAAGTAACATCAACATAATTTTTTTCATATAGTCTTTCACCATCAGGCAATATATGCCATCGATAAAACCGTTCTTCCTCATGAAAACATTTTCCAACAACAGCTAAACCATTTTTAAAATTACTTACCTCATCATAAATTGGAGGAATAACTAGGAAAGCATTACTGTCAACATAACCCCATTGTACATATGAGTTAATAGAAGAAGGACAAAATTCCTCCTTAGTTGGCAGACCAAATATTCTTCGATTTTCAACTACTTTATCACTAACACAAGTATCATTTTCACAAATTATTTTCATACCAGGAGAATGATATATGCCTGAATGAAAAGAACTTCTACTTTGAGATTTAACACTAGAACTAAACAGACCAAATAATAGTATTCCTGTAATAATATGTTTTAAACTCATCATAAATACCTTAAATAAATGTAATCTAAAAAGAGTAAAAGGAGACTTAATTTAAAAATGTTAGTGAAAAATCACCAACTCTTAATTGTACCAACAACATTCTTGTGCCAAGAATTAACTATTGAAAGAACATTTTCTCGGATAAAATTTTTATCCTTGATTTTATACACATAAGTATAACCACCAGTTTCTAAATTTATTTGTCTTTTCTTAACAATATCTTTCTCAACAAGTTTTTTCACAGCTTTCTGAATGGTTGTTCTATCCTTATTCATTTCTTCTCCGATTGTTGAAGCACAATATGCCTCATCCTGTTCGATAAGAAACATAAACAAAGAATATTCAGTCTTATTCAAATCAAAACTACATCGAATAAGATCCGAGAAGTCAATGGTTTTGCACGCGAAGTGTAATTTACCCATTATTTTCCTCTAGAAACCTTTGAGCATCAAGCGCAGCCTTACAACCATCACCAGCAGCAACAGTTGCTTGCCAGTATGCATTAATATCAGCAACATCTCCAGCAGCAAATACTCCAGGAACTTTTGTTTTTGATGTTCCAGCTTCAGTTACAATCTGTTGATGTTCATTTAATTCAAGAACATCTTTGAAAACTTCAGTATTTGGTTTTCTACCAATAGCGATAAAAACACCATCTGTTTTGAATTCAGATTTTTCTTTACTTACTGTATCTTCAAGAATAACACCGGTAACAGTATCGTCTCCGAGAATTTCTGCTATTTGAACATTTTTTTTAATATCTATTTTAGGATTATCTATTGCTCGTTGAAGCATAATTTTTGAAGCTATGAAATCATCGGTTCTATTCAGAAGAGTAACTTTACTTGCAAATTTTGTTAAGAAATTTGCTTCTTCCATAGCACTATCTCCGCCACCAACAACAATTACTTCTTTTTCTTTAAAGAAAAATCCATCACATGTTGCACATGCACTTACGCCTTTTCCTATTAATCGTTCTTCGCTTTCTAATCCAAGATATTTTGCTCTTGCACCTGTTGCAACAATAACTGTTTTCGCAGTATATTCAACAGATCCAACTTTTACTTTGAAAGGTCTTGATGAGAAATCAACTTCAGTAACCATTTCGAATTTTGATTCTGATCCAAATCGTTTTGCTTGCTCTCGCATATCTTCCATTAATTGCGGACCCATTATTCCTTTTGGAAAGCCAGGAAAGTTTTCAACATCAGTTGTAGTTGTAAGTTGTCCTCCAGGCTGATCCCCTTCTAGGATAAGAACTGAAAAGTTTGCTCGAGAAGCATAAATTCCTGCTGTAAATCCTGCAGGTCCTCCTCCAATAATTAGTACATCGTATTCTGTCATAATAAGTCACCTATAATATTAATTTAAATTAAAACTTTGAAAGCATTTCATCAATTTTTTGCTTTAGCATTTCTTTTGGTGCAAAACCAACTTGTCTTGCTATTTCTACACCTTTTTTTAATAGTAATAATGAAGGAATTCCTTGAACTCCAAAAGGAGTTGCTAAAGCGCCATGATCATCAGTATTAAGTTTTGCAAAAATAGCTTTTCCAGCATATTCTTCGCTAAGTTCTTCAAATACAGGACCCATCATTTTACATGGACCGCACCAAGGCGCCCAAAAATCAATTAGTACTGGTAGTTCTGCGTTCTTAACTTCTGTTTCAAAATTTTCTGGTGTTATATGTATAATTGCCATGTGCCTCCGGAACGCACAATTGATTTATATACTTGATGAAAAAGTGACAGAAAATGCGAAAAAACGCACTATGAAAGGTTTTTCAATGTGAAAATTTATAAAACAAGTCTGTTTTCGGCAGCAGGCGCAATTAAAAAACAGATATAAGCGCATGAAGAAACTAAAATGGCAATTCAATTATTCCCACCAAAAAAACTATCTACAGAGATAACAACAAAACTAGCAGAAGCTTTACAAAAAACTAAAAACCCACTCACAGAAAAAGAGCTAAATACATTTAGAATTTTCGATCTAGGTAAAAAAACAAATGAAAAAGGCCTTGTTGCTAAGATAGTATATCTGCCAGGAAATATTCAACCCGTATTTTTTGATATAGAAAAAGATTGTTCTCAATCAAATTATATAAAACATAATTATGAACATGATAAACAAAAAAGATTTGGAAACAAACCAGTAATTAAAAAAATAGGCGAAACATATGATATTCCACCAACCCGTTTTAATGTTTTATTTAATGGTATTCGTTTTGATCTTAAAAAAAATGGAGAAACAGAAGTTATTAATCCTCATATTTATCGAATATCAATCCAAACAAATGAACATCAACATCACCACATAGAATTCTTTGCAAAAACAATGAACTCTGCAAAATGGATATATCTTCCTTTCCGAAATACACCATCCAGAGATGCATTTAAAAATTATGTTAATGGTTTTGATTACAAAAAATTAATAAAATGAGAATTAAAGAAGAGGAATAATTCGATCTCTTCCTATTTCCATAATAAATGCTGCAAGTTTAGGCCCTTTTTCTTTACCAACAATTGTTTGATAACATAAAGTAAAAAATACAGACATTTCCATTTCTAATTCTTTAGGAATTGCAAAGATTGCAGTAGACAATTCATCTTCTGTGTTTGTAGTTTCCATGGCCTTTTTCAACAATTCAAGAGCTTTCTTTGATTTCTCGTCAAGACTTGCAAGATATCCTTCATCACGTTCTGATTTTACACTAAATTTAAACTGTTCATCAGCGTATTTATCTAACCAATTTTTTACACAAGAAATTCTTATTGCAAGACGTTCTTCATCTTTAGGATTTTTAATTTCTTCTCGGAAAT
>CAYRYC010000023.1:0-12843 GCA_964428445.1 uncultured Methanosarcinales archaeon | reverse complement strand
TTCGTCATAATCAAGATTTCAAGAAACATTATCATCAACGAAGTAATGTAGAAACTAATTTTTCAATGCTTAAAGAGCGTTTTGGCAAATCGTGCAGGTGTAAGAATTTTCTAGGACAACGAAATGAGATTAAATGCAAGATGCTCGCTGTAAACATTTGCTTACTAATTCAAGCATGCTATACACATAATATTAGTCTTGATTTGGCAGATTGTGTAAAAACTAACGCGTCTGTGTAAAATCATGGACTTCTGTGTAGTTTATAAAGCAATTTTTACACACAGCCCATATAATCGATAGATTTATATATTAGTAGAGCAATTCCAAACCTTGTTGACTTAAAGTCGACCAAACAACGAGGCGAATCACGATTACAAAAAAAGAAAAAAAACCTGATATGGCAGTTGAACTCAAGGAGAGAACTGATCTCATGCTCAGATTACAAGCGGAATTTGCAAACTTCAAACGAAGAACAGAAGAAGCAAACACAAAAATTTACAATCATGCGGTTGGAGATGTTCTAAAAAACTTCATTAATATATTTGATGATTTTGAACTTGCTCTAAAAAATGATGGCAATCCTGAAGAATTCAAAAAAGGAGTTGAACTAATATTTGCAAAATTTATTTCAACATCTGAAGAATTTGGCTTGAAAAAAATTGAAACAAAAGATCAATCATTCGATCCAATAGTACACGAAGCATTACTTGCGGAAGAAAGTGACGGACCAGAACAAATGATTTTGGAAGAATTACAAGCAGGATATCAAATTAAAGATGCGGTTCTTAGAACTGCAAAAGTTAAAGTCTCAAAAAATAAAGGCGAATAAAATGGTAGATGACAAACCAGAAATAAGTTTAGAAAAACAAGTTAATGATTATGTTCTTATTGGAGATGCAATAGGAAAAATGTTAGAAAAAAATAATCCTGCAGGAGCGCTTTTCGTTCTTGATAATATTAAAGGAGATTACAAAAAAGATTCTCTTTATGCTGGCATTGCTAGTGTTATGACAAGTTATCTTGGAAATCCTTCTGGACTTCCAATTGTGGGTATGCCAAACAAAACTCTTGATGAAGCAACAAAGAACTTTTATCAAGTAGCAATTGATTATGTAAAATCGCAATCAGGTCCTTATGCAGGATCTAATAATCAACAATAGAGGAATAAAAAATGGTACAACCATGAAAACTTGTTTTTCATTGGTTTGAAATTTTAGAGGAAACGAAAAAATGTCAAAAGAAAAAATTATAGGAATTGATTTAGGAACTACATTCAGTGCAGTTGCTGTATTAGAAGGTGGAAAGCCTGTTATAATCCCAAACGCAGAAGGTGCAAGAACAACACCAAGTGTTGTCGCAATAAATAAAGATGGGGAAAGATTAGTTGGTCAAATCGCAAGAAACCAAGCAGTTCTAAATCCAGAAAACACAGTTAGATCTATCAAACGACATATGGGTGAAGATCACAAAGTTACAATCGCAGGAGAAGTTAAATCTCCTCAAGAAATTAGTGCAATGATTTTACAAAAATTAAAATTAGATGCAGAAGCATACTTGGGACATCCTGTTGAAAAAGCAGTAATTACTGTTCCAGCATATTTCTCAGATTCACAACGTCAAGCAACAAAAGACGCAGGAAAAATTGCAGGTTTACAAGTTGAAAGAATTATTAATGAACCAACATCAGCAAGTCTTGCATACGGTCTTGAAAAAGGAAACGATCACACCATTTTAGTATTTGACTTTGGTGGTGGTACATTTGACGTTTCTATTTTAGAATTAGGAGATGGAGTTTTCGAAGTAAAAGCAAGCAACGGAGACAACAGTCTAGGAGGAGATGACATTGATCAACTTCTTATTGACCAACTTGCAGATGATTTCAAAAAAGAAAACGGAATTGATTTACGTGAAGATAAAACTGCTTTACAAAGATTAAAAGAAGCAGCAGAAAAAGCAAAAATCGAACTGTCAACAAAACAATCCTCTACAGTCAGTCTTCCATTTATCACTGCGGACTCAAGCGGTCCAAAACACCTCAACACAGATATTTCTCGAGCAAAATTCGAGAGCCTTATCCAGAACATCCTTGAAAGACTTAAAGTTCCAACACAGCAAGCTCTCAAGGATGCTGGTATGGGTGCAAATGATATTCACAAATTAATTTTTGTTGGAGGTTCAACAAGAATTCCTACGGTTCAAGATTTAGTAAAAAAAATTCTTGGAAAAGATGGAGACAAATCTGTTAATCCTGATGAAGCAGTTGCACTTGGTGCGGCAATTCAAGGCGGAATTTTAGCAGGAGACATAAAAGATGTTTTGCTTCTTGATGTCACTCCTTTAAGTTTAGGTATTGAAACTCTTGGTGGTGTCTTTACAGCTATCATCGATAAAAACACAACTATTCCTACAAAGAAAAGTCAAGTGTTTAGTACAGCAGCAGACAATCAACCTGCGGTAACAATCCGAGCTGGTCAAGGAGAACGAAGCATGTTCAACGACAATAAAGAACTTGGAAAATTTGATCTGGTTGGTCTTCCTCCAGCACCACGTGGCGTTCCACAAATCGAAGTTACATTCGACATTGATTCAAATGGAATTGTTGCTGTAAGTGCAAAAGATCTTGGAACTGGAAAAGAACAAAGTATCAAAATTACTGCGTCCACAAATCTTTCCGATGAAGAAATTGAAAAGATGAAAAAAGATGCAGAAGCACATGCAGAAGAAGATAAAAAACTAAAAGAAAAAGTTGAAATAATTAATCAAGCTGAAAGTTTAGTTTTCCAATCTGAAAAACTTTTCAAAGACTTTGAAGGCAAAGTTGATAAAAAAGAAGTTGAAGATGTTAAAGCAGACATTGAAGAAATAAAAAAACTTCTTGAACCTGAAGAAAAAGATGTTGATACAATCAAAAAGAAAATGGAAAGTATCAATGAAAAAATTCAAAAACTTTCAACAGAACTTTACAAAAATGCTTCCGCAGAACAACAAAAAGCTGGCGCAGCTAATCCTGGAGAACAAGCATCAGGAGAGAAAAAAGCTGAAGATGAAAATGTTGTAGATGCTGAATTCGAAGAAGTTAAAGACGAAGTCGAGGAAAACAAATAGAGTTTTCCGCGATGCCGAAAAAATATTTTTTTCGAGCATAAAAGAAGAAGTCAAAAGAATAAAACTTTTAATATGGAGATGAAAAGATGTATAATATAGTAACGCAAAACCAATTTGGTGAAAGTGCAGCAGATCTTACATCAACATACAAAGTAAATACAATCGATGATGGAGATTCATCAATGAGGGTTAGTGAATTTGTTTCAACATATACAAAACGCGTTGTAGAAAAAACATACAATGCAACAATGTCTATGGATGCAAATCAACTTATCAAAATGAATGATGCTTATTTGACTCACGTAAGTAATACTGGAAATTCTCAGTTATCTTACAATGGTCAAAAACTTTTGGAGTAAAAATGAAATTCGAAACATCAAGTACAGAAAAATCTGATTTTTCTAGTTATGTTTCTACTACTAGCATCAATAGTAAATCATTATACTCTCCTAATGTTTCATCAACAGCAAAATCATCTTTGAATTTTGCTTCTTCAAATACAAGTGATGCATATTTATCAAAAATAAAAGATAATTATGAATCATCTAAAATAAACAATAACATTATAAATCCAGACAAACAATACTCGTTCATGACAATTAAAGGTTCTGACATAACTGGTAAATATGCGAAAGCGCATGGAGATATGCCTGTTTTTAACACGGCACCTTATTTGTATATGAAGTAAAATATTTGTGTGATAATTAGTGGCAGAGAAAGATTACTACAAAACATTGGGCGTTGACAAAAGCGCATCCAAGGAAGATATAAAAAAAGCGTATAAAAAACTCGCTAAGAAATATCATCCTGATTTGAATAAAGATAATCCTGATTCTGAAGCGAAATTTAAAGAAGTAAATGAAGCTGCATCTATTTTAGGTGATGATCAAAAACGAAAACAATTTGATCAATTTGGAAGCGAAGGTTTCAAACATGGAAATCAAGGTGGACAAGGTTTTGGTGGATTTAATTTTAGTGGTAGTTCTGGTTTTGATTTTGATAGTATCTTTGATTCTTTTTTTGGCGGTGGCGGAAGAGGCGGTGGCCGACAACGTGGACCAAGAAGAGGAAATGATCTTAGATATGATATGGAAATAAATCTTGTTGATGTCGCAAAAGGTGTTGATAAAAAAATTAAAATCAAAAAGAAAGATAACTGTTCTAAATGTAAGGGACTTGGTGGAACTGGTTCTAAAACCTGTTCAACATGTAATGGTCAAGGTGTAATTACTTCAATTAAAAGAACTCCTTTCGGCGCTTTCCAAACGCAATCTGCATGTCATGATTGTCATGGTCTTGGAGAGCAAGTTGAAAAAGAATGTTCTCAGTGTAATGGTCGAGGCTATGAACAAAGAGAAAAAACTGTAACTGTTAATGTTCCTGAAGGCGTTGAAGATGGTATGCGACTTAGACTTACAAACGAAGGAGAAGCTGGCGGATCAGGAGCAGAACAAGGAGATCTTTACATTAATATTCATGTAAAAAAACACGAATTTTTTAAACGAGATGGAATGGATATTCATTTAGAAGTTCCAATCACATTCATGCAAGCATCACTTGGAGATTCAATAGAAATTCCAACAATAACTGGAAAAGCAAAATTGAAAATTCCTTCTGGGACACAACCAGGAACAGTTCTTCGAATGAAAGGAGAAGGATTGGCTCATTACCGTCGTTATGGTAAAGGAGATCAGTATGTTCACATTCAAATTGATGTTCCTAAAAAACTTAACAAAAAACAAAAAGAAGCACTTGAGAAATTCGAGACTTCATTAAATAAAAAGAAAAGACCGCATGAAAAATTATTAGATACAATTAAAAAAAGTTTTAAATAAAAACAAATAATCAAAAAACAAAGGTGAATTAATATGACTGAAAATATGGAAAATGTAAGTAAAGATGAACAAATTGGATTTCACAAAGGATCACTTTCAACTCTAGCAAAAGAAAGAGAAGAATTTGGTAGAATTTTAGGAATCGTCGAGCAATTAATGCAAATGCACATTGGCGCACTAAAAGAACTTGGTGTAGATATGGAAGCACAAGCAGCACAAGCAAATACAACTGCAGCTCCTCCTGAGAAGAAAAAACCTATTGAAGATATTCTTTAGAAATTTTATTTTTTTAATAAAATAATACTTCCTATTAATCCTATAATGAATGTTATTGGAGCTACGATTAAAGAAATTATAAAGAAAAGTGCATGTAAAGGTTCAAAAAGAAAAGCGAGCTTCTCGAAACTTACTGCCAACGCATAGAAAAGATTATGCAAAATTGTAAAAACAAGCGGAGATATTGCTGAAATTCCAGTCAAGATCAAAAATCTTCTTAGTTTTCCTTTTTCTTTTTTACTTAATATTATTAAGATAATCCCTATTGCAAGGAATAATAATCCTAAGATTCCTAATATTAGGAAAAATATTCGTTTTGATGAAAGATCAAATGGTGATATAAAGAAGAATAATATTAATATGAATATTACAAGTAAAGAATAAAGAATTCTTTCGATTGTTTTTCGTACTTTTTTAGATTTATCCATAATAATATACAACAGAGGAACTAATACTTAAATCTTTTTATGGGCAAAGATATTATTTCATTTAACGTTACACGTTTAATGAAGTTTTGTGAGGTACTAACAAAATTTGGGAGAGCGAAGTGCAACGAGTGAACCATTAAATGGTTGTTATATTCGGGTGAGCGATAGAGAAAGTGCAACGTCCCCGACGACTGGAAGGGGGAGAGTAAGAAATGGCTTTTTTTCGGTAGCCAATTTGAAATGTAACGACTGCAAGGAGTGTTTGAGGTTATTTCATTTATTTTAAAATAAAATTAGATCTGTTCTTTTTTCTTTAAAATACCAACTCTAATTAATGCGTCTTCTAAATATTCACCAGATTTAAGAATTATTTTTTCATTTGGTTGTTTTAAAAAATCTTCAAAATCGGTCTGAATTGAATTTACAACCCTCTTGACAAATTCTTCGTTTGCACCCCTATTTCTTGCACGGGATTTATACTCTTCCTTGCAAATAGGATCTGGATATGCTAATGAAAAATTAATTCCATAATCTCTCATATCTTTAAAAGGCATACATGGTGCAATGAGTATTATGGCGTGTCCATTATTTTTACTTTCTTTAAGGATGGCATCATAATAGTTAATTGGCCATTCTGGGTTAAGTTCACGTTTTGTTGACTTAATACTTTCTTTGTTTTTCACAGTTTTTTGTTCATCTGTTAAAATATACTTATAATCACCACTAGTCAATTCAATTATCTCTTTATAGTTTTTTGTTAAATATGTTTTGCCTGCACAGATCCATGCACTAATTATAATTGGTTTTTTGTTGATTATATCTTTTTTCATATTAGAATTCAAATAATTGATTATTTATAAAACTTCTTTTTAAAAAGAAAAAACCTCAATTTTATTTCAAGCCATTTCTTATTGAATATAACATCGGGCTTAAGGAGAGTTTCGACTGAAAGGAGAAATTCGGGCGGAGTCTGCAAGACGGAGCTCTTTAAGCCCTGTTAGTTGGGGAGTCTGCAAGTCGACCGACCGGAGAAATCTTTGATTTCGTAGGGACAGTTCATCTCCCCCTAAATTCTATCTATGTTTCTCATCACAACTTCTTCTGCTTTGAAAAAATTCTTTGAAAATATTTTAGCCTTTTCTTGATCAAATTGTTTACAAGAAAAAAGATTTATGTATACTGCGCCAAGAATATTTAATGTGTGGACTACAATATTTGAAGTTTCAATAAATTGTATTGCTGAAATTCCTTTTAAGTGAGGAATTTCACTATGATCTTCCCAAAAAACAGGTTCTCCATGCCTTTTCATATCAATTTTATTGCAAATTTCAACAAAATATTTTTCTAAATTTTCTTGAGAAAATGTTTTTACATCACATCCATGTAAATCCATTATTAATTCTTGTCCGTAATTTTTGTTTTCTTCCTCAAAATTCCATCCATCTTTAATATTTAATTCATTTAATTCTTCTTTTTGTTCATTGCTCAATGTAGCAATTTCTATTTTAGCATCTGAAATATATTCCTTAGTTAAGATGTGTTTTGCTGGACAAATTTGAGAGATAGCAATTTTAAATTCATTATTCTTTTTAATAATGTTGCAAGGATATATTCTACAGTCTAATGGTCTTATTTCATGGATAGAACATTTATTATTATCTAAAAATGGACAAGGATTTTGTGGTATGATGTAATATTTCCCTTCTTTCTTGAAAAAATCTTTTCCTGTTTTATTAATTATTGCTTCTCTTTCTTTAGGAAGTACCATTGGAGAACCTTCTCTTTTACAACATTGTGCTTCACATTTTAAACAAATTGGCAATAAAGATGTTTTTTCAGTCATGTATTTTAGTGATGAGAATATCTATATAAATCTTTTTAGGGGGAGATGAATTGCAACTAACATCAGGATTATGAGAAGTTGATTTTTTGAGGCAACCCGCAAAAATTCAATTTGGGTAAAATCCTGCAAGGATTTTCCTCTTAATCGTTGTTAGCCGACCCGACGACTGAAAGGAGGAGAGCCTGCAAGGCGTGGCAAGGAGCGTAGCGACGCAGAGTTTTCTTACTGCCGAAAATCTGATGGGTGCCGTAGTTTTTACTTACTTTAATATCAATTACTGCGAAGCAGACAATATGTCCGAAGGACGAGAGAGGGCCATTTTTGGTTCTTTTTCTGAAAAAGAACATTTGGGGTGTTCTTAAAAACGAAAAAGAAGAGAATCAATTTAAAAGTGTTAAAAGTTAATGTTTAGTCTTCTGTTTATATTAAATCAGGATAATTCTATTCTCCCTTTAGTGGAGATAAAAAACAAAAGATTTATATAGTTGTTAAGCAATATTGTTAATATTACTGATTAAATTATTGTATTCAGTATTGCTTAACAATGGATAGAGAAACTGTAATTAAAGAGTTGAAAGAGAAAAAAGAAGGATTTACTGTATCTGAACTAGCTTCTAAACTTAAGGTTTCAAGACATAAAATTTCAAATATTTTTGCTTTTTTAGAAGGTGCCGAAAAAGTTATAATTAGACAAGCTGGCATGGCCAAGATATATTACTGGAGAGAGAATGAAAAATAAAAAACTAGCAATAGGAATGTGTATGATGATTTTGTTAGTCGGTATTGTTTATGCATCTAGTTTTACTGATAATTTTCAAGGAGATTTTAATAATGGAACTTATCAACAAACGTTCTATAACACATCTGGATTTGTACAGTTAAATGCAACTTACAATGATGGAACTTTCACATCAAGAATATTTGATGTAGGTAATGATGCTACATGGAATAACATTTCATGGTTAAGTAATGCAATTGGAGAACTTCCTAATAATCAAGCAATTGAAACTTCTTTTGGAAGCGGAAATGCAAACATGACAGAGAATGTTTTGTTGGTGCATTTTAATAATGATTCTACTTACGGAGAAAATGATACTCATATTTATGATTTTTCAGGTAATGGGAATAATGGAACTTGGAATGGAGATGTAAGTCCTGATGAAGATAGTGGTTCAACATCATCTGGAAAATTGAGGGGGGCTTTTATGGTCGATGGTGTTGGGGATTATATTGATTTTGGAAATGATGCAAGTTTAAATCCTGAATATAATAACTTCACTATTGAAATGTGGATGAAAGTTCATGATGTATCTGGAAATCAAGGGGTTCTCACTAAAGGCTATACTTCTGCTTATGGGGTTTTTCATACTGCAGGTAATGATGAACTTGGTTTGTACCTTCAATCTGGAGGAGATCATAATGGGATTGTTATTACTTCTTATTATAATCAATGGATACATGTTGTATGGACTATTGATAATGAAGGTGATAAACAAAATTCATATTTAAATGGTATTTTTGACCATCAAACACTCTATCCTGTTGGAAATGTTACTTCTACGTATAATCTTAACATTGGAAGATATTCTTCTGCAGGAAGTGGTTATTTCAATGGCTCAATAGATGAGGTTGCAATTTACAATAGAATTTTATCACCAACTGAAATATTAGATCACTATAAAAGGGGTGCTTTAAGATTAAATATAACATTTCAAAGCTGTACATCTTCTAATTGCTCAGATGGCTCTTGGCAGGATGTTAATGATATATCTCCTCAAAATCTTAATGTGGATAACAACACTTATTTTCAATATAAATTTAATTTTGAAACAGATAATATTAGTTATTCACCTAACTTGTATAATGTTACAATTGATTATACTGTGTTATGTATCCCTAATTTGGTGAATACGTCAGGGAGTGATTGGATTAATATTTCCTGTTTGTCTAACAATAAGATGAATCAAAGTAGGGAAAGGATACAATATGATGCAAATAATTGTGGTAGAGCTAATCAAACATTTACTGAATACAGAGCAACAGAAAATTGTAATTATACCCCTCCAAGTTGTAATAACGGTTGGAAAGACCAAGACGAAAGTGACGTAGATTGCGGTGGTATTTGTGGCAATAATTGTAATGATACTCAAATGTGCAACACTAATGATGATTGCTTAAACAGTGCCTGCGAATCGGGTATATGTGTTTCATGCTTTGATAATGTAAAGAATCAAGATGAAGGTGACACAGATTGTGGCGGTGTTTGTGGCAACAACTGTAATGATAGTAAGACATGTAATCTAGATTTAGACTGCTCTAGTGGTTTTTGTGAGAATAATATTTGTGTATCTTGTTCTGATGGCCTAAAAAATAATAATGAAACTGATATTGATTGCGGGGGATCAAATTGTGCAGGTTGTGCTATTGGCAAGAATTGTACACAAGTATCTGACTGTGATGGTGCAACATCTTGTTCTGATGGAGTATGTTGCTCATGTTTAGATGGAATATTAAATCAAGGGGAAGATTTAGTTGATTGCGGAGGCCATTATTGTGGTGCTTGCCAATATTTGCTTTATCTTTATGATGATTGTGGTAATCCTACCAATGAAACACATCTTGTGCAAGGCATTGATTTTACTTTTGTAGGGGGAATAAATTCTTCGTTATCTGATTCTGAAAAATCAGTTAGTTATCATAATGATAAAGTTATCTATAGGTATCCGATAGATTATATGTATGATTATAAAGTGAAGATAAAACTGCTTCAACCATTGGGGGGGGGCGTGTTCAAAATTTGTTTGTAGACTCTTACGCACTTGACCCTGCAAGAAGTGTGCCTGAATACAATCCAATACAATATTCTTACAATATACCATTTTCTTCTTATAGTAATGATTCTAGCTTTGATTTGATATTTGGAAAAGTAAGCGGTTCAAATGCGGTGTGTTCTGAAGTAGAAGTTTGGAAATCAACATCTGTTTCAAGTTCGTTGTTAGAATCATCGTATATTTTTGATTTTGATATTCCTAGCAATTATACATATAATAGTTCAGAGATTATTGTTGAAAATAGCTCTGCTCATTTGATAAATAAATTAGTTTATGGAGAAAACAGTAGCTTTTATGATTTTAATCCTGTAACAAGTGATTTATCTTATGGGTCTTATAATTTGAAGAGTATTTTTAATTTAAGCAAAACTTATGATTACTATAATTATTCTATTGAATTAAAAAGAAATGGCATTGCGACAGGCATGTTTCATATAGCAGTAAATAATATTTCAAATATAATTAATGTTACAAATGCATCAACCATATCAGAAGCTTATCAAGTTTATACTGTTAATATACCCTCTTCTTGGATTACTGATACAACACCAAAGATTTGGACACTTACAAAACCAAATATATTATTTAGGATGGATGGTACACCATCAGATAATAGTTATTATAGAACTGCGAATGATAACTTGAATAATACAGGATGGACATTAGATAATAACAATTATTATCATGTGATAAGAGGTTATGAAAATATTAGTAGTAGTTCTGGAATAATAGAAACAAATGATTTAATCGTCGACAATTTGCTTAAATGGTTAAATGTCTCAATTAATGATTATAATAGGGATATATATTCCAGTGAAAGTAATGAAACATATGATTATGCAAACAATCAAACAGGAGCAACTGCTTCAGCAACAGGAGGAGCAGAACATTTAATTGATGAAGACGAAACAATAAATGGCGGAGATTATTATGCCTCATGTAATTGGCCATGCAACATGACAATAACTTTTAATGAATCTGCTTATATTAATAAAATTTATACACATCTTTGGGATGGTGATGCAAGATATTATAATTACAGTTTATGGTTATCATCTGATGGAAATAATTGGACAAAAGTTGTTGATAACAAACATGCTCATGGATCTCAAAATGATACGTTTAATGCCACATTAACAAAATATCTAAAGATAGAAGGATTATATAACACAGTAAATAATGGGTTTCATGTTATTGAAGTTGATGCTTTTGAAGCAAAACAAGAAAAAGAAATCAAATATTTTTATTCTGTTGATTCAGGAAATTCTTGGATAAATGTTCCATTGAATGGAGATATCTCTAATATTTCTACAACTAATGGCAAAATTAGATTTAGAACAGATATAACTGGCAGTGGAATAATAGATGATATCAATGTAAGTTATTTAACTTTCACAATTGCTAATTGCTCTGATGGAATTAAAAATCAGGATGAAACAGATATTGATTGTGGTGGAAGTATTTGCTCAAAATGTTCTAATGGAAAAGCATGTTTGATTTATTTAGATTGCCAAAGTGGTTTATGTTCTAATGGAATTTGTCAAAGTTCTGAAATAAATGGTGGAAATGGAAATGGCGGGGGAGGAAGCAGTAGAAAAATGACAATATTGCCTCCTGCCGAAGAAGTAATAGAACCAATCATAGAGCCGCCAATTACCATTAAGGATTTTATAATTAAAAGTATTAAAGAAATATCTGCTAATGAAATTAACAAAGTTTTATTTGACAAGTATTTAGAATCAATAGAAATAATTACTAATACAGGTGCAAGCAATGTTGTATTCAAGGTTAGAGAATTAGACGGGAGACCAAATCTTATACCAGAATTAAACAATACTTACAAATATTTAGAAATTAATGTTGAAAATTTAAGTAATGATATTATTAGCAAGGCAGTTATTAAATTTAAAGTAAATAAATCTTGGTTAATAGTTAATAATTTTGATACAGTTGCATTATACAAATATGTGAATAATAATTGGAGTAAATTAAAAACAGAAAAGTTGAATGAAGATAATGAATCAGTTTACTATGAATCTTATACACCTGGATTTTCATACTTTGCAATAAGAGGAGAAAAAATTGAAATAAGTCAAGAAATTGAAGAAAGTATGACGGAGAAGCCCACGCAGATTAAGAAAACTAAAAACTTCTTATGGATCTGGATATTTTCTATAGCTGTCTTAGTTTCAGTTATTACATTTTTTGTGTTAAAACATTACAATATGAATTTTTTCCATAAAAAAACCAAAAGATTTTCTTTTGAAAGCAATACTGAATCAGGACAATATAATTCTGTTTGCAAACTAATTGGTAAACATGTATTTACTGATGATGGATTATATTGTGGTAATGTTTCAGAGATAGAATTAGACTTAAAAAAATCAAGGATTGGAAACATTAAAATAGAAATAGGGAAAGATTCCTATTTATCTGAAATTTTGAAGTCTAAAAAAGGAATAATGTTATCATATAAGTTAGTCAAAGCAATAGGGGATATTGTAATAATAAAGCACATAGATAAA
>CAYRYC010000022.1:0-12984 GCA_964428445.1 uncultured Methanosarcinales archaeon | reverse complement strand
ATCAAATTCTACATAGGTTAATTCTACTTTCTTAATATTGTTTTCACGAGGCCCTTTTGTGTAATCTTTAACGTCACTAAAAAATACATATGTGCTGTCTTGCAGTGTAAGTTTCATTTTAGTGCCTTTATGATTTCTAAAGAATTCTATTTTATTGTCGCCTTGGGTTTCTTCCAATACAAATCCTGCGTAGTTTGTATCAATTTCAATAGGAGACAGATAACTTTCAACGAATCTTCTAGTGTAAGATTTACTTTCGATTTGGGTATATATTGCTTTTACTTGGTAATTCAATCCATCAAATTTCCAAAGATCTGTTTTGATGTGGTCCTGTATATAAGGGTATAAACCTCCTCCTACAACATCTAGCCCGTTTTTGAATCTTTTACCGCCTTCTGTATTTAGCTTAATATAATTCAAAAGAGCCTCGTCTGCTGATAGTTGAGCGTCCATTTGTTTTCCTTGATCGTTTATTGCTTCTGTTTGAAATGTGCTAATAACTACGACTTTATCGTTGAATGAGAATACTCCTGGTTTTAGAAGACAAGTATCTCTTCTTAAGAAGTTTATTCCTGTGATAGAGCCATCTTTCATTATTTCATTTGTTTCTAATGCTGCTTTTGTTTTTAGGACTTTATTGTGCATTCT
Source organism: uncultured Methanosarcinales archaeon (assembly GCA_964428445.1). GTDB lineage: Archaea > Nanobdellota > Nanobdellia > Woesearchaeales > SKGA01 > SKGA01. The sequence goes on along the minus strand of CAYRYC010000022.1, from coordinate 12,336 downwards.
CTTTCTTTCAGCATCTACTAATGCTTTTGGGACTTTTACTTTTGTTAAGCTTCCATAGATTATGCATGTATCTATAAAATTTCGTCCTTCTTTATATCCTTCGTATGTTCCTATATTATGAAATTTTTCTGCTGCTTTTTTGAAACGACGTTTACTTTTCATAATTTTTTCAATGTCTTCTTCTCTTTGCGAGTCGTATATTTTTGCTTTAGTATATTTTATGTAATTATCTAAGAACCATCCTGATATTGCGTTTTCTCTTGCGAACTGTTTTGAGTGAATTGAGAAATCGTTTGCATCAATGTATGCTCCTGTGCTATCTCCTTTTGTAATCTCTTTAATTTTTCTTTTATATCTTCTATGTTTCTCAAGAAGTTTTCTTAATTCTTCATTCGATTCTTTTTTACGTTGTGCAATATCTATGGCATATGCATCGTAAAGTTCGTGTTCACCAACACTACTTTTTTTCTGATTTTCTACTGATTTTTGTTTCTTTATGACTAGTTCTTCTGCTTTTTGGATTTCATTCAATCCAATTAATCTATGATATTCTACTATAAATTTTCTTTTTTTAATATTTCCTTGTCTAAAATATGAATCTGTTCCTGCTATTTCTTCGTTTGAAAGCATGTCAAGAGTATCTTGATGAGCTGCCAAGTTTATACTTATTTTTCCATTGAGAGTATCTTCTTGTATTTTTTTGAGATAATTGTCTGTTTGCGAGAATAATACTGAACTAAAGAACACTGGCGCTAGAATTAGAGTGGCTATTAGTTTATTCTTTAGAGTCATAGGATCTTAAAACAAGTAATAGTATAAAAATGTTACTGTTAAGTAGTGAATTACATGCCTTCTAGAGCTTGTTTAGCGGGGTTTGCTCAAATCGCACAATCTGCCTGTTTCATTTTGGACTTCCTTTGAATAAACGTCTTGTCATAACGACAATCCATTTCCAATGAAGAACTAAATGAATGAAAACAAGAATGACCATCATCACTCCGCTAATATCGTGGATTTTTGACATGACTAATGAAGGTCTGATAACATTGAAGAGAATTGGAAGTTTTAATATTCCTGTAATTCCACAAAGTAGAAATGCTATTCCAAGTAGAACATCAATAAAATAGTTTACCCATATTTTTTTCATTACCTTTTCTCTGAAAAACTCTCTTATAAATCTTTGTGAATAGTGCTAAAGAAGCTAACTTTATATATGTCTTCGATTCTCAAAGCGGAATGCCTGAATATAAAGTCTATGAAGCGGATGAAGACACATTTTTACTAGCTGATACTCTAAAAAAAGAACTGGGACTCTATATTGCAAATACTGGCAAATCTCTCGAGTCAATTCGAATGATTGAGATGGGTGCAGGCTCTGGTTATATTGGTTTTACAGCAGAAGATGAAGGAATAAGAAAACCTATTCTTGTTGATATTAATCCTGAAGCGATTGAAGAAATGCAAACTCAGGCAGATGAAACAAGATCTGATGTAGAAATTATTGAATCTGATTTGTTTTCAAAAATTCCTCAACAAGAATTTGATATTATGGTTTTTAATACTCCTTATTTACCGAACGATGAAACTGTTCATGATATTGCATTGCATGGAGGACCAGTTGGAAATGAAATTGCATTAAGATTTCTAGGACAGGCTCAAGACTATCTTGCTCCAGGAGGATTCATTCTTTTACTAACAAGTTCTCTTGCTCATCCTGAAGGCATTGAAGAATATGCTGATAACAACGACATGATTTGCATTAGTGTTGCAAATCTAAAACTATTCTTCGAAGAATTAATAATTTACAAAATTGTAAAACAGTAAAATGATAAGATTCCCAACGGATCATTTGGACATAGACAAACTCAAAAAACTCATTCCTAGTTCTTGTTCTGATGTTAAAATATTCGCTAGAGGAAAACGAGGAGCAATCTTCAAAGCGCAATACAAAGAACAATTTGTTGCAATCAAAGTTTCTCTGCCCACATCCGAAGCTATGAGCACAACCACGCTTGAAGGAAAATATCTAGAAAAAACCAATGTTTTGGGAATTGGACCGAAGGTTTTCGAATTCACAGATGACTATGTTATAATGGAATTTATTGAAGGAACTCTTGTTGGAGAATGGTTGGAAGCTAAACCTTCCGAAGAAGATAAGCAAACAGTTCTAGGAAATATTCTTATTCAGCTTGAAGTCTTAGATCAAGCTGGACTGAACAAATACGAATTGACTAATCCATATAAGCATATTATTGTTAAAGAAAACCTTTCTATTGTTCTCATTGACTTCGAAAGAATGCGATTTGCTGCTAAAGCAAAGAATGTTTCTCAATTTAAAGAATACATTAAGAATTATTTTTAAACAATTCCTGTGGCTGCAATGTAAATTACGTAGCCCAGTATTACTCCGTACATTCCTAACAATACAATTCCTTGTTTTTTCGTAAGTATTCTTTTTCTGAATAATAAAATGTATACTGCAAATGTTGAAATTAAAAGCATTGCAAGTAATTCCATTCTTTCGAAGATAACCGTTGTCGGTCCCATAATAAAATAAGCAATAATTAATGGAACTGAAAGTCCAACAAGAATATCGAATACGTTTGATCCGAATACGTTCGATGCTGCGTCGTCAATGTCTCCTTTTTTCGCGTTAACGATTGAGATGACTGCGTCAGGAACCGATGTTGCTGCTGCAACAATTGTGAATGCTATGATGAATGGATGAACTCCTAGGAATCCTGATAATGCGATTGCCTGTTCCGTAAGAAAGAATGTTGCTATTGCAATAACTGCAACGGTCCCTAGAATAATTAATCCTTTGATCCATGGAGAACCTTCTATTTCTATTTTCTTTGTTGTTTTTTTATGATGCTTAACATCTTTTACAATAACAAAAATGTATATTCCGTAGATTGAAAGTAAAAGTAATGGAATAACAAGTCCCCAAACCGATGAAGCAAACAATGCAACGAGTAATGCAATAACTGCTATGATGTAGAACATTGCTTCTCGAGATACGACCTGTTTGCTAACTTTGAAAACAACCGGCGCTACGAGAATACAAATTCCTGGAATGATTAAAAGATTAAATAAAGCAGAACCTGCTATGGTTCCAATACCTACTGAGAATTCATTAAAAATAATTACTGAGTACAAAGCAACCAATAATTCTGGAAGAGAACTCGATATTGCATCGAATGTTGCTCCTTTAACCGATCGTGGTAGATGTAAATAATCTCCCATTGCCGAGGACGCTTCTGCGAAATATTTTCCTGCGTAGTAAATAACTGCACTTGTCAGGATGATGATTCCAATTGCATTGAATAATCCCATGTTCTTAAATGGCTTCTGGGCGTTTATAAGTTTTTTGCCGAAACTTTATATCTATGGCTTCTTTTGATACTTTTATGGTTTTGAAGATAGGGTTCAGAGGCGCTAACGGTTATGCTCCTGAGAATACTATGTTTTCTTTCAAGAAAGCTCTTGATTTCGATGTTGATGTTCTTCATCTGGATGTGCGATGTTCCAAAGGTGGACGTCCGATTGTTTTCAGACATAAATTCATTAATGGTTTTAGGGTTGAAAATACTTCTGCAAAAAGACTGCGACGTTTTGATGTTGGAGGAAATAAACCAATTCCAACTCTTCAGGAAGTTTTTGATTTTGGAAGTACTTCTGTGAATTACATGCTGATGATCCATGATGCGAAAGCAATCAATGGAGTGCTTGCGCTAATCCATCGCTATGTTACAAAATATGGTTGGTCTGCGGAGCAGTTTATTCTCGCGTCTACGAGTAAAACTATTTTGAGAAGAATCCGTCGTAGAAATAAATTAGTTTATACTGCATATTGTTCTGTGCTTCCTTTCAGATTATTCTCTGTGGCTAGAAAATATGGTATAGATATTCTTGTTGTTCATCATCAGTTCTTGTATGAGGGTTTTATTAGAAAGGCTCACAATCGAGGTCTGGGTGTGTTTGTTGCGGTTGTAGATTCTAAACCCGAGATAGAATGGTTCAAGGATGCTGGCGTTGATGGAGTTATGTCTAACTATCCTGATATAATTTAAGAAATAAAACTTATTCTGAATTTTTAGCGTATGTTTCAAGTAACATTTTATTTATTTTCTCATAATCAATGGAAGCTCTATGGTTTGTTTTTTTTTCAACATTAAGATATTTATTTATGCTGAGATTTTTTACTGAATAATCTCTATTGTATTCTTTTGATGTTTCTGTTAATTCGTGAATAGTTTCGTTTATTTTAGGATAAATGTTTTTTATAACTGGAAGAGTATATATTTTTTCTTGCGCTTCCATACATTCTTCATATTGAGGAAGTAATGTGTTGAGGGCTTTTTTCCCTTTGTGTTTGTATATTTGGCGCATGCCTTCGGAAAATACAATTCCTCCGCCTATCGCTATGAGTGTTAAATCAATATTACCTCTGAATGCAGAAATTATTCCTCCGCCTGCTCCTGCGAAATGTCCTACGCTAGGAGGAAAAAAGAATTTAGTATCCATATCCACTCCAAAATAGGCCTTTTTTTTAAAATAGAAATTTGTGAATTTAAGATATTCTTTAGCTTCTTTGAAATTCTCAGCTAACCATCGTAGTTCGTAAAATGGGATGCTTGAATCTTTGTGATTAAATGTTTCTCTATCTGTGATGTTGTGAAATGTATTTTTATGAATATTTTCTTCATCATATGCTTCATTTTCAGGACGGTATGTTGAATATACTATTTCTGAAGCAGAATGAATTTTTTTTAGATCTAGTTCCGGTTCGAAAGTTAGTTTTGAACCTTGCATTGTTACTAATTCGTCAATGTAGATTATGTTTTCAACCATTTCAAGATATCTGAATCAGTGCGAATATATAAAATTATACTTGTTTTTCCTATTATTTTATTCTTGTTCTCACTTTTTTCTTAGTATTTGTGCTATGTTGATGTTCTATTTGCTAAACAATAGCAAAATTTATAAGCATTATAATACTTATAATTGTTATAATTCAGTAAAATAAGAGGGATAAATAAAATGAATACGACTATTTCAATTTCGGAAGATACGCGAGATGCGATAAAAGAATTTGGCGCGAAAGGAGAAACTTATAATGATATTCTTAAGAGATTCGTCGCTGTTGTCCACGAAGAACAAATTAGAAAACATTTGTTGGATCCGACGGGTTGTCTGACAATTGAAGAAGCAAAGAAAGAAATAGATAAATGGTAGTTGTAATTGTAACACCTAATTTGCTTAAACAAATTGTAAAACGTTTCGGTAAATCCGAATCTAATAAAATTCTTGATCTTTTAGGAACTGTCGAAAAGAATCCTAACAAAGGAAAGCAAGTTGGTCTTATTGGAAATACGGTTATTAAAGAAATTAAGTATAAATCTTTCAGATTCTATTTTATTACTGATTATAGGCAGTTAAAATTTTTGCAAATTGAAGAACTTCAAGATTTACTAATTAAATTTGTGAGGATGTCTAAAAAGAATAACCAACAATTTATTATTAATCAGATGAAAGAAGTTTTGATAAATTTTGATTTTGAAGGATTGTGATTCTCAATTTATTATTTATTTAAAATCTATTGGCAGATAAACTTGTTTTATTGTTTTAGTTATTCTATTATATCTCCAATGTTTTATGTTTTCTGAGAATTTTGTTTTGATTTCATTAATTAATTCGTGTAGTTTGCTTACATCTTTTACTAGAACTTCTATTTCAAAATCAGGCCCTCCTATGGTTTTCATTATATTTTTTATGTTCGAATGTTGTCTTGCAAATTCATACATATCTGTTAATTTTGTATGTGATTGTAAATAAAAATCTATTTTATAGAATAAATATCCTATTTTTTTCTCGTCAATTATCGCGTTATATGCTAAGATTATTTTTTTGCTTTCTAATTGTTTTATTCTATAGGCTACTACATTTGTTGAGGAATTCACTTTTTTAGCGATTTCAACAAGGGAGTTATTTGCATTTCTAGATAATATTTTTAAAATATAAAGATCTAGCTCATTTATTGAGATTTGTGATTTGTTTTCTCCAATATTCCATACTTCTATATTTTTTGGTTTGTAAAATAATTTCATTGGATAATGTATCATATTTATTGATAAGAATAATTCTTGTTTTAAAATATATTTTCCATATAGATTAAAAAATTCTTCCCATTGAGAATAAAATTCGTCAACTTTTTTTACCCAAACGTAAAATGCGATGTCAATATCTCCTTCGAAATTGACGCTCCATAGAAAAATATCGTTTTGCTTAATATAATTAGAAATTTCTTGTTCTATTTTTGGTGTTGTATTTTGTAGTTTAAGATACATTCTTAGGCTGGTAAATCCTAGCGCTCTAAAATCAATTATTGCATTATATGCTGTAATTATTTTTGCATTTTCTAATTTTTTTATTTTATATTTGATTACTTGTTTCGATGATCTAAGTTTCTTAGCAATTTGCTTATCTGATTGTCTACAATTATAATTTAATTCATATAACAATCGTTTATTTAATTCATCGAGCTTAAATTTTTCAATCATATGGTTATAAACTATGTTTTATTTATAAATACTTCTCTTTTTGACAAAAAAATGAATGATAAATTATAAATACTTCTATTGTTGTGTATATTTATGAAAGAGGTTTTATTATGTTAATCCGAACAAAAATACAAGGTCAATACAGTACAACTATTTACGATACTCCTATTAATGCATTTAAAAAAGCCATTAAATTAACTGAAAATACTGGATGTATTCTCAATTTACCTAAATTACTTGATGTTGTAACAAAAAATGCTTTTATAGATCATTTAACTGATTATACTTCGATGACTTCTTTTGTTATTGGTAAATATAGGGGAAAATCTAGAATATCTTTTATTCATGAGGATGATTTTTTAACGCCTGAACGTTTAAATGAAGCTCAAAAAAACAATGATTTTTTTTATGATAAAAAAACAAAAATATCTGGAATTGAATTATCTCAATATGAATTTAATAATTTTTTTGAAAATCGTACTTCTTCGCCTTTATTGTTAGATAAGATAAGTTCTGTTCGATCAGGAAACTATTCTTATGCTGATTTAGAAAATAATTTGTTTCTTTCAGAACTTATCGGCGTATCTAAATTGGATTTTTTCAATTACGCGAAATGTGGCGAGTCTATTGGTTTACATGTTAATAATCCTTTTGAGAATTTTAGCACTAGAAAAAATATTTTTGGTTTAATGGCTTTAACTAATTTACCTCATTTAGATTTTTATACATCTAATTTGACTGAAAATAATCAAATAAACCTTGTGTTAGATATGAAAAATACTTGGAAGGATACTGAAAGACGAGAAATCGCTTTTGAAGCTGTTTACAGTTTAATTCAACAATATGTTCCTCCAACCTTGCATAATGATTGTTATGCTGATATGAATAATTATTTTAGAAAATTAAATAGGGAAATGCCTGATAAACAATAGAATTAACCAAATTAATAAAATTTAAACTAGTATAATAATAAAACAATAAAAATAAATCTTTTTTTTCACACTAGGAATTTCATCATCGACTATGTCGTATGAATTTAACCGTAAGACAATCCTTTAAATCGCTTCGCTCTTTAGTTGTCTTACTTAATTTTATCTTAAGCTAGTGCTCGTTACTGTGTAACTCTAATCTTTCTTCTTCTTCTTTACTTTCTTGATCTCTTTTTCAAGTTCAAGTTTGTCTAGAAGTTCTTTGTATCGATTTCGAATTGTTACTTCAGTTACACCTGCAACGTCTGCTACTTCTCTCTGTGTTCGCTTTTCTCCGTTGATTAAAGCTGCTACATAAAGAGCTGCTGCTGCGATTCCAGTTGGTCCTCGACCCGAGGTTAATTCAACTCTTTGCGCTTCTTCGATAATTTCTACGCTTCGACTTTGTGTCTCAGCTGAAAGTTTTAATGCGCTTGCGAATCGTGCAATATAGTCTGCAGGATTTGAAGGTAGAATTTTGATTCCAAGTTCTCGAGTTATGAATCGGTATGTTCTTCCAATTTCTTTTTTCTCGATGTTACTTGCTTCTCCAAGTTCGTCAAGTGTTCGAGGAACGTCATGTCGTCTACATGCTGCATATAATGCACCAGCTACAACTGATTCCATACTTCGTCCACGTACGAGTCCTTTTTGAACTGCGAGTGTGTAAATTCGACTTGCTTCTTCTTCTACGCTTCCAGGAAGTCTTAGAAAAGATGATACTCTCTTTAATTCAGAAAGTGCAAGTTTAAGATTTCGTTCGATTGCAGTACTAATTCGTTGCTGCCATTTTCGAAGTCTAAAGAATTTGTTTTTGGTTTTTCCACCAAATTTGTATAAGTCTGATTTTCGTCCTACATCTGTTCCCAGTCCTTGATCGAACTGAGTGTAAGTCATTGGAGCTCCTGTTCTTCGTTTTCGAGCTGCTGCTTCACTATCGAATTCTCTCCATTCTTGGTCAAAGTCGACCATTTTATCTTCGATAACAAGTCCACAGTCTTTACAGACAATTTCCCCTTTTTCTTTATTATGATGTAAGTCTAAACTGCCACATTCTGGGCATCGTTTTACTAAAGCTGACATGATTTTCTCCCCCTTATGAAATCAATGATTGTAATATATATTTTTCACACTATACTTTTAAAAGTGTGAGTAAGGAAACCAAGTCATTTACTATTTATAAAGCTTTCGTTTTTTTCGTGTTTTCTTTATAAATGTTTAGCAAGTTTTATAAGAAATTACTGTTTTGGTGCGCTTGAAGTTTTTAATCAATTATTAAAGTCAAGATGGGGTAAGTAGTAACACAAAGCTTTTTAATGAAAACTTTTTCAATTAGCTTATCATTTTTAAAAGGTGAGAATATTTTTGAAAAATTGGAAAAGAAAACTTTGAAAAAGGTTACCTTTGAAAAGGTTTCGAATGAGGTAACGAAATGAGAAAAGCACAAACTTGGTCTTTTGATCTTCTTATTGCCGTTGTATTGTTTATCATTATTGTATCTGTCTTTTATGCGTTCCTAAGTACGAGCGGAGCAGAAGATAAAACAGAAGAATTACAATCAGGAGCAAAAGCAATTGGTTATTTTTTCAACTGCGATGTTTCCGAGTATACTTGGTGTTTCATTGAAGGTGGAAAAATTGACGAAGCAAAACTTGCAGACCTTTTATTATTCATTAATTCAAATCCTGAATTAGCATACACTACAATGAAGAAAGACCTTGGCGTTGCTGGAGATTTTTGTATTTATTTCAGAGATAAGAATGGTTATCTTGTTCCGATTGAAGTAAATGGAACTTCATATTCTGGTATTGGCGAAACAACATTTATGCTTAATCAGAATATTTCTTGCGGGACTGAAATTTAGTGATTGGGGAAACTATGGTATTTTTTGGACTGGATCAGATAATAACTTATATTTCTCTAGTTTTAGTTAGCTTTCTTGGATTACCAATTGGCTTGGCTTTGGCAGGGTTTGCACCTGATGAAGCTCATAAGTATAGAAATTTATTTATTCCTTTGCAAATGATTTTTCTTATTTTATTCTTTACAATTGCCATTATTTATCTTCCTTTATTTGTCTCATCAGCAATAATTCTTCTTTCATTCGGCTTCCTCTATCTTTTCTGGCATAAAATGAGTCATAACGTGCTAGACTATATTGTGTTTTCAGTTGTTCTTGTGCTCTTTTCATTCTCAGCATCGGCAATGCTTTATGCGACAATCGTTCTTTTCCTATTTGGATTAGTTTCAGGATTCTTATTCTACGTTCTGCATACGAAAGATCCTATTTCGAAAAAACAATCTCACGTAGCTGTGCATAAGCACTCAGGAAAACATCTGCCCTTTGAGAAAATATTCTCAAAGCTTATTAGAAAATATACTTATATTCCTATTCTGGCTCTTATAGTCTTTATTACAAGCAATTTGGCTTATTTTTTCATGGTCTAATAACGATATATTCTTATATTTTGCTACATTCTCTTTTTACATGGATTCTGATCGTATGCAAAAAGTAAAAACTTCTGACGGCTCATATACTTTCTACAGTACAGAGGCTGATCAATGTTATCATACGAGAACAGGTGCTGTCGAAGAGTCTCTAAAGAAACATGTAGAACCTTCTGAAATACTAAAAAAAGCAGAATCTGCAGAGAAAATTGTCATAGGGGATGTTTTCTTCGGTCTTGCATATAATGCCATAGTTGCTATTGCAGAAATCTGGAAAGTAAATCCTGATTGTGTTGTTGAACTTCTTGCTTTTGAGAATGATTATGAAATTATGCATCAACTGAAAGACTTAGAACTTCCTGAAGAATATCAAGAAGCGCAAGAGCTAATGGTTAAACTTATTGAATCCGAACCTTCAGAAACTAAATCAACAAATCTTTTCAAACTCCATACGCTCAACGAAGGAAAATTAAAAGCTCTTCTTTTTGTTGGCGATGCAAGAGAAACAATAAAAACAATCTCTCCTGATCTTTTAGATGTGGTTTTCTTTGATCCTTTCTCTCCAGCTAAGGTTCCTGAAATGTGGACAAGACAGTTTTTAGTATCTATTTGGAGAAAAATGAAAAAAGGTGGAGTATTGACAACATATTCCTACGCAAGAATGGCTAGAACAAATCTTGCAGACGCTAATTTCATCGTTAAAGACGGCCCTACTGTTGGACGAAGAAGTCCTTCAACCATCGCAATCAAAGAATAAAGTATTGCCTTGAAGTAAATTCAAAAGAACGTCTGATTATGCAAGACGTTCGTTGTTAAACTGCCACCAGGTAGGATGGCAGAATATTTTCGCAATACATACATCAAAGAATAGCTTTAAAAATAACTTCTCTTTCTTCACCCTTGATGGGACAATTACCTTTTGAAAAGATTGATCGAGTGGAACTCGTGCGACAACAAGTCACAACTAGTGATAAATTTGGTCACGATGTAAATAATAGACCTATGACTGTATTATTGGACTATGGAATTATTAACATTGACAAACCAAGCGGTCCAACTAGCCATCAAGTTAGTGCTTTCGTTCAAAAAATTCTCAATATAAAAAAATCAGGCCATTCTGGAACTCTAGATCCTAGAGTTACTGGAGTTCTTCCAGTTGCAATTGGAAAAGGAACTAGAATAGTTCAATCACTTCTTACCGCTGGTAAGGAATATGTTTGTTTAATGCACATTCACGCTCCTGTTAATGAAGCAACTATTAGAAAAGTCATCGAAGAACAATTCGTTGGGAAAATAAAACAACTTCCTCCGATTAAATCCGCAGTAAAAAGACAACAACGTTATAGAAAAGTTTACTACGCTGATATTTTAGAAATTAAAGGACAAGATGTTCTAGTAAGAATTGGTTGTCAAGCAGGAACCTATATTCGTAAATGGTGCCATGATTGTGGTATTGCTCTCGGATCCGGTGCTCACATGGCTGAACTTCGAAGAACAAAAGCAGGTCCTTTCAAAGAATCGTCTGAACTATGTTCTCTTCAAGATTTAACCGATGCTTTACATTATTACAATGAAGGAGATGAAGCTCCTCTTCGAAGAATTTTACAACCTGTGGAAAACGCAATAAAACATTTACCTGCTGTTTGGATTGCTGATGCAACTGTAGATACATTATGTCATGGCGCTACACTTAAAGTTCCTGGTATTGCAAAAGTAGAATCAGAAATTCAAGTTGGAGAGCCGGTTGCTATACTAACACTCAAAGGAGAATTAGTCGCAGTTGGAACTTCTTTAATGACATCTCAAGAAATGGTTGATTCAGAAAGAGGAATTGCAGTTAAGTCAAATCAAGTATTCATGGCTCCGAGTGTTTATCCTCGAATTGAAAGAGTTTAGAATTAAAACTGACCCAAAGTCAATTGTTTATCTGCATTTGGCAGAGTATTTATTCTATGAACAACTTTAGATTCTTTTAATCCTCTGATTTTTCTAAAACCTAGACTTTCATGGGGATAAAATTCTTTTAATTCCTTTTTTACTTCTGCTGTGAATAATACTTCATTAACTCTACTCATTCTTTCGATTCGAGAAGCAATATTAACGGTTGTCCCTAGAACATCCTTTTCTTTGATTATAACCATTCCATGATGCATTCCAATTCTTATTTGCAAAGGTAGTTCAGGATTTGTTTCTGTATGTTCTTGGCATTTTTTTTGAATCTCTAAAGCACACAGAAGACCAAAATCAACATCGTTAAATGTTAATAAGAATCCATCTCCAATTTTTTTGACAATTTCTCCTTCGAAGTATTCGCTTTGTTTTTTAATAATTCTGTCGAAGTTATCATGATATCTACT
>CAYRYC010000021.1:11690-13421 GCA_964428445.1 uncultured Methanosarcinales archaeon | reverse complement strand
AGGAAAATAAGAAAAAAGAAGACAAGCAAGGACGATATGAACCTAAAGATACGAAACTTCATTGCAATACAGAAAAAATGAATAAATTGCATGAAAGTCTTGTTAAAGTTGCAACAATTATTAGAAAAGCAGCATTTGAACAAAGACCTATTATAATTTCTCATCATGCAGATGCGGATGGTTATGCGGCAGGATTTTTGATCGAGAACGCACTTTTAGACCTAATTAAGCACCGACATAAGAATGTAAGGTTCATTGGTGACTTTTTACAAAGAAATCCATCAAGAACGCCTTATTATGATGTAGTTGATGCGACAAAAGACATTAATTTCTTTCTTACAAAGAATGAACGAAATAAACTAGCAAATCCTCTTTTAATTATTTTAGATAATGGAAGTACAGCTCAAGATCTTTTATCCATACAAAAAGTAAAAACTTTTGGTTTTGATGTTGTTGTTGTAGATCATCATGATCCTGGACAACTTGATGAAAAAAATGAATCAATAATTTGTAAAGAAGTAATTGGACATGTAAATCCTCATTTACATAATTTAGGACACTCTTTGAGTGCATCAATGATTTCATTTGAACTTTCTCACTTACTAAATGAACATATTACTCCTATGGCTTCATTAGCCGCGGTAGGAGGTGTAGCAGATAAGTGCGAAGGTGAAGAAATTGATTTTTTTATTAAAGAATCTAAGCAAAATAGAGATGAATTAGAAAAATTTGCATTAATTGTTGACTTTGAAATTTTTCAAACAAAATTTAATCACGCTAAAAGTTCTTTGCAAGAATTGTTAATTGGTTCACAGGAAGTAAAAAATAAACTTATTTCCCTCTACCAACCTTTGCTTGATCGATATCAAGAAGAAAATAAACTTGTTGTAAAACATTATTCTGAAAAAGAACAAGCAGGAAAATGTAGTTTATTTTTACTCGATGGAGAAAAAACAACTTTATGGGGAGATTATTTCTCATTAAGTAAACTTGCAGCAATAACTAACAAACTTAACGAAGAAACTATTCCAAGAGTAGTACTTGTACATAGTGAACAAGTTTTTGTGTTTAGAGCGGAAAAAGGAGATTTATCATTTGATGTAAATGTGCTTGTAGCCGAACTAAAGAAGGAATTACCTCATGCAAGAGTTACTGGAGGCGGTCATGCGGTCGCTGGAAGTATAAAATGTATTCCTGCAGCAAAAAATGAAGTACTTTCTTACATAAAAAAATATATTTCTTTGTTGTAAAAAACTTTTTTTTAATTTTTTTAGTTTTTTTTCTAAATTATTTTTACTTAGAAAACTTTTTTCTAAGTCTTTGAAATAATATTTTAAGATTTCAAAAAGTATTTTTTTCTAGCTAAAAACATACAAAAAACCCTTTATAATAAAAACCTTTAAATACTAGAAGATGCAAAATGTAGTTTGTTAACTCTATATTACTGAAGTTAACAAAGCGTTATAACATTTTGCGCGAGGTGTTTAATATGGCAGCAAAGAAAAAAACTGTAAAACGAAAAGCAGCTAAAAGAGTTGTGAAGAAAAAAGTGGCTAAGAAAAAAGTAGTCAAGAAGAAAGTAGCTAAGAAAAAGGTAGCTAAAAAGAAAGTTGCAAAGAAAAAAGTGGCTAAAAAGAAAGTCGCTAAGAAAAAAGTAGCTAAAAAGAAAAAAGTGACTAAAAAGAAAGTCGCTAAGAAAAAAGTAGCTAAAAAGAAAAAAGTGACTAAAAA
>CAYRYC010000021.1:0-11590 GCA_964428445.1 uncultured Methanosarcinales archaeon | reverse complement strand
GAAAGTCGCTAAGAAAAAAGTAGCTAAAAAGAAAAAAGTAGTTAAAAAGAAAAAAGTAACTAAAAAGCGAAGATAATTCGTTATTTTTTAATTTAAATCCTTAAATCACGGTTTCGGCCGTGGTTTTTCGGGTTTTGTATTCTCTGTTCTGTTCAAAATGTTTTTAAATAGCTGAAGCTAATCTTATTCTTATGGTACGGATTTTAGTAATTGGAGACTTACATGGTCAAATTCCTAAAATTAACTTCAAAAATGTAGATTGTATTCTAGCACCTGGTGATTTCTGCTCTGATGATATTAAGCCTTTGATATTTGAGACTGTAAAGCAATTCAGAGAAGGAAAAAAGATGGTTTATTGGTATGAAAAGCTAGGAAAAGTAAAATCTAGAAAAGCATTGAATAAATCTCTCAAAGATGGGCGAAAAGTTCTGGAATATCTCGATTCCTTTGGAATTCCTGTTTTTGTCGTTCCTGGAAACTGGGATTGGGCATATGGTGTTGGATTTCCTTGGGATTCTTTCAATATTAATCATTTCAAAGAAAATTTAATTAAAGGTCTAAAAAATGTTAAATCTATCCACAAAAAGAAGAAATCATTCAAAGGCGTGGATTTTATTGGTTTTGGTCTATCAAATGGTAATGATTATCCTCAGTATAAAGCTGATAGAGATCTTCTTGGAGAAAAAAGTCTTAAAAGAATAGCAAAAAGAAAAGAGAAATCTATTACTTCTTTATCAAAATTATTTGAGAAATCAAAACAAACTATTATTTTCCTATGTCATAATGTTCCTTTTAGAACTAGATTGGATAAAATTACTGATAAAAAGTCCCCTAGATGTGGTCAACACTTCGGTTCTGACATTGCAAGAGATATTATTGATAAATTTCAGCCAAAACTCTGTATTGGTGGTCATATGCATGAACACTTTGGTAAGTGTAAAGTTGGAAAAACAACTGTTTTAAACACTGGTTTTGGTAAAAAAGTTAATACTTTAATAGAAATTGATAATAATAAAATAAAAACCTTAGAATTTTATCCTAAAGAGTATTAGCTGTTATGTTTGGAGTTTTATTGTAAGTATTTTCAAAGAATATTTTCATCATGCTGATGAATGCTTTATCTTTAATTGTCATAATGACATTTTGATTTATGAGAACAATAAGAACATAATGATCATTAATATCGAAAACTACTCCTTGATTTTCAATCTCGTGAAAGTTTGGGTGTATTGATAACCATTTTTTTAGATTTTCTTTGTTTACGTCTGTGACTTGAGTCATTACTTTAGAATCTACGCCTAATTTTCTGTTTTCTTTACTTCGTCTTACGTATTCTGGGTTCCAGTCAGCAGTCCATTTTACTGAATAGGAGAATGTTTTTTCTTTTTTTGATAATTCTCTAACTATTTTTGGAAAGTTTTTCTTTCCTCGAGCAATTTTAATAGGTTCTTCTTCGTGGAATTGATATTCTTTCTTGAGCTTTTCAGCTTCTTTCTTCATATTTTTGAATTCTTCTTCTTTCTTCTCTATGAGTTTTATTAGATTTTCAGGATTTGTAGCTAGAAATTTCTTTGTTGTTTCCGGAATGACTTGAACGAGGCCCTTTGCTTCTAAACGCGCTAGAACCTCGTAAATCTTCCCGTAGGATACTCCGGACTCACGACTAACTTCGCTCGCGGAAACTTTCCCGAGTCTAATTAATGTCCTGTATGCTTTTTCTTCGTTGTCTGTGAGTCCAAGGAGTGAAAGATCCATGAAAGTGGTTTAGACGCTCTCTTATTTAAATCTTATGTTTTGCAACACCTGCAGGGGTGGCAGACATTTAAGTATACTCACCTACTAAGTAGTAGTAACAGAAACAAAATGTTTCTAAAAGAGGTAGGGAAGATGAATAATTCACAAAAATTGATTTTGTTTGATTTTGATGGTGTTCTTTTGGACACATTACAAGCTGGAAGAGAAAAATATAGTTCTATTCTTACTCAATTAGGAAGACATCCGTTAACCGATGAAGAATTTGAATATATGAAGCGAAGTTCTCCGAGTGAACTTTTATCTCATTGTTTAACTGATCCTGAATTAGTGAAACGAGGAATTGAACTTCGAGAAAAAGGCGAGTTTTCACAAACCACAGATATTGCTGTTTTTCAAGGTGTTCATGAAACCCTTAAGAATTTATCTCAAGATTATGTTTTAGGAGTTGTTACGAGCAGAGATGAAACTGTGTTTGATCTTTTAGATCAACATAATCTTTCACAATATTTCAAAGGAGGTGTAGTTTGTAATAGTGATTATTCGAAAGATGAATTTAAACCGCATCCTAAACCATTACAAATTGCAATTCAAAATAATTCTGTATCTAAACAATTTGAAGAAGTTGTTTATGTTGGAGATGCTGAAACTGATTATTTAGCAGCTCAGGCAGCAAATGTTTCCTTTGTGGGTTTTGGAGATGTTGGTCAGATTAATACAACTTGTATGTATGAATTAGAAAATTTAGTTCGAGGTGAGCTATAATGAATATGATTAAACCAATGCTCAAAAAACATTATGGTCTTACAGTAGATTCTGTTGAAGAACTCGATATTAAATCAGTGAATGATCTTTTCAAGGTTGAAACTAAAAAAGGAACTTACTTTTTGAAAAAATCATCCTATCTACGAGGTAGAAACGTTGAAGATATTCAAGCGCACGTAGATATTGCTCTTCACATGGACAAAAAAGGAATTCCTGTTGTTCTTCCTATTAAGAATAAACAGAAAAAGTATTTGACCAAAGTTGGAACTGATTGTTATATTCTTTATCCCTATGAAGAACTTGATGCTCGAGAGAGTTTTACACATCAACATATGGAAACTGCAGCGCGAATGCTTGCGAAATTTCACAAAGCAGGAGAAGATTACAAAGCAAAAACTACTTTTTACACTAAAGCTTTACATGAAGACATTGAATCAATTACTGAATTTACAGAAGCACCTTCAAATTTTCGAACCGATTCTGTAATGGCTAAGGTAAAACGATCAAAAAGTCCTTTTTCAAAACGAGTAAAAAAAGATTCTCCTATGATTAAAGAAGCAATTATTAGAGTTGTTCATAGCATGTGGGGAAAAGAATTTTCTAAAAAGTCACTTCTTCACTATGATTTTGGACCTGGAAATGTATTTTTTAAAAATGGTTCTCTTTTTGCAATAAGTGACTATGATTTTTCCCACGTTGGCTATGTTGAAACCGATGTTGTGAAAGCAGCACGATTTTGGGCAATGGAAGAAGATGGAAATCTTAATCCTGTGAAGTTTAAAAGATTCATAACTGTCTACGCGGAAGAAAATACTATTGATTTAGATTGGGAAGTCTATCAAAACATGGTTTTGTACTTAGTTCTGCGAAGATTAGTGCACGCAGCAAGTTATACCTTGGATGATTCTCAGAATGATTTAGAATTTTTATATGATGTTGACATTAAAGTTGTCAAATTTTTAATGGAGAATAAAATTTAGAGGTAAATGAAGATGAATATAGATTTAGTAATTTCGGATGTTGATGAAACTTTACTTAACAGCTATGATGCTGTTAGGGTAGCTCAGGCTAAGGCAATTTCAAGAGAATCAATTCTTGACTACGATCAAGCTGTTGAATCATTAAAATCTCTAGGACTTGAAAAGACAATTGATACATATTTAGGCATGGAGCTTGATTCATTTTTCAAAGGACCCTACAAAACATTTGATCCTGTTCTTGCTGCTCAAGATGGAACCATGAGACTTTACGATGATGTAGCTAGATTCCTTGAAGGAAATGTTCCTGTTGTTGCAATTTCAAATTCTTCACAGAAAGCAAGCGAAGAAAAAATGGCTGCTCTTGGAATAAGCGATCTATTTGTAGGAATTCATGCTGAATTCGAAAAAGGGAAAGCAAAACCGAACTTGTATTTGGCAGAAAAAGCATTTTCTGATCTTGATGAAGCAGGACTTTACAATCCAAATGATCAAATTGTTGTTATTGGAGATCGAGAATATGATATTCAATTTGGACACAATATCAAATCAATCCATCCGAATACTGTAAGCGTTCTTATGGATCGAGGAAAAGAATATTCTGGAGTTAAAGCTGACGCGGTTGTTAACTCGTTTATGGATTTATACAATTTATGAGGTAAATAAAAATCAGTATAAGAAATAATTATTTCTTAGAAGTTGCTTTTTTTTCTGAAGTTTTTTCTGCCTTCTTTGTAGCTTTTTTGGCAGCCTTTTTAGCTGTTTTTTTCTTTGCAGCTTTTTTCTTAGGTTTTTTCTTATTATAATCAATAACCTTAGGCTCATCACCTTCGTTTTTAGGAATTTGAATAATTGTTTTACATTTGGGATAGGCGCTACATCCTAAGAACTCTCCATACATGCTTTTTCTTAATAACATTGGGCTTCCGCAGTTAGGACATGGTTTTTTTAGAAGTTCTTTTACGATTGGATTCATTGCTTCTTTTTCTAGTTTAATCTTAAGAGGGCATTCCATGTTGAAGCAAAGTATTTTTTGACCTCGACCGCTTCCAACAGAAATCATTGGGAAATCGCATTCAGGACATTTCTTGTCTGTTGGTCTAACATCTTTTCCATTGCCTGGAAGATTATAGAGTGCTTTACAATCAGGATAGTTGTTGCAACCGATGAAGTGTTGCTTGGTTTTAGGAGAATATTTAATCATTAGTGTTCCTTTTTTACATTTAGGACATGGGCCGATGGTATTTTCAATTTCTTGGCTTTCAAAAAGAGATTCTTTTAGTTTTGTTCCTATTTCTAATTCTTTTTCTTTGAATTTTTTTAGGATTTTAGTTAATTGTTTTTTAGCATCATCGAGAACTTTCTCTTTGGTTTGTTTTTTAGCACGAATTTGGTCCATTTCTTCTTCGAACTGTCTGGTTAAATCTTCTTTAACAATATCAGGAACATATTCTTCCATTATGTCGGATGTTTTAATTCCCATTTCAGTTGGTTCGAGGGTTTTATCAAAAACATATCCTCTATAACCGAGAGTGTCGATGATGTGAGCCCGGGTTGCCTTGGTTCCAAGATTTCTTTTTTCGAGTTCTTTGATAAGACTAGCAGGAGTAAATCGTTTTGGAGGTTTGGTCATTTTCTTTTCGTTCTTGACGTAGACGTATTTTACTTCTTGACCTTTTTCTACGATAGGAACTTCTTGCTCTTCGAGCTTGACGTGTGGCCCGTAGAATTCAAACCAACCTTGATCGACGGTTCGAGTACCTTTTGTGATAAAGTTTTCTCCTTTAACGTCGATGATAATTTTATTTGTCTCTCTTGTTGCAGCTCCTGCAAATGTTGAGAGGAATCTTCGTACTATAATATCATAAATTTTGAAATCTCTACCTTCAAGTTCTCCGGTCGCTGGAAGAATTCCAGTTGGATAGATTGATGGGTGGGCAGGATCTGTTTTTTTACCTTCGTTAGGAACTAGTTTTGTTGTGTCCAGAATTTTCTGTGCTAGTTCTTTGTAAATAGGATGTCGGATAAGAGCTTCGACTAGTTTTTTTAGTTCCAGTTCTTTAGGAAGCTTTTGAGAAGATGTTCTTGGGTATGATGTGTATCCTTTTGTGTAAAGTTCTTGAGCTATTGCAAGAGTATCTTTAGGGGATATTTTAAGCGATCTGAACGCTTCTGTTTGTAATGTTGTAAGATCGAAAGGGAATGGTGGTTGTGTCTTGGATTGTCGTTTTTCGAGGTCCTTGATTTCTCCGTCTTGTTTGTTAACTTTTTCGAAAACTGTTTTAGCTTCAGCTTCGTCTGTGAATTTATCTTTCTCGTGGTTTGATTCTAGTTCGATTCCTTTTACGTTTCCGCCGTAGGTAATATTCCAATATGGAGTTGGAATGAATGCTCGAATATCTTTTTCTTTGTCAACGAGAAGTTTTAGGGATGGACCTTGAACACGTCCGCTTGATAGTGTTTTGAATAATCCGCCTTTTCTAATAGCGAGAGATAATGCTCTGGAGAGATTAATCCCGTACATCCAATCTAGGAAGTGTCTGGTTTCTCCTGCGTTCGCTTGACCCCATTCTATGTGAGGAAGTTTATTTTCATAGGCTTTGATAAGATCTGGTTTTGTTAATGTGGAGAACTTCATTCTCTCCGCGTCTTTTTGCTTACATGCAAATCTAAGGACGTTGAGACCAATAACTTCTCCTTCTACATCGAAATCTGTAGCTATTGTGAAAGAATCTGCTTCTTTTGCCAGCTTTTTTAGGACTGTGATGTATTTTGATACGTGGCTGCTATTTTTACTTACTAAATTAGCAGGAACCCAATGAATGTCAAAACTAGGATATTTGTAGGCTTTTTCTTTTTCCATTAGAGAATAGACATGACCTACTGCTGAAGCAAGCATGATTTTTTTACCTTTATGTCTAATTTCATAATAAGAAACAGTGCCTTCTTTTTTGAGAATTGCCTTTGTATCTGCTAGAGATTCAGCGATTTTTTTGGCCTGAGAAGGTTTCTCAGTGATAATTAGTTCATAAGACATTTTAAGCTAGAAAAATAGTATGTTTAAAAAGCTTGTCATAGGCAAGCTTGCGAACGATACTGATGAGCATCAGCGACATCCGGGCGAGAATGTTAATGAACACAGTAAGCTAAGGTTGTTATAGACAAGCTTGCGAATAATAATGAGCTGAGCTTTGTGCAAGATGACCTCTGTAAGAGGCTCTTCTAATGGTTGAAGTTTTTCATATCTCTTGCGTGAAGATTTGAATTAACGTGTTGTTTTGTCAATTCATGATCAATAACTGTCTTGAAATGATGAAAATAATGACTATAGTGAGTTACTTGTTTTAGTCGTAAAGTTCCTTTAATAGCTTTGTCAAGTCCTGCACTTATTGCTGTAATAAGATGATGAACAACTGAATCTTTAAGATCAAAATGTTTTTCCATCATATCTAAGAAATATTTATCATGTTTCAAACCTTGAAATACATGATGGAATTCACTTCTAACTTCTATTCTAGTATTTGCTGAGGCTAGGAAATTACTCCCAGGACTATAGCCTGGTCTATTAGCTCTTTCTTTGTCTTTTGCAAGCATAACTTTGTGTGATCCTCTATAGAATGCTCCTAAGGCTACTAGTTGAAAAGTTGCTCCGAGTGAAATTTGATTTTCTTGAGCTTCTGCATCTAGAATTTTTAGATAGTGTTCGAATTGACTTTCATTAAAGTAATTGTGTTTTTTTAGATGTGATTGTGCGATTTCCATTGTATCTCTTATTTGACTTTTGTACTATATAAACCTTTTTAGGCTAAAAAGGTTTTTTTGGGTTTTAAGGGCTCCTTTATAAAGGAATTTGGTTTATAAACTGTAACCTTTAAAAGGTAGTAATGATTTATCTCTTTATGGAGTTCGGGCTTGACATAAATAAATCTAGCAATATTTTTAACGCAAAGTCAAAATTAGATATTTCTATGGAGCCGCGAAAATTTAGTCATTTCTTTGGAAAAAAAGTTGATAAAAATGGTTCATTTTTCTACGTTTCTGTTAATATAGAGAGTATTGTTGGCGTTGATAATCCTAAATTCTATGAAGAAGAAAGATTATTTTCTCTAGCTGATGTTTACACAAAAATGACTGAGTTAGTAGAAGATAAAAAATCAATTCTATTTTCTGCTAAACCTAAAGATTTCGGCTATTCTTTATTAGCTAGAAAAGAGATGGATACACTTATTTCAATGTACAACAAAGATATAGATAATATGGTTATTTTTGATAGTCCTTTTGCTAATGACTCTAATTCAATTGATTCTTTGGATTTACCTTCTTATTCAAAAAATGTTGATCCTAAATATAATAATTACTTCTTTTTTTGTTTAGCACCTGAATATAAGAAACCTGTCCAATAATTGTCACAGGTCACTTGTAGCATACTTTTTTAAACAAGTTCTTTTTGCTTTATCCTATGGCTGCTTAAAAACAAAGTTTTTGGCAGCCCTGAAATTTAATAAGGTAAATTCCATGGCTAAAAAAAGAATGCAGTCACCGTCTTCTATGAACACTTATTTTCAGTGTCCAAGAAAATACTTCTTTATTTACAAACTAAAGATGCGAACAAAACCATCTATTCATCTTGTTCGAGGATCTGCAGCCCACTATGCTCTTGAGCATTTATACTCTTTAGTGCCTGAAGTTCTTAATGAAAATTACAAACAGGATCTTATTATTATTGGTCATGAATTGTTGAAGAAAGCTTGGAAAGATTCCAAGGAAGAATTCGATAAACTCGACATGACTGAACAACAAATCGAAGAGTATCTCGATGAGACAAAAAACATGATTACAAATCAGGTTAATTTCGTTTCTGCAAAGATTGATGCATGCATGCAAGAACACAACATGTCTTTTTCTGATGCATTCAGAAAACTAGCTCCTAGGGTAGAAGAAGAATATCTTTCCTGGGAATATTACGTAAAAGGATTTATCGACGTAATTGAAGAAGCTGACGGCGTTGTTAGACTAATGGATTATAAAACCTCTAAACGAGCTAAAATGTCTGATCAATATAAACTTCAACTTGCAATCTATGCTCTTCTTTACAAAGAAAAACACGGAAAAGCTCCTGATGAGGTTGGTATTTACTTTGTTAAATTTCCTCAGCCTGAGATGACTCTAAAAGTTGATGAAGAACTTATTAAACACGCTAAGTTTAAAATAGAACAAATTCATGCTTCAACACTTGGTGATGATATAGTTGATTATCCTAAGAATCAAACTCCTCTTTGTAAATGGAGTTCTGGACAGTGTGATTTCTATGAATATTGTTTCAAAGGGAAGGAAATCCCTAAGGAGCCTATAAAGAGAGAATACAAAGCTTTTAAGTAATAATTTGCCCTAAAGTTTATAAACTTAGATTGATTCTTGATATTGATGAAAACAATTAAATCTGCGTTAGCTTGCTTTCTTTTACTTATTGGAACTACTGTAAACATATATTCTCAAAAAGACGATGTTGTTAATGTTTCTAATAATGCTGCTGCTAAATTTAGTTTATATAATTATATGACGTCGAATAATTTATTAGCTGTTTCAGAAAATAACAAGGAGGATGCAGATAATTTTCAAAAAAACTTTCCAGCGGTTGAAGATTCGATAGGGACTTTTGATTCTTTTTATTATTCGCGTATCGAGGATGCTTTTGGACAATTTGTATTGGCTCCTATTATTGTACAACAGGTTGCAGAAAATACTTGTTTTTATAGACGAAAAAAACTTGTTGATGCTACGGCGAGATTTCACTCGGATTATATGTTTGCTAAAAGACCTATTGAAGATTTTTTGCCTAGGCCTTTTTCGTATCCTACTTTTTATTTGCTTAAACATAATGAACTTGAGTACGCATTACCTGTTAAAGGTGGTGCTGACATATCTCCTGTTGCAGATGATTATGCGGGTTGGCCTGATGTGAATGAATCTCTTTTACAACTTGGAAGTGCAATGCCATTTCCAAAAATTAAATCTGAAAAAAGAGAAAAAGTTACTTTCTAAATGAAATTTCTTTTTTATTGTTAGAAATAAAAAAAATAAAAATTACTTTTTCTTAACAAGTAATCTTTCTGCAATTTTGCTTGAAACTCTAGCCAATCCATTAAATGCATGTAGAGATACAAATGCTAAGAAGATTCCTGCGAGTCCTACAATAATTACATATATGTCTTTGTAGAGGAAGCACGGTCCTCCATTGCAAGCTACATTCATAATTCCTGATTTTGCTAGGTAAAATAGTATTGGAGTTGCAATAAAGCTTAATGTAATTGAAATCAAACTCACTAAGACTACAAATGATAGTATTCCTATAGGGAATTTAACAAAAAGATGTGCTAAACTTCTCCAAGTATAACTTTCTTTGATTGGTTTGATTGCTTTTTGCCAAAGATTCTTATTTTTTCCATATTTGGTCTTCTTATGAGATATTTTTGCCCCAAGAGTACATTCTGCTGATTTTCTCTCGAAAGATCCTAGACGTCTCCAAATATGCATAGTTGCTAGAAGTATTGGAATTCCCAATAATGTGATTATTAATCCTGCTCCTAGAGAAATCCCTGTGATAAGAAACACTAAATAGATTATTCCTAGAGGAAATGCTAAAAGAAGATATAGCATGTTCTTGTAAGTCTGTTTTTTTGCTATTACGCTAAAAAAGTTAGTTTTCATATAATGCACCCAGTGTTTTTCAAGCTCCCTACTATATAAATTTAAGGATTAGAAGGGTTTAAGATGTATCACTGAAGAGTGGTAAAAGAACCGAAACATTTATATAGTAGCAGATTCGGGAAATTAATATGACAACAGTAATTGGAATCAACGGTATCGATCCTTCTACAAACAAATCTTATGTTCTTATTTTAACAGATTCTAGAGGAACTTTGCCTTCAGAGGAATCGCACACTGATAACGATATAAAATTATTTTCTCCAGAAGCTTCAAACTATGCCTTTGGAACAGCTGGAAAATGCATTAATGGATTATTTTCAAGTTCAAGTCCTTCAAAAGGTAAATTAATTACAAAAGAAGGTGGTATTTTTGAAAAAAGCGAATTGGAAGCTATTCTTGTGGGAATGAACAATCAATTACAAGAAGATTTTGGAGATGTTAATAATTATTTATTTGGAATTCAAAAAAATGATTCTGTTGATATGTGCATATATTTAAATGATGAATTAAAAGAAGGATCTTTATTCGCAGCATCTGGATCAGGATCTGAATATGCTAATGAAGTATTAAGTCCTCTTTCAAATTATACTCTTGATGGGAGAATTTGTGAAAATAAAGAAGAAGCTATTAAGATTGCAGTTAATGCAATGAAAAATGCTGCAAAAAAGGATTTTGGAACTGGTGGTCATATCGATCTTGCAATTATGACTGCTGATAATATTGAAATTAAAAGAAACTATTTTAATTTGAACAAAGATTCTGAACAAAGAGTAATTCCTTTGATTGATAGTTATCAAACGAATATGCATCCTTGGCAAAGGGACTATTAAAAATGACTATATTATTATATTCTGCCAGAATTGAAATAAATTTAGGTACATTTCTGGCAAATAAAATTTGAAATTATTTTATTTAAAGTAATTTTATATCTTTAACAATAGCATCAACATCGTCTTCTAAATTAGGACCAATTGCAGCGCAAGTAACTGTACCTGGAGCAACAACTGTCTTACCAGCGTCAGTAATAACTGTGGTAACTAAGCCTTTGTCTTTAGCTTCTTGAACGTATTTGTATAATTCTTTTTCGTCTTCAACTTTCAAAGCGATTTTCTTCATACCTTGAGCTCGCCAAGATTTAACAATATCTTTGTCTGCTTTTAGAACGCAATCAACTGCTGCGTGTGCAGCTTGAGCTGCTAATTTTCCTTTAGGAAGTTTAAGGTCTGCTCTAACTAATATAACTTGTTTGTATTCTGCCATAATTATTTCTTTTGATTAAATTATTATTAAATCTTTCTCTTTTTCTCTTTAAAATCAAATCATTTGAGTTAATTCATTTTTATATTTGAAGATTAATTGTTTATGACGCTTTTAAATCCAACATATAA